>JBGSWN010000224.1:0-92574 GCA_041752395.1 Saprospiraceae bacterium | reverse complement strand
GTCGCCCAATTTATTGGGCTGACCGAATAAAGAAAACGGTCGGCCCAATAAATTGGGCGACCACAAGTCAGAATCAAACCGAACATGAAAAGAACTGAAATCACAGAAATATTGCGCCAGCCAGAAATTGGTGCCGAAGTTAAAGTCTCCGGTTGGGTCCGCTCCTTCCGCTCCAACCGCTTCATCGCCCTCTACGATGGCTCCTCGTTCAACACGCTACAAGTCGTGGTTGATTTTGAAAAATTCGATGAGGAATTTTTGAAAAAAATCCAGTTCCACGCCTGTATCTCGGTCACGGGCAAGCTCATCGAGTCGCAGGGCGCAGGCCAAGCCGTTGAGCTCATGGCCGACAGCATCGAACTGCTCGGCGAGTGCGTTCCAGAAGATTACCACCTTCAGCCGAAAAACATGACGATGGAGTACCTGCGGGAAAAAGCGCATTTCCGCATGAGGACGCAGACGTTCAGCGCCGTTTTCCGCATCCGCCACGCCGTGGCTTATGCCGTCCACAAATATTTCAACGACAAAGGTTACTACTACATGCACACGCCCATCGTGACGGGCAGCGATGCCGAGGGTGCTGGTGAGATGTTCCGGGTGACGACGCTCGACTTCGACAACCCACCCCGCACCGAGTCCGGCGAAGTGGATTTCAAGCAGGATTTCTTCGGAAAAAGCACGAACCTGACCGTTTCCGGCCAGTTGCAGGGCGAAATTGCCGCATTGGCTTTGGGCAAAATCTACACCTTCGGCCCCACCTTCCGGGCCGAACAGTCCTTCACGACCCGCCACTTGGCCGAGTTCTGGATGATTGAGCCGGAGGTCGCCTTCAACGATATTTTCGACAACATGGACCTGGCCGAGGACTTCGTGAAGTCCCTCGTCCGCCACATCCTCGACAACTACCCTGACGACCTCGCCTTCCTCGACAAGCGCATCAAGGACGAGGAAAAGAACATGAAGCAGGAAGACCGCCGCCCGATGGGCCTCGTGGACATGCTCCGCTTCGTGGTGGACAATGACTTCGAGCGCATCACCTACACCGAGGCTGTTGAAATTCTTCGCAATTCAAATACCTTCAAAAAAGGTAAGTTCAAATTCGATGTGCAGTGGGGCAAGGACCTCCAGAGCGAGCACGAGCGCTACCTCGTCGAGAAGCATTTTCAAAAACCCGTCTTCGTGCGGGATTACCCGAAGGCCATCAAGGCATTTTACATGCGGGAAAACGATGGCACTGAAGCTGGCAAGGAGACCGTTGCTGCGATGGACTGCTTGTTCCCGTACATCGGCGAGGTCATCGGTGGCTCGCAGCGGGAGGAGCGCCACGGCAAGCTGCTCGAACGCATCCACGACCAAGGCATCCACGAAGAGGAGCTTTGGTGGTATTTGGAGCTGCGCAAATTTGGCGGCTGCCCACACGCCGGCTTTGGCCTTGGCTTCGAGCGGATGGTGCAGTTCATCACGGGCATGAGCAATATCCGTGACGTGATTGCCTTCCCACGTGCGGCTGGGCAAGCAGAGTTTTAAAGGGAGCTTCGAGCTGCGAGCCATGAGTTTCGAGTTGGGTCGCAGCTTGGGATAGTGTGAAACTTTACGCAGCAAATACTCCCAAAGGGGCTTCGAGCAGTTTGAACAAAAGCACTCGAAGCCCCTTTTCTTTTTAAAAAAACATCGAAATTGTACCGAAAATACAAATCCAGCATGCAAAAAACTGACAATCAACGCATTGGCCGCTGCCCAATCACCAATCACCCATCACTAATCACCCTTCTCCTCCTTTTTTTCGCTTCGCAAATGAGCGCCCAGCAAGAACTTGGCCTCCATTTCATGCCGCATGTTTGGCAGTCGAACACCACGAACCCGGCCTTCGTGCAGGATAAAAAACTGACCATCGGCTTGCCTGGCATTTACAGCGCCATCGCTTTCGATGGGCCGACCTACAACCAAATCGTTGCGAAGGAAAACGGCAAAACGGTGGTGGACATTGACAAACTCATAGGCCATCTTCAGCCCCAAAACTCCATCCGAAACGAGTTGGGAATTCCCTCGCTCAGTTTGAGTTTTAAACTGAACAACCTGCACCTCAGCATTGGCCACACGGTGAAATACACCTCCTTTTTGAAGTACCCGAAAACGCTGCCGCAGCTTGTTTGGCAGGGCAATGCACAGTTCATCGGCCAGACTGTGGAGCTGGGGAATGAGGTGGAACTGACTGGTTATCATGAACTTATGACGGGTTTGGCTTACAAGCTTGGGTCAGTGACGCTCGGTGCAAATGTCAAATTCCTGAGCGGCATCGCCGGAGCTGCGACCGATAAAAACCACCACTCGGCCAGCCTCTACACCGACCCCGATGTTTACCAAATCACCTTGAATGGCGACTATATTTTGCACTCCGCCAATACGATTGACTACCAAGAATTTGAGGATGTGAACGTGAATTTCAAATATGCAAAACTGACGGCCAAGAAGTTTTTCAGCAAGAATAACGGCATGGCGCTTGACTTCGGCCTGCGCGCCGAACTCGGCAAACTCGACCTCGCCGCCAGCGTACTCGACCTTGGCAAAATTACTTGGGACGACAACGTGACCAATTACGAAGCCACCCAAACCTACCAATACGATGGCCTCGATTTCTCTGGTGCGCTGACGGGCGATTCCGTCAATTTCAGCGATGCGCTGGACACGCTCAAGGCGATTTTCAAAGTGAAAGAAACCAGCGGCAGCTACACCACTACGCTCACCCGCAAGATTTACCTCAGTGCCCGTTACAAAATGAATGAAAAATGGACTTTAAGCGGCTTGTATTACAATGAAAATTACCGGGATGAGCCGTACTCGTCCTTGGCCGTTGGCGTGAATTTCAGCCCCATCGAACAGGTAAATGTGGGTGCTACTTATGCCTTCAAGCAGCCAGACAGCTACAACAATTTCGGTCTGAATTTTACTTTTAACCTTGGGACGGTTCAAATCTTTGGGGTAACGGACAACCTTTTTTCGTTGATAAATCCGGCTGATTCTAAGAGTTTTTCAGCAAGGGCTGGAGCGGCTGTTTTTATCAAATAAAGTTTTGCGGAGCAACAAAATAACAGCCCCGACTGGCATCCAAATCCAGTCGGGGCTGTTTCGTTGGTGCAAATCAGGATTGTCAAAGTTTCAGACTACTTTTGCCCTCCTGTTAAATAGTTTATTAGTTCGGTACTGGTACTCAAGGCTGTGGAAGCAGTCACCGACTGCCAACTGCCAACTGTCCAACTGCCAACTAAAAATGTCCAGTATTGATACGATAAAAAAGCCCATCGAGAAGGAGCTCGACCGTTTCGAGCAGCACTTCCGGGGAGCCATGCGCAGCCACGTGCCGCTGCTGGATCGCATCATGTACTACATCGTTCGGCGGAAGGGCAAGCAAGTACGGCCCATGTTTGTCTTCCTCAGTGCCCAAATTTGTGGCGGCGTGACCGAGGCGACTTACACCGCCGCCTCGATGGTGGAACTGCTGCACACCGCCACTCTCGTTCACGACGATGTGGTGGACGAATCCGAAGAACGCCGTGGTTTTTTCTCCATCAATGCCCTCTGGAAAAACAAAGTAGCCGTGCTTGTGGGCGATTACCTGTTTGCGCAGGGGCTTTTGCTGGCGCTAAAAAACAAGGAATTCCGCCTATTGGAAATCATCTCCGAAGCGGTGAAGGCCATGAGCGAAGGCGAGTTGCTCCAACTCGAAAAGGCCCGCCGACTCGACATCAAGGAGGGAATTTATTACGAAGTAATCCGCCAGAAAACCGCCTCGCTCATTGCGGCTGCTTGCAGTGTTGGTGCAGCCTCCACCACCAAAGACGAGGAAGTAATTGAACAAATGCGGAAGTTCGGGGAAAACCTCGGCATCGCTTTTCAAATCAAGGACGACCTTTTCGACTTTGGAACGGACGATGTTGGCAAGCCGCTCGGCATTGATATTCAAGAGAAAAAACTGACGCTGCCCCTGATTTATGCCCTCGAAAATGCGGCCCGCAGTGAGAAAAGCCGCATCATCAACCTCATCAAACGCCACAGCGACAAGCCGGAAAAAGTCAAGGAGGTCATCAGTTTTGTGCAAGGAAGCGGCGGCTTGGAATATGCAAAAGCAGCGATGGAGCGCTACAGCGCCGCAGCTTTTGACATTCTCGAAAAAATGCCTGACTCGCCTGCCAGGACTGCGATGCGGGAGTTGGTGGTGTATGTGACCATGCGGAAAAAGTGATTTTCACAGGTCGCCAAACTGGCGCTTGACGATACAAAAAAAGCCCCGTGCACTTGGCACAGGGCTTTTTTGTTTTATCGAAAAAGCCTTGATAAGGGCTTATTCTTCCTCGTCGGATTTTGCTGGTGCAGCAGTTTCCGCTGGTGCTTCGGCAATAGGTTCTGTTATTGCTTCTACTTCTGCGGTTGTCTCAGCGGCAGGTTCTGCGGCTGGAGCCTCCGCTGGAGTTTCAGCAACAGGTGCTTCTGTTTCTGCCGCTTCTGGTGCGGTGGCTTCGTGTACGTTCTCCTTCATTTCCTCGATGGCATCTTCGATTTTGTCGCTAATGACGGAGGCTACTGCCTTCACAGTATCAACGATGTCTTCAAAAGATTCGCCCATCATGGTACCTACAGCGCCCAAAATGGATTCAGCTTGCTTGGGTGCTTCCGCCTTTGGTGCAGCTTTGGTCTTGGCTGTGCTGATTTCCTCAGCGGCCTTGTCCAATTTTTCAGCCACATCTTCACGAGCTTCGGCGGCAGCCTTCATTTCGACCACAATTTTTTCCTTGGCGGCATCTTGCGCCGCACGGCGGGCTTCTTTTTCCTTCAAGGAATTAAGGCGCTTTTCCAAGTCAATCTTGGTGGCGTTCATCTCGTTGAGCTTTTCCTGCTTGGAGTTGACACGCTCTTCGATCATCTTCAACTTCGCCTGACGGAGCTGTGCTTCCAACTGCCCCTCGGTCGTGTTGATTTTATGGTTCTGAAAATCAAGGTCGTTGCGGTCTCGACGGATGGACTGCTCCATTTTGTCAATGGCAGAAAGTAGGCCGTCGTAGCGGCGTTGCGTTCCCTGGAGCATAGAGCCGCCACCATCACCGCCACCGCCCGGTTTTGAGCCAAAACGTTTCTCCTTCACGGCTTTAAAAGTGCCGTCGAGTTTTTCCCAAATCTTGTTGCGGTGCTCCCGGGTCAGGGTTTTTGACTCCCGGAACATGCTCTGCAGTCTTTTCAGTTCATCGAAAATGACAGGCACCCGTGCGCCGCTTTCCATTTTGCGCTCCACTTCGGCCAATGCGGCGAAGAACTTATCGTGCGCATCTTTTGACAGGTTTTCAAACTCCTCGTCCAATTTCGAGCGCATGGTTTTCATTTGGCCAAAAAGCTCGTTGGTATGCGCCCGCAGGCGGTCAGCATGGTCACGGAAAAGGTTCCGCTCCCGTACCTGTTCTTGTACTTTGTCCCAAAACTCCTTGAGGTTGTCCCAAGTTGGTTGGTCGAATCCTTCGAGTTTGCCCACCCGCTCTTTCAATTCGGCAAGTTGGGTTTCGTAGGCTTGGTGCAGCTTCGAGGATAGTACCACGAACTGCCACTCAGTTTGTGCCCGCAGCACCACATCGGTGCGCTCTACCTTCAGGTCGTCGGGCAGGAGGCTTTCGGTGATGGAGAGGTCCCGTTCGAGATGGGTCTTCGGATCGGGCAGTTCCATGCCTTCGCCGTCGCGCCAGTCCTTCATCATTTGCTGGTAAAAGTCTTCAGTGGCTGTTGCTTCTGGGAAAGTCCAGATGTCAATTTTGTTGTCTGCTGCTCTCAATGAAACGGCAATCAAGCATTTTTCGTCCTGGGCGTTGCTGCCCCAAAGTACAAGTTTCGACTTCATGTTTCAGTTACGTTTAAGTTGTTGTCAGTAAAAAATCAGTCAGTGTAAATCGTTCGCGATCACAATTTGAATGGTAATTTTTGTAGATTCGTTCGTTAGCCAAGTTCAGGCCAAAAGCGCTGAACAGATTGTAAATTTTCTCAAAATTACAGTAAAGTTGGATTTACCAACAAATTTTATTCAAAACTAATATCAAATCGCCACCTCGATGGCTTGCACCAGCGAGTCAAAAAGTATTCTTCCATCTTCGTTTCCGAGTATCGCCTCCGAAGCCCGCTCCGGGTGAGGCATCATTCCAAACACATACCTGCCCTGGTTGCAGATGCCAGCGATATTGCGAAGTGCCCCGTTGGGATTGGCTTCCTGCGTGATGTCGCCCGAAGGCGTACAGTATTTAAATAGGATTTGGTCGTTGGCCTCCAATTCGGCAAGGGTGGCATCATCGGCGTAGTAGCGCCCATCGGCGTGGGCAATCGGGATTTTCAAAACTGCTTGCGAATCAATGCGGGAAGTGATGGCCGAATTGCGGGTCGTTGGGCGCAGCCAAATATTTTTGCAAATGAACCTTTGGCGCTCATTGCGGAGCAAAATGCCTGGAAGCAGGCCAGCTTCGCAGAGTATCTGGAAACCGTTGCAGATGCCGAATACGTAGCCGCCGTTGTTTGCGAAGGCAATCACCGATTCCATCAGTGGCGAAAAACGGGCAATGGCGCCGCAGCGCAGGTAGTCGCCGTAGGAAAACCCACCCGGCAGTATCACGCAATCGAGGTCGGCGGGCAGTTGGCTGTCCTTGTGCCAGAGCGCCACCACTTCCTGTTGCATCACATTGCCTAGCACGTGTAGCACATCGTGGTCACAGTTCGAGCCGGGAAAAACTACAACGCCAAATTTCATGCTGGGCTTTTTAAGACCTTAGATGATAGACATCAGACAATAGATGCTTTCCGAAATGGCCTGTCTAATGTCTAAAGTCTCCTGTCCAACGTCTTTTTCGAGGCGCAAAAATAGGGAAAAACGGGGCGCAATGAGCGCATGGTTTGTGGTTAAATACTTGTATTTCACGTGATTTTTGGCATAATTGCCGCCAAAACTGTTGCTAACTTTGCGCAGCGACCCAAATTCGCCAGTTTTTATGTCAAAAAATTTCACCCATCTCGATGCCGCTGGCAACCCTTCCATGGTGGACGTCGGGGACAAACCTTCCACCCGCCGCACAGCCAAAGCCCGAAGTATCGTGCTGCTGGACGAGGCGATTTTGCAGCACTTTGCCAACGACGACATCCACACGAAGAAAGGCCCTGTGTTCCAGACTGCCATCATCGCTGGGGTAATGGCTGCCAAGCGCACGGGCGAACTCATTCCACTTTGCCACCCGCTGGGGCTGGAAAATTGCCAAGTGCGTATCGCCTTGAACGAGCAGCGGGAAGTCGTCATCGAATGCGAAGCCAGCCTGACGGGCAAAACTGGTGTGGAAATGGAGGCGCTCACTGGGGTCACCATTGCGGCACTTACCATTTATGATATGTGCAAGGCCATGTCGCACAATATCGTTATTCGGGATACGATGCTGGTGGAAAAGACGGGTGGTAAAAAGGATTTTAAAAGAGGTTGATCAGGGTTGATAAAAGTTGATGAGGTTGATTGCTCGCATGACAACGCCATTTATCAACATTTTATAAACTCTTATCAACCTTCATCAACTATGGAAATGAAGCACAAAAAGCACGACGATATTGCAAGGCCCTCACTGGGTCATTTTGGCCGGAACGAGTGGGCCATTCTTGGCACGAATTGCGGTGAAATCAAGCAGTTGGCGAGTCAATTGAACGCCGCTTTTTTACCAAAATACAAGCTCGCCTACGTGGACGCTGACCACCAAGCTGCTGACAATTCCGACTCCGCAATCGAAAATCCGCAATCCGCAATCACTTTCACCGATAAAATCGAGTACAACCGCCTCGATTTCATGGGGAAGCCGACGCAGTGGCAGTTCCGCCCGATGTTCAATGAAATGGACCTTGTGCTGGTGAACGGCAACCATTTCACCGCCCAAAAGCAGGTGGTGGTCATTGACCCAAAAAAGAAGGATTCCTTGCTGCGCAAACTGGACCGCTTGACGGATGTGCAGCTGATTTTACTCACCGACTCCGCCGTGCAGCCGTTCGATTTTTTGAAAGAAAATTTGGCTGGTTTTGATAAAATACCTGTACTGCAACTCGCTGATTTTCAGAAGATTAAAGCCTTTTTTGAAAAAAAACTGACCGACGCCCTCCCGCCACTGAACGGCCTCGTGCTGGTGGGCGGAAAGAGCCGCCGTATGGGTACGGACAAGAGCGTTTTGCAATACCACGATAAGCCGCAGCGGGATGTGATGATTGATATTTTGGATAAATTTTGTCAAAAAACAAAGGTCTCCTGCCGCCCTGAGCAGGCGGGCGAATTGGTGTACACCCACGACGTAATGCCCGATACTTTTCTCGGCCTCGGCCCGATGGGTGCCATCCTTTCCGCCTTTCGGCAACAGCCGGACAGTGCTTGGTTGGTGGTGGCTTGTGACCTGCCGCTGCTGGATGAGGCTGCGATTCGTTATTTGGTGGAAAACCGAAATCCATCGGCTATCGCCACGGCCTATCGCAGCCCGGAGAGTGGTTTCCCGGAGCCATTGGTGGCCATTTGGGAACCAAAGAGCTACCCGATTTTGCTGCAATTTCTCGCACAAGGGTACTCCTGCCCCCGCAAGGTGCTAATCAACTCGCCTGTGCAAGTGCTTGACGCGCCGAATCCTGATGTATTGATGAATGTGAACACCCCGGACGAGGTGGATGTGGTGCTGAAGAAGTTGGGGGTTTTGGATTGACGATTGGCGACTGACGATTTACGATTGGGGTACCCTACCTAGCTTGCCAGTATTGGAGCACCCAATCGTAATTCGTAAATCCAAAATCGTAAATCAACGAACCATCGGCAAATGCGGAATATCGTCCTCCAAATATTCATCGCCACTGACGACGAAGCCGAAGCTTTCGTAAAAATTACGCAAATAACTCTGTCCACCTATTTTGATGCTTTCACCCGGAAACATCGAATCCATGCTGCTCAAACATTCCCTCATTAATTGCTGCCCAGCGCCCGTTCCACGGATGGAGGACGAGGTGGCAATCCTTCCAATGGACACAAAATTTTCATAAGAAACGCCCTTCGGTAACAGCCGGGCATAGGCCACGAGCTTACCGTCATCGTCGTAACCCGTGAGGTGATAGCCCTTGAGGTCCTTGCCGTCGGCATCGAGGTAGGCACAGTTTTGCTCCACGACGAAGACCTCTTGGCGCAATGCCATGATGCTGTAAAGCTGTGGGGCAGTTAGCTCGTAGAAGGGTTTGCAGCGAAAGGAAATCATGGATTCTTTTGTTTAAAAATCAAAATTACGCCAGTTGTGATTGCGTACGGATAGGTGCTGGAATAAACTTTGGAGGATGTTACGGGCGTTGAACTGAGGAGTTCGAATCCGGCTAAATCATTTTCCAAAATAGTTGCCTGTACATCACGAGCTAGTTGGTCGCCATTCGCTTCTTCGATGGACATTCCGAAAGTGGCTTTAAGCTTGGATGTAGCTGCATCTACGAAAATCGTTTTGTAGTTCATTGATTATTAGATTTTTACAACAACCTTCCCCATTGTTTTGCCAGACTGGAGCAGTCGCACCGCATCGGGCAGGTTTTCAAAAGTCAGCACGTGGCCGACCCTTGGTTTGCCAATATTCAGTGCCTTAATCTCTTGCACGTACTGGTGGAGCAGGTGTGATTTTTCGTACAAATAAATCAAGTTGAAGCCCAACATGCCGCGGTTGCCGTCGGTTAGTTTCAGCGGGTCGATAAGTGGGCGGCGCAGGAACTTCCAGATGATTTTCAGGAGGTTTGGGCGGTTGCCGTGGGTGATGAAATCGGCGGCGCTGTACACAATGCTACGGCCCATTGGCGACAAGCGCTTGAAATCTTCCATCAGCATTTTGCCGTTGTTCGTTTCCAGAATCAGGTTCAACTCCCTGTCTTTCAGTATTTTATCAAGGTTTTTGAAAAAATGCTCGTCCCGTACAATGGGGAAGTCCACGCCCTCTTGGCGGAGCATATCTAGCTTGGCCGAACTTCCCACCGTGCCAATGGTGATGGCGCCCATTTTCTTCGCCAGCCGGTTGGCAAAGATGCCCGTACCGCCCGCAGCACTGTGGATGAGGACGGTCTGGCCAGCTTGCAGGTTGCCGAGCGGGCGCAGTGCGTAGTAGGCCGTGAGCGCCTGTACGAGGTAGGCCGCCCCCTCCTCAAACGACCAGTCGTCGGGGATGGGCATGGCGTACTGCTCGCCCATGTTCAGGTGGGTGGAATAACCGCCGAAGCGGCTGACAGCCATCACCCGGTCGCCTACTTTTACGTTTTTGACCTCCTTGCCAGTCTTCACCACCACGCCCGAAACCTCCAGTCCAGGCGTGAATTGACCCTTCGGTGTGGCGCTGTAAAGCCCCATGATGACCGACACATCGGCGAAATTGAGGCCGATGGCCTTTACCTCCAGCGTCACTTCGGAAGGGCCGGGTTCGGCGAGTTCCTCGGTGATGAGCTTCAGGTTGTTGATGTTGCCAGCCTTGAGGCGGTAGGCTTTTCGTTGCATGTTATTGAAATTCAAAAGCGTTTGAGCAAAAAATAATTTTGCCAGAGGAGCAAAAGTAGCAGAACCCGCCAGACTTTTACCTTTGCTTTTTTGAGTTTTTATTTCATGCAAAACTATCCAGCCAAACTCCTCCTTTTCGGTGAGCACACCGTCAACCTCGGCTCGCAGGCGCTGGCCGTGCCGTTGCCGTTATTTTCGGGGAAATGGGCGTTTGTGAAGCACCTAAACTCCAGCGAACTCGCTGCCCGACAGATGCAGCTCCCTCAACTTGCCGATTACCTCGACCACCTCCAGCTGCGGGGCGAGCTGCTCGCACAGCTCGATGTGGAGGCATTCCGTCAAGCGCTTGCCGAGGGGCTGGTCTTCGAGTCGAATATCCCGACGGGGTATGGGGCGGGGAGTTCGGGGGCGCTGGTGGCGGCAGTTTTTGATAGTTGGCAGTTGGCAGTTGGCCCCGACCTCGGTCGAGGACAGTTAGACCCAGCAAGCTTGAAAAAGGCGTTGGCGCAAATGGAGGCTTTTTTTCATGGTACGAGCAGCGGTACGGATCCGCTAGTTTGTTTTTTGCAAAAACCAGTGTTGCTCGGAGGGGTGGCTGGCGCAAAAATCGTGGAGCTACCTGCCAGTTTTTCCACCCACCAAATCTTCTTGTTGGATACAGGTATGCCGAGGCAAGCCACACCTTTCATCGAATATTTTTTGGAAAAAATGCGGGACGAGACATTTGACGAAAATTGCCAGGAAGCGCTTTTGCCCGCAGTTGATGCGGCGATTGCAGCATTTTTAGCAGGCAATGGGCAGCTGGTTTTCGAGGAAATACACCGCATCGGTGATTTTCAGCTTCGCAATTTGGCGGCGCTCATTCCTGAAAAATTCTGTCCGATTTGGCAGCAAGGATTGGATGGAGACCTTTTTAAGTTAAAAATATGCGGCGCTGGCGGTGGCGGTTTTATCTTGGGTATTACCCCAGATTTTGAAGAAACGAGCAAGATTTTGGTAGGTTATAAACTTTTGCCCGTCATGGAAGTTTGATGAAAATCTTTTAAAATTAGGCATTTATTCGCTCGATGCTCTCCTTAACTATACTTTGAAACAGCGGCAGGAAGCTGCTCTGCCAAAATTGCGAAGCGAAACAAAAACAGGTTTAAGTTAAAAAAATGTTGAAAAACCAAAGGATGGCCTGCCTTTTGGGCATCTGAGTTGTTAAACCCTTTACTTTGCACTTCCAAAATCAAATCCATTTTCACATGAAATCCATTTTTTCGTTGTTCATAGCTTTGGCCGTGTCGCTCCAACTTGGCGCTCAGGGCATCGATTTTTTTCACGGCAGCTTCAAGGAGGCGCTGGAAGAATCGCAGAAAACTGGCAAGCCCATCTTCATGGATGCCTATGCCAAATGGTGCGGCCCCTGCAAGCGCATGGCTTCCACCACCTTCAAGGACCAGTCCGTGGGGGAATATTTCAACCAAAATTTCATCAACCTGAAAGTTGACTGGGAGGAGAGTGAGGGTGTTTCATTGCGGAGCAAATATGCGGTTAGTGCATTTCCCACACTTTTTTTCATTGGCAGCAATGGCGAAGTCATCCAAAAAGTGGTGGGTGGCCAAGACGTGAACGGCCTGCTTCGTCAAGGCGAAATGGCGCTTGGCAAAGTGGACTACAGCCGTGAGTACGCCGCCCTTTATGAAAAAGGCGACCGCAGCCCGGAGCTGGTTTACAATTACGTGAAGGCGCTCAACAAATCGGGCAAACCGAGCCTCGCCATCTCGAACGAATACCTGCGCACACAGGACAATCTTTCGACCGAATTCAACAAGAAATTCATCTTGGAAGCCGCAGTGGAGGCCGATTCCCGTGTTTTCGATTTGTTGGTGAAAAACCAACGGGAAATCGGGATGCAGGAAGGTTTGCCGGCACTTCGAGACCGGATAGAACTTGCTTGCACGAACACTTTGAAAAAGGCCATTGAGTTCCAATCAACAGATTTGTTGGAAGAGGCAAAGGCGAAAATGAAGGACAATTACGCTGAGAAATCTGCGGAGTTTTCGGCCAAGGCGGACTACGATTACCACAAGGCGGCGAAGGATTCGAAGAAATTCGGCAAGTCTTGCAGCGCTTACGCCAAGAATGTGGCTAAGGATCCCAGTGGCCTCGCCAAGTTGGCCATCGACATCGCCAACAATTTCAACTCGGATAAAGACTGCATGAAACTGGCCGAGAAATACGCCAAAGAAGCTGCCGAAAAAGGCAACGACTTTCATTTCTATACCACTTACGCTGAGATTTTGCATGCAAACGGCAAGAAAAAACAAGCCCTCGAAGCTGCCAATAAAGCCCTTGAAATGGTCAAAAAAGGCGAGACCATTGACAGCGGCGACGTGCGCTCAGTGGAGGGTTTGATTAAAATAATTGAAAGCTAAGTAGATTTACGATTTTAGATTTACGAGGCGCAAATCGTTGAAATTGAACAACTTAGGTAAAAGTCGAAATCTAAACTAATTTTCAACAGCCTACTTAAATGATTTTTGATTTGGGTATCGTTGTCGCTATACAAGCAACAATAAAACAATACAGCAATTCAACAATATTAATTGTTACCATGAAAAAATACCTGATTTTATTCGCATTTGCCCTGCTGATTGGTAGCAACAGCTACGCTCAGGGCATTGAATTTACGCACGGCACTTGGCAGGAAATTAAGGCGAAAGCCGCCAAGGAAGACAAGCTTATCTTCATGGACGCCTACGCCGAGTGGTGCGGGCCTTGCAAGAAAATGGCACGTGATGTTTTTACCCAAAAAGAGGTCGGTGACTACTTCAACGCCCATTTTGTGAACGTGAAAATGGACATGGAAAAGGGCGAAGGCATTGGCCTGTCGAGCGATTTTGGCATCCAAGCCTACCCGACCCTGTTGTTCCTCAATTCTGATGGCAAAGTGGTTCACCGGGCCGTTGGCTACCACACCACCGACCTGCTCATTGATTTGGCGGGCGCTGCCAAAGACCCCAACCGCAACGCTGGCACTATTACGGCTCGATACGACGCTGGCGACCGCTCACCAGATTTGCTTCGCAACCTTGCGCAAGCCCGCTACGATGCCATGGATGGCACTTATGCGAAAATAGCCGACGAATATCTTGCTACGCAAAAGGATTGGAGCACAGAAGAAAACCTGATGTTCATCTTCAAAATGACCGACGATTTGAACGCCAAAATGTCGGATTATTTGATGAGCAACCGAATGTTGTTTGAAGAAAAATTTGGGAAAGAAGCTGTCATAACTAAGGTGGATGAGCTGGTGCAAAACACCATCGCCCATGCCGAAACGGACGCTGACCTGAAAAAAGTAGAGACGCTTTACGCCAAAACCTATCCAGAGCGGGCCGAAGAAATGTCGGGCCAATTGAAAATGGGTTTCTATGCCCAACGGGAGGATTGGAAGAATTTTGCGAAGGTGGCCAACCAACATTTCAAGAAATTCCCGGCGCAGGATTGGTCTGTGCTGAATGATTTGGCGTGGCTGTACTACGATGCCGTGGATAGCAAAAAAGAACTGAAGTGTGCCCTCGGCTGGGCCAAGCAGTCCGTGAAAATGGATAAGAACTACGCCAATACGGATACTGTGGCATCACTTTATTATAAATTGGGCAAAAAAGGAAAGGCGCTAAAATATGCCAATGAAGCCATCACATTGGCCAAAGCCAGTGACGAGGATTACTCAGCAACGGAGATGCTTGTCCAGAAAATAAAAGGGAAAAGTTGAGTTGGCAGTCAGTTCGTAGTTGTTTAGCTAGTGCCCGTTTAAAACAAAAAGAGGTGGTATCCTTGGAAAAGATACCACCTCTTTTTGTTTGTATTGAACATGGCATGGACTGCCGAACTGCTCACTTTATTCCACGCTACCTTTCTGATTCTCGTAGCGCCGAATGTATTCTTCCACGATGTCGCCAAGAATGTCCTTCAAATATGCTTTTTCCATGCGGGCAATGACTTTGAGCTTGTTCAACTTCGCCTTGTCAAAGCTGACAGTGAGGCGGCGGGTGCCGGTCACTTGGTCTTCCTCCACATCGCCACGTTCCACCGTGCGGCGGATGAGCATGTCGAGGCCACTGAGTGGTTTGCGACGATGGGTCTGCTGATGGAAAGGTTGTGCTTTGATGGCGCTGGTGGCAGCTTCTTTTTCTTGGATTTGCTCTTCGAAAGACTCCTGCATGGCTTCTTGCAGCAGGGAGTCGAGGTCGGTGGTGAAATTCTTACGGGAAGAGCTTTTGGAAGCGGTAGGTTTGCCTACGCCGGGCTTCATTTCGTCGGGGTTGGAGCCCTCCAAAAAGGTAGTACCCTGACCGCTCTCCTTGTTGTTGTCAATGGAAAAGAGGCTTTCGAGTCCGTCCGTGAATTTCTTTTTGCTCAAAATGCTGAATCAAATTATTGGCCATTGAAAATGGTATTTGTTCGCAAACAAAATACCACCCAATACTGACCTTTATTTCTCGTCTGCTGCAATTCGTTGTAGTATTTCATTGCACAAGTTCATGTAATCCTGTGCGCCGATACTATTGCGGCTGTAGTTGAAAATGTCTTGTCGTTGTGAAGGCGCTTCGGCCAATGAAACGTTGTCACGGATGAGGGTTTCAAAGACTTTTTCACCAAAATATTTCTTGATGGTCTCCACCACATCACGGTTCAAAATCTTCCGTGAGTCGTACATAGTGGCAATGACCCCGCCAATTTCGAGGTTTTTGTTCAACCTGAACTTCACTTTGTCAATTACCTGCTTGATTTTTGCCAAACCCTGCAAGGCCAAAAACTGCGTTTGCAGCGGAATATAGACATAATCGCTAGCACCCAAAGCGTTCAATGTTAGAAGGCCGAGCGATGGGGGGCAGTCAATGATGATGAAATCGTAATCATCCTTGATTGGCTCAAAAAGCTCTTTCAAGATGTACTCCCTGCCAGCTTCATTGATGAGTTCCATTTCGGCGCCGGAGAGATCCAAAGTGGACATCACAACATCGAAATTCTCCCGAACGGAGTAGGGTTCCAGTTCTGATTCACCACGAAGCGCCTCATAAATAGTGTTGGGTTGGCGTGGTATTCCAAGGGAAAGGGAAAGGTTGGCCTGTGGGTCAAGGTCAATAAGCAGCACTTTTTTACCCAGCTCTACTAACCCAGCGCCTATGTTGATGGTACTCGTAGTTTTGCCTACACCACCTTTATGATTCAATAGCGAAATGATTTTTCCCATATTGCTCGTTTACCAGTTTTGCCCTCTTTTTTTGTTTTATGAGTGGAGAACGGGCAAATTTAGAAAAATTATCCTACCAAAGAACCCGATTTTTCCACACTGCACTTAGCGTTGGTTTATTTTTGATGAAAAAAACGGGCAATTTTGATTTGCGCACTTCTAATTCCAGTTTTTTTCAAACCAAACATCATTTACATCGTTTTAATTTGTTCCGGCTTTGAATTTTAAAAAGAAGAAAGCGATTTTAACCATAAAAAATATTAACGACATGATGATTTCCAAGAAAATGGAAGCGGCCCTGAACCAACAAATCGAATTTGAAGGCTATGCCTCGTTCCTTTACCTGAGCATGGCCACTTGGTGCGACAGCCAAGGCCTGAACGGTTGCGCCGACTTCCTCAAACGCCAGTCGGAGGAGGAGCGGATGCACATGCTCAAGATATTCGAGTACCTCTCCGATGTAGATGGTTTCGCCCTCACGCCTGGTATCAAGGAACCGCCCCGCAAGTTCGACAAAGTGCAACTGCTTTTCAAAGACGTTTACGAGCATGAGCAAAAAGTGACGCAGAGTATCAACAAACTCATCACCCTCGCCAACAAGGAAAACGACCACGGTACGCAAACTTTTCTGCAATGGTACATCAATGAGCAGCGGGAGGAAGAGGCACTCATGCGCACCGTGCTCGACCGCATCCGCCTTATCGGCGACGGGCCGCAGAGCCTTTATTTTATTGATAAGGAAATGGATGCTGTCAACAAAGCCGCCATCGCCGCAGAGGCTGCTGGTGGTGAAGCTTAAAGCATTTGAAGTTGAGAAATTTTGAAATCGGAAATTATTTGCTCCGCAACACCGTGTGCCCGATTTCATAATTTCTCAATTCCCTAATCTCAAAACAACATGACGCAGGTCTGGGATTTCTTCAAAAATTTCTTCCGGGAAGCGGAGCAAAGTTCTGCCTCCCAGCCTATTTTTAGGGGGCAATTGGAGCGCAGCCCAGAAGAAAAAATAGCTTTTGAAAAATGGGAAGGTGATTTGACCAACAGGCGCATTATCGGTTTTTTAGCGGAGGGGTATGCCACTTTCCAGTCTTCGCCAGCAAACGTTGACCGGGGGCTTACCTTCTTGAACTCCCCTTCCTCTAAAGGCTTCGCCATTCATTTTTCACAAACGGATTATTCCCGCCAAGACGCCAACCACCTGCTCGACCTGCTCAAACAAAAAGTACAAACCCTCAACTATCGCTCACAACATTCCGACACCCGCACCTGGTCGGAGAAAGATTGGGTACAAACCGTGGAGCGGTACTACCTCAAGCCCCGCCAAGACTGGGCCGAGGGCCGAAAAATTGACCAGCGCTTCGGCAACATCACCATCGAACTGACGCTTCGCAACGACCTGCCTCACCTCCTCACCTTTCGGGCCACCAGCTACGCCGACCGCCTCTACGCCGAGCCTGCTGACTTTCACGAACTCATGCAGGCACTCTTGGCTTAGGCTTCTTGTTTGAAAAAGCCCACTATCTTTGCCCCAACTGTTGCCGAAAGGCAACCAAAACAAACGCAACATGTACCCGGACCTTTCCTATCTTTTTCACGACATCTTCGGCACGCAGCCCGATAATTGGACTTCTGTCTTCAAAACCTTCGGGGTGATGCTCGTGGTGGCCATCCTATCCGCCGCCCTGTTTTTTTACCTGGAACTGAAGCGTAAAGCGGAGGAGGGAATTTACCAACCAACCGTCGTTAAAAACACCATCGGCGAGCCAGCCACCATCTGGGACATTACTTCCAATGCGCTATTTGGTTTTCTCATTGGGTTTAAGTTCGTGTACATTTTCCAAAATTTTGCGGAGTTCCAAAAAGACGCTGCCGCCGTGCTGTTGTCCATGAAAGGCAATTGGCTGGCGGGTTTTGCGCTTGCCGCTGTGTTCGGCGCGCTGCGCTGGTGGGAGCGTAAAAAACAGGCGCTGCCCAAGCCCCAAGAAGTTATCAGCCACATTTACCCGCATGACCGCATTGGCGACTTGACCATCATCGCCGCCGTGACGGGCATCCTCGGTGCCAAGATTTTCGCCATCCTCGAAGCTCCGGCTGGCTTCTTCGACGACCCCATCGGCACCTTCTTTTCCGGTAGTGGCTTGGCCATTTACGGCGGCCTGATTTGCGGCTACCTCGGCGTCACTTGGTACATGCGCAAGCACAATATCCCGTTTTGGCCGACCGCTGATGCTGTTGCGCCAGCGCTCATCATTTCCTACGGCGTGGGCCGTATCGGCTGCCAACTTGCAGGTGATGGGGACTGGGGCATTGATGCCGTCGCACAGCCCGACTGGTGGTTTCTCCCCGACTGGTTTTGGGCCTATGACTATCCGCACAACGTCAACAATGCGGGCATCGCCATCGAGGGTTGTCAATGGTTGCATTGCAAGCATTTGGCGAACGCCGTTTACCCCACGCCATTGTATGAGGTGGTGATGTCTTTCCTTATCGGCGGATTCCTCTGGGCCATCCGCAAGCGGGTGAAAGTACCGGGAATTATTTTCTTCATCTACTTGATTCTCAATGGGTTCGAGCGCTTTTGGATTGAAAAAATCAGGGTGAACGAGGTGTACGATATTGCGGGTTTTCACCCAACGCAGGCAGAGATTATTTCCGTTGCCCTGTTTTTGATTGGGATCGCAGGCGTTATTTGGCGAAAGCGGACTTACACCGCCGCGTGATTTTTTTCCTTCGGGAAATAGGGGAGTAGCGTGAATCCTAGCATCATCGTTAGGCAATTCACCAATACTTTTTTCTTTACAAACTCCTTTATTTCGATGAAAATCAAACTGCTAATTTCCCTGTTCACGGCACTGCTTTTTGCCGTGTCCACACCTGCCCTTTCTGCGGCGTCCAGCTCCGTCAAGGCAACGACCCACGCCGTTTCAGCCAGTCCAGCTGAAAACAAAAAGGCTGTTTCCAAGCATTTCAAAAAAGAAAAAAGCAAGGGCAAGCTGCGCAAATGGTGGGAGAACAAAGCCGTCAAATTTTTTCAAAAAGCAAAATTGCTGGTTCAGCGCATTAGCCTGGGCTTTGTCGGTTTCATCGTCACATTGGTGGGGGCCATGTTCATCGTGCTGGGCATCGTGATACCTGTTGTTGGCGTTCTTTTCTTGGTTATCGGCATCATCATCGCCTTCGTTGGGCTGCTGCTTTGGGTTTTGTTGAGCAAGATTGGGGTACGGGTTTCGTCAAATGATGGGCGGGATCGGCGGGCAAATTGAGGCTACAATCCGCAATCGAAAATCCACAATCCGCAATCAAAAAACCGCCCCCACCTGCGCCCTTCCCACATGCACTAGGTTCGCCTCGCCCGTTTTTCGACCTTCGTAAGTAATGCCGAGGCGAATGTTCTTTCCCACTTGTCGGTCAAGGGTTATGCTCCAAATGAAGTTCTTCCCATTCTGCAAGCCCTGTAAAAATGCGAAGCCAACGGGGGAGTTCGCCTGCCCCATGAAGTCAATTTTTACCAAGGAAAACTCCGACCGAATGCTCGTCTTGGCGCTCTGGTTGTAGGTCATTTCCCATTTAAAATCATTGGTTTTGGCGTTTTCACTCAGGGTGTCGAGGCGGTTTTCGGCGAATTTATGGCGCCAAGTAGCGCCCATGCGGAAGCTGTTCGAAGGCTGCCAAGTCAGTTGCGGCTTCGCCTCCCAAGACTCGATTCGGTAGCGTTTGCTCTCGAACTGCTCCGACCCCTGCGCATCTGTGCCGAGGTTCAGTTCCGTCTGAAAACTAATGGATTTTGAAACATTCCAGCGGGTTTTTACGAACCGTGTTTGCTGCCTGCGGCTCTCAAAACCCGTCGTCTGTACCAGCTTGTTTTGATTGTCGGACATGCCAAGCTGCACATCGTACTTCGGGTCAGCCCGATTGAAAAACAGGGTGTTGTAAACCGAGGAGCGAGTGCTCACCAAGGCCGTGTCCGCTACGTTCAGTTCGAACGGATTCCAAGCGCTCACGCCGTCGAGCTGCCGCACCTTGCGGGTGATTTGCAAACTACTTTGAGTAGAAAATTTGCTCAAAAATTGCTTTCCGCCCTTCGCATTGAACCAGATTGCCTTCGGCTCCAGCCGCAGACTTTGGTTAAAAGTCACGTTGTTGGTTCGGATAAAATCATCGGTAAAAACCGTCACCCGCACCGCATTGGCCACATCCTGGAACGGGGCGATTTCCACCTCGTCGAGCTGCACCTTGCCGTCGCCGTTGCGGTCGGTCCACACATGCGTACCCTCGCCCGCAGGCACTTGCAGGTAGGTGAACTCCAATTTCCGCTCCTGCCCAGAGCCGATTTCGTAGCTCGTACTGCTTTGCGCCACACCTCTCAGCAGGTTCAAATTGTAATCCAATCGGCCCAAATAAGTATCGGAAGGGTCGAGGTTCGAGAGCGTGGTGTCCCGGATGGCGAGCTGCCGCCAAGTGAAATTCCAGCCGAGTTGCGAGTTGCGGCTCTGCTGCCAATTGCCGTTCAGGTTCAGCTCGTTGGCGAGGGTGGAGGCATCGAACTGCTGGCCAGCGGGAGCGTAATCGTAACGACGGGTGTAGTTGGTGTTGAATCTAATCTTCTCATTTTCAGGGCTTTCCATGTAAATTTTCACCAAATCGTAATAAAAACTGGCGGCGTTCAGCGTGTCCGGCCCGTTGTTTTGGAGCTGTTTTGTGAAACGACTGTTCCGCTCCCGCTCGCCGTAAATCCCCGCTTTCCAATACTTCGTACCCGTGCTGTCCCGCAGAAACGGCATGGCAAAATTGGCCTTCGGCCTGAAGAACTCGCTCCGCTCCGTCGTGCTTTTTGTGGTCAGAAAATCGCCCTGTGCCCAAACGTCCCAGCCGTTTTTCAGGTAAGCGTATTTTCCAAAATGCTTCAAGCCCGTGTACAGCGTGTCCCGAAGAAAGCCGCCGATATTGTACTGCAAGCTGCCCAATTTCTGCGTCTTGAGTGTCGCACCACCATTGAACAGGTGCTCGTTGCTCGGCCTCGTCACGATGCCCACATCGTTCACCGAGCGATTCACGTTCCAGTCACGGGTAAATTCTGAAGGTCGGTACGGGTTCAGTTCCTTGAATTTTTGCTGCGCAAATTCGTAGTTGGCCTCCAACTCAATTGTGGATTTCGGATTTCGGATTTCGGATTGGGGCCTGTCCCCTGAAATTCCTTCCGTGGGTTCTTCACTTTTACCTTTCTCCTTTTTACTTTTTACTTCAAAAATTCGCTTCGCCCCCACCGTCCCAGCCAGCCCCACATTATCCCCGTCATCAAACCCGGAAAGGCGGTTTTGGTCAAAATTGCTCAGTGCTACCTCCGCCCGCAACTTCGTTTTTGCCGAAGGCGAAAACTCCCCACCCATCGTGTAAAGCTGCTGCCGATTGGGTGCCACCAGCCGACGGATGGGTTCAAATTGGCCGGTTGGCTGCCCCGTCACGAGGTCGGGCGCCACCCAACGATAGACCCGACCGTTGGCGGCTGTTTCGGTATCGAGGATGTAGTTGCCGTTGCCTTGGCCTACTAGCGAAAAGCCCGCTGTATATTTCGCCAGTTGTTGGTTCGTGCTGAAAATCAACACGTTAGCGTAAGTTGCTCCGTTCACGACCGTGTCATGAAGTTCATACAAAACCCGAAAAGCACTGAATTCCTCCACGGTGTCAATGGCGCTGACGACGGCGTTGAGGGAACTATCTCCGGCATTGCGGAGCACCTCCAATTCAGACTGCGAGAAGTCGTCATCAATAGGTTGTTTGCCATCCTGCTCGGAGTAGGTGTTGAGGTAAAGACGGTAGTTTTTCCCCTGCCACTCCGAATTGAAAGCGTAGAGCGAGCGCTGGTAGTCCTGTGTGTTGTAGTCGAATTCGACGACGATGCGGCTGTCCTTCGTAATGAGGCGGCGATTGGTGAAAGTGACGTGTCCGGCGTTGTAGTCAATCACATAATCGGCATCGAGGCCACGCACTTGGAGTTTTCCATCCACGAAAACCTTCTCCGTGCCGCTCAACACGATGATAAACCGCTCACCCTCAGCGCCTTCCAAGCGGTAGGGGCCTTGGTTTCCTTCCTGTGCAGTGAGGTTGTTTCGGGCAAATTTTCCCCTAGCAATGGCGGCAGAGGCTTTAGTTTCAAGCATCGGACCCGGCGCTGTGAGTTTTCCAGTCCCCGACTGCCGACTGCCGACTGCCGACTGCCCACTTTTTATTGTCCACTGCCGACTAAAAGTAGCGCCCTGCAGTTTTTTGAAATAATTCATGAAATACCCGTTCGGCTTGGCCAGTTCATAGTCACCAGCGATGAGCTTGGTTTGGTTTTTTGAGACTTGGATGAAAATCTTGTCGAACTCCCGGAGCTGCTGTGTATTGCCTTCCGGCTGTAGCGGGATGTTGTTGTCGGTGATGGCGGCGAGGATTTCGAGGTCGCCGAGGGTGCCCGCCATTTGCAGGTTGAACTGCGAGTTGAGCACCAGGTTTTGGTTGTTTCCGAAGGAAAGCCCACGGGTGTAGTTGCCGTTGTAATCAAGACCTCGTTGCGGCAGCAAAGGCCGCTGCTCGTCGGCGTAGGGGTCATAGGCATATCCGATGAGGCGGTCGCCGGGCTTTTTCAAAACAGAAGTATCCAAGCGGACGATGGGGGCGGCGAGGTTGAAGGGGAGGACACGGTAATTGATAATTGATAATTGATAATTAATAATTGAGGTGTCGAATTGGATTCGGTTGTTTTTTAGGGTATAAAATTGGGGGGAGATGCGCTCACCCGTTGCGGCATCGGAAACTTCAACGGAACCGGGCACGACGGTGAGTGTGTCCAACAGCTGCGGCAGGTTAAGCACGGGAATGGTCTTGCTGCGCAGGTTCGAGATTTGCGCAGCGGCCAGCGTGGGCAATATTGCCAAAAGGAAAATGTAGAAACTTCTGCTCATCCAGCCTGTGGTCGGGTTTGGGTAACAAACGTAAATTAGCCTACTTTATGGCCTGATAAAAGTTTCTGTGCTGACCATTTTTGAAACCCAGTTCCTTACTGGATGAATTTTTGGATAAAAATGCGGCTACCACTCAAACACTACCGGATTGATCGCCGTGTCAATCACCTCATCAATCACCGCCCCCGGACACCAAGTTTCCCAATCATTTTGCTGATTTGGGTTCTCCGGCGCCTTCAGTTTCATGTCCTTGTCCATGTAGATGACCGTCATCACCTGCCGTATCTGGTCAGTGAGGTTGGCGCCTGCCCGATGGAAGACCCAGCCGCTGTGGAAGCTCACCTCGCCCAGCTCGAACGGCTTGACGACATGCTCGAAGTCGTTGATTCTCAATGTTTTCTGGATATACGCCTCGCTGTCGTCGCTGATTTTCAGGTTGCGGCCCATCGGGATGCGTTGGCTGCCAGCGCTGAACTCCAGCGGCCCCATTTCCAGCGGCACAGGCTGCATGGGCACCCAGGCGGTCACGGTGTTGTCGTTGGCCAGCGGCCAATAATATTGGTCGGCATGCCAAGGTGTGAAGCCGCCGCCCGGCTCTTTGAACAGCGCTTGGTCGTGGTACATGCGCACGCCCCGAACGCCCATCAGCTCGGTGGCGATGCGGGCCAGCCGCTTGCCGAACACGAAGCGGCGCACCTCCTCGCTTTTCGTCCAGATGTTCATGATTTGGAGGAACGCCTTGCCGTAGGTGTCCCGCTCGGCCATCGGCAGGTGCTGGGTGTTGAGTTCCTGCACTTTTTGGGAAATAACTTGACCGAAATGTTCGAGCAGATCGGGTGGGAATACCTGCTTTAGTTTTATGAAATTATGTTCCCGGTAAAAATCAATCTGCTCAGGTGAGAGTTGAAATGGCTCGTCGAGTACAGAAAGGTCTAAAGTTGCGACAGACATGAGTGCTTATTTTTTGATGAATACTTTTTAAAACAGGCGAAAGTTACAGCATAGACTCGCATTTTTTACTTTGTTCTTTGTCATTTTTACTTAATCGCTATGTTTGCAAAAAACAAGATTCAATGCCTACCACCATCATCTCCTACAATGTCAACGGCTTTCGAGCTGCCGCAAAAAAGGGCCTGTTCGACTGGCTGAAACACGAAGACCCCGACATCATCTGTTTCCAGGAAACGAAAATGCAACCTGACCAAGTGGATGCCACGCATTTCGAAGCACTGGGCTATACTTCGCACTATTGGCATTCTGCGGAGAAAAAGGGCTACAGCAGCGTAGCCACAATGTCTAAAAAAGCCCCCGACAAAGTGATACTCGGCTGTGGTATCGAAAAATACGACCGGGAGGGCCGCATCCTGCGCACTGATTTTGGCGACTGGACCTTGCTAAACTGTTATTTTCCTTCGGGAACGAGCGGCGATGAGCGGCAGGGTTTCAAATACGAGTTCCTTGATGATTTTTTCAACTGGATTGGGGAGCTGAAAAAAGAGCGCCCAAAGCTCATCATCGTCGGTGATTACAACATCGCCCACGCCGACATTGACATCCACAGCCCGAAGACCAACCAAAAATCCTCCGGCTTCCTGCCTGAAGAACGGGCTTGGATGACGAAGTGGTTCGAGGCAGGCTTCACGGATGCGTTCCGCCACATCAATCCCGATAAAAAAGACGACTACACCTGGTGGAGCGTCCGCTTCAATTCACGGGCCAGCAACAAAGGTTGGCGCATTGATTATCAGTCAGTTAGCAATAATTTGAAGGATAAAATTTTGGAAGCTCGCAACCTCCAAGATGCCGTTCATAGCGACCACTGCCCAGTGTGGATGAAGATTGATATTTGATTGAAAATGCAGCACATGGATAATTCCCCATTCTCCATTTTCAATTATTTTAGCAGGTGTCCCATCAATTCCCGCTTTGTGCGCAGGTAGGCGGCGTTTTCCTTTTTGGGTTGGATAATGAGCGGCTCCCGGCTGACCACGTTGACGCCAGCCTTCTCCAATTCTTCCAATTTAAGCGGGTTGTTGGTGAGTAGGCGAATTTGCTGGATGCCGAGGTCATGCAGGATTTCCACGGCGAGGCCGTAGTGCCGGGAATCCACTTCGAAGCCGAGGTGGGTATTGGCGGTGGCGGTATCGAAACCTTTATCCTGAAGGTTGTAAGCTTTGAGTTTATTGATGAGGCCGATGCCACGGCCTTCTTGCCGAAGGTAAATCACGACGCCGCCTTGTTCGGCAGCGAGTTCAAGCGCACGCTCAAGTTGCTCGCCGCAGTCGCACCGGCGGGAGTGGAAAACATCGCCGGTCATGCACTCGGAGTGGATGCGGACGAGGACGGGCTGCGTGGTATCCAGTTTTTCATGCACCAAAACGAGATGCGGCGTCAGTTCATCCGGTGAATTGGCGTAGGCGAGAATGTTAAAATTTCCCCAATCAGTTGGCAAAAAAGCCTGTACTTGTCGTTGCATGTTAGCGTATTGGCAGATTGGCTTATTGGCACTTTGGCCAGCCGCACAAAAACACCCTTTCGGGCTTTAAGTTTGCAAAGGTACTATTACACCCTTCAACTCTTTTGCGATGACGCCTAAAATACTCTTGGTCGAAGACGATGAAACGCTGGGTTTCCTGCTTGGCGAGTTTTTGCGCAGCCGTGATTTTGAGATCGCTTGGGCAAAGGACGGCGTGGACGGCCTTCGCCAATTCAACGCCGACCACTTCGACCTCTGCCTCCTCGACGTGATGATGCCCGCACTTGATGGATTCACGGTCGCTGAATTGCTCCGCAACCGTCGAGCAGATTTGCCCATTATTTTCCTCACCGCCAAGTCACTTCATGCCGATGTGGTGCGGGGCTTCAAGGCGGGTGCCGACGATTACATTAAAAAACCAGTGAACGAGGAAGAACTAGTGGTGCGGATTCAGGCCGTGTTGAAACGGACTGCGCCGGGGCAGGAGGGTGCATCCGACAACGAAGTTCGGACGGTTTTCCAAGTAGGCGACTATATTTTTGATAGTGAAAAATGCCGACTGCAACTCGGCGGGCAGGTGACCATCTTGACAGAAATGGAGGCCCGTCTGCTAAAAATGCTTTGTGAAAAAAGCGGCCAACTCCTTCAGCGGGAATGGGTGCTCGAAAAAATCTGGGGCCGCAACGACTTCCTCGCCCGCAAGAGCATGGACGTTTTCATCTCTCGGCTTCGCAAATATTTGGCGCAAGACCCCAAGGTGAGCATTGCGAATTTGCACGGAAGTGGGTTTGTCTTGGAAGTTGCGAGTCAATAGCCATGAGCTTCGAGCAACTCGTAGCTCGAAACTCACAGCTCGTAGCTTTTATTCCAAAACGCCGCTCCGTTTTTTCTTCACGTAGTGAACGCCAGCACCGTACACCCAGCCCACGGTTCCTCGTTTTGTCTTGATTTTCACATAAGGCTCATCAGCTTTTTCCTTGCCAAGGTTCACAACGTAGGTAGAGTCGGTCACTTCGTTCATGTAAGTTACCTCGTCGAAGAGCTTGAGTTCGCCGAGCAGTTCGCCTTTCAGGCCGGGCGTTTTGCGTACTTTCAACTTGTCAATGGTGACGTAGAGTTTAGAGCCGCCGCCAGTAGCCTCCTTCGGAGTGGCGGTTTGTGGTGTGGCAGTTTGTGTGCCAACCGTTCCATTCGCAGCCGGGGTAGCGGTGGTAGCGGGCTCGCCATTGATGGGGGTGTAGGTGCCAGGGTTGGAGGCTGGCGCAGCTGGCTGTTGAGCTGGCTGCTCCACGATGGGCGGCAAGGCGCTCGCAGGTTTATTGGCAGCTTGGGCGAGGCTGTCTTCCTGTGCTTCGATGGCCTCGGCGCTTTGTGCTTCCGCTTTGTGGGCATTGCATTTGGAGGCGGTCCACATCAGGAAAATGAGTGCCAGCACACCAATGACGATATATTCAACTTTAGATAACAGTCCTTTCATCTTATTTGAGGGTTTGAATTAAGTTTGCAGTTCGTCCGTAAAATTGCTTTTTTGTTTTTCTTGAATTGCAAAAAAGCAACCAAAACTATGAGAAATATAAATTCCTCGCAAAAGTAATGAATGACCTGCTTTACAAAGTAGCATTGACCAAAATCCCAATGGTGGGCGCGGTGACGGCCAAGCTGTTGGTTAGCTACTGCGGTGGCGCTAGAGGGGTTTTTGAGGCAAAAAAATCGAATTTGCTCAAAATTCCCAATATCGGCGAAGTCATTGCCACCAATGTTGCCGAAAAGGCGGTGCTTGAAGCTGCCGAAAAAGAACTGACCTTTATCGAAACGCATGGCATCACACCGCTTTTTTATTTGCATAAAAATTTCCCCCAACGCCTCCGAAACTTGCACGATGCCCCGGTCATGCTTTACTACCGTGGCAATGCCGACCTCAACCACTACCGCACCGTGGGCATTGTCGGCACCCGTACCCCAACGCCCAATGGCCTCCATATTTGCGAAGAATTGGTGGATGGCCTTAAGGTTTTTAATCCATTGATTATCAGTGGATTAGCTTACGGAATTGATGTTGCTGCGCATAAAAAAAGCTTGGATGTCGGCCTCGAAACAGTGGCAGTTTTGGGGCATGGCCTCGCCAATATTTACCCCGCCCAGCACCGAAAGGTAGCCTTGGAAATGGCCGAACATGGTGGCTTGCTTACCGAATTTGCCAGCCATGTGGGGCCAGACCGGGAGAACTTTCCGATGCGAAATCGGATTGTGGCTGGCTTATGCGATGCGCTAATTGTCGTTGAATCGGCGCAGCGGGGTGGCTCCATCATTACCGTGCAGCAGGCCATTGGTTACGGTCGGGATGTATTCGCCGTGCCGGGCAGGGTGAAGGACAAGTTTTCGCAAGGCTGCAATTTTTTGATTAAAAAGAGCATGGCCAACCTCCTCGAAAGCGTCGAAGACTTGGCGAATACGATGCGTTGGGCTGCGGAAGGCGATGGGATTGTACCGCAAGCCACCCAAGGCCGCCTCTTTGATGAACTGACCGACCAGGAGAAACTCGTGGTGGATTTGATTCAAAAAGAAGAGGAGGCGGGTGTGGACCAGTTGAGCTACGCCTCCAAGATTGCCCAAGGTGACTTGGCCTCGCTGCTGTTGAACCTTGAGTTCAAGGGCCTGGTGCGGTCATTGCCCGGCAAACGTTATGTGCTTTGTTAAAAACTGGATAATGGAACAGACACGAATGTCTCAAAAAATAGACATGAAAAATAGTATCATTTTTTCGCTCCTCCTGCTAGTTTTTTCCTGCAATCCAAAATCTGCGGGTGTTGGTGGCCAGTACCCCGATGAACCGGTAGCTGGTGACACCATCCAGTTTACCCCGCCCAAAAACATCATCCTGATGATAGGCGACGGGATGGGCATTTCGCAGATCACAGCTGGTATGTACCTTAATGGCAACAAGCTTAACCTGGAGGAGTTCAAGTACATTGGCCTACAAAAATCCTATTCCTCCAGCGATCTGGTGACCGATTCTGGAGCTGCCGCCACAGCATTTGCCTGCGGGAAAAAAACTTACAACGGCGCCATCGGTGTTGACAAAAAAGGGAAACCGTCCCAGAGCATCCTCGAAGAGTCAGCATTGAACGGGTTATCCACGGGGCTGGTCGTTACATCTTCCATCACCCATGCCACGCCCGCTGGTTTTTATGCCCATCAAAAAAAGCGGGAAATGATGGAGGAGATTGCGGCAGACCTGTCCAAGTCGGAGGGTCTTGATTTTTTTGTGGGAGGCGGTAAAAAATACTTTGACCAGCGGAAAGACCAGCAAAACCTTGTTGAGCAATTGACAAAGAGCGGCTTCGCCATCTCCACTTATCTTGATAAAGATTTTAAAAATCTTGCAATCATTGACCCCGGCAAAAAATTCGGCTACTTCAGTGCTGACGGTGAGCCGTTGCCATTTTCGCAAGGCCGTGACTACCTCGTGCCGGCCAGCCGTTCGGCAATAGATTACTTGTCAAAGCAAGAAGAGAAAGGTTTTTTCTTAATGATTGAAGGCTCGCAGATTGACTGGGGTGGCCACGCCAATGATTCCAAGTACATCACCAGTGAAATGATTGATTTCGACAATGCGATCGGGGCAGTCCTCGATTTTGCGAAGCAAGATGGCCAAACGCTAGTCATCGTCACCGCTGACCATGAGACGGGAGGCTATGCCATTAATGCTACTTCTACGATGGATACTATCGTGGCAGCTTTCACGACAAAAGATCACACGGCCTTGCTCATCCCAGTTTTTGCATGGGGCCCGGGCGAGGAGCTTTTCAGCGGTGTTTATGAGAACACGGCTATTTATGATAAAATGCGGCGGGCTTTTGGTTTTGGTAAAAAATTGCAGTAGGCACAAAAAAGAAAGGCGACCAATTTGGCCGCCTTTCTTTTTTATAAAAACCGAGCTTGACATTATTCTTTGTCGAACCTCAGTTCCTGGATGACTTGTTTTGTGCCGCTCACTTTCATATAGATGTACACCCGATAGGTGCCGGAAGTGGCGACCATGTTACCGATGCAATACTGGGAATCTTGGCCCTTTGATGCACCCTGGTGAACTTGCTTAAAAGAAGAGGGTTTGTTTTTGGCGAAAAAATCTTTCACCGCTGCAATAGCCTGTGCCTTGGCATAGGTTTCCTCCTTGTCCATAACGGCAATTTCTACGGTCGTATCGAAGTACTGACCGAGTGCATCGGCGTTGCCACTGCTAATGGCTTTCGAGATGGCGTCGAGGTTCATTTCCTCCGAATTGACAAAAGCAATGGAAGGAACAAGAAGAAGGACAAACAAGAAATTTTTCATGGTTTAAAAATTTATGAACACATCAGCTCAAAATTGGAACGAACGTATTCTATTAAATGAGCTTGCGAAGTTCCTTATTTCATATCAAACGAACAATTGTTTTTATATGTTCGCTTGAATATTGTTTTGACGTGGAAGTTGAGGAGGGTAACAATTTGGAAAGTTAAAATTCTCTAAAATCATTCCTGCAAATTAAGTGACAACTTTAACGAAGAGAACAGCCTGGTTCGTACTTTCCGCTTTATTTTTCTTTTTGTCAAAACAAAAGCCATAACGAGTGCCTTTTCAAAAGTGACATCGAAGTGATTATTATTTTTGCTCCGCAAAAGTCAATTAACACACAAAATATTTAATGTGAAAACAAAGCAAGTAATGCTCGTTATCCTTGATGGATGGGGCAAGGGACAAAAACCAGCTGCCGATGCCATTGCTCAGGCAGATACACCTGTGATGGATGAACTTATGAAAACCTGTCCCAATTCGGAACTGGTGACTTTTGGGGAGGAGGTTGGTTTGCCAGAGGGGCAAATGGGCAACTCAGAGGTTGGCCACTTGAATATTGGCGCCGGACGAATCGTGTATCAAGAACTTGCCCGCATCAACAAGTCTGTTCGAGAAGGCGAATTGCAACAGCATCCAGTTCTGCTCGAAGCGTTTAATTATGCCAAGGCGAAGGACAAGGCCGTACACTTCATTGGCCTTTTATCGGATGGAGGTGTCCATTCGCATACAAGCCACCTGCGTGCGCTTTGCGATGCAACGCAGCAACATGGCCTTAGTCGGGTTTTCATTCACGCTTTCATGGATGGACGGGACACAGACCCCAAATCTGGACATGGATATTTGGAAAAATTACTGCAAAGTATTGATAATCAAAGAGTTAGGCTGGCTTCAATTGTTGGCCGCTACTATGCTATGGACCGTGACAAACGCTGGGAGCGTATAAAACTTGCCTACGAACTCCTTGTGAATGGAATTGGTGAAAAAACGTCGAATCCATTGGGGGCGGTTGAACAAAGCTATGAGGAAGGAGTGACGGATGAGTTTCTAAAACCAATTGTTTGTACGAATGAAGATGGTAAGCCCATCGCCACTATTCAGGAAGATGATGTTGTTATTTGTTTCAATTTCCGCACCGACCGCCCACGGGAAATCACAAGTGTGCTCACGCAAAAGGACATGCCGGAGTTCGACATGAAAAGGCGAAACCTGTATTATGTGACTATCACCCGGTATGATGAGAGTTTTCAGCATGTGCATGTTATTTTTGAAAAAGACAACCTGAACAACACGCTAGGTGAAGTTCTGGCGGATGCTGGGCTTACGCAAGTTCGCATTGCAGAAACGGAGAAATACCCTCATGTAACTTTCTTTTTCTCAGGCGGTAGGGAAGCGCCATTTTCCGGTGAGCGTCGGTTGATGATACCTTCGCCTAAAGTTGCTACCTACGACTTGCAACCAGAAATGAGTGCTGTCGAAATAACAGATACCATCATTTCCGATATTGAGAATAACCAGCCCAATTTTATCTGTCTCAATTTCGCCAATGCCGATATGGTTGGACATACGGGTGATTTCAATGCCGCCATGAAGGCTGCTGAAATGGTTGACCGTTGCCTTGGCCGATTGCTAGCTTTTGGGAAAGCTAATGGATATGAAGCCATCGTGATAGCTGACCACGGTAACTCAGATTATATGATAAATGAGGACGGCACACCGAATACGGCGCATACGATGAACCCTGTCCCTTGTGTGTATGTTGGGCCTCAAAATTTTAAAATCTCCGATGGGAAATTAGCGGACATAGCGCCTACCATTCTTGGTTTGCTTGGGGTTGGTTTACCGAGTGAAATGGACGGAAAAAATCTGTTGTCAAAATAACTTGTACTCCTTTATGAAATTGATTTGGATAAAGCCAACCCTTATTTTTACACTTCTCATCTCAATCAGCTTTGCTTGTAAACAAAAGGAGACAGCTCAAAACATAAAACCTAACACTTCTAAATTCTTTGATTTGAAAGGTTATTTTGAAGAAGAGGCGGAAAGGCTTTCTTCTAAAAACAAGTTTACAAAAACTGTGATGGTTAATGGTAAGTCGGAAGCACGAGTTATTGATACGCTTGACTTCAAAAAGGAATTGAGCTTTTTCGCTGACGCTGATATTAATCGTCCGGCTTGGTCTGACGAGTACGTAGTTGACACAATTTTTAACGATGAAAGGGAAGTATTACAACTCAACTATAAGCAGGCTAACCAAGATGAAAACTTGAAAATCCAAAACATTGAAATAGGCTTTAGTAAGGGCATTGTCAATAAGGTGCTTGTTGAGAATAATACATCGAATTCATTAACTAAGTCTAACCAAGTGCTGACCTACCAACCTGATTATGGGTACAGTATTGAGAGCCATCAAAGGGTATCAATAGGGGAGGAGCAACTGTTTAAAGTTGAGGTTAGTTTTTAGGATGTTCCTTGGTGCTGAAAAAGCCGGACTCATGATTTGAGTCCGGCTTTTTTATTTGTTCCACGTGGAACAAATGGTGGGTTTTACCATGGAGGAAAGTTTTAGTAGGTGCTTAAAAGCCACTCCTTGAATGGTTCAAACGCCACGCTCATTCTTGTTGCCACCTTTTCTTTTTCTGCTAAAACAGCAAGCCGTTCTGGAACATCTATGCCTTGATTCAAGATTCTTCCTACGTCTGGAAGGAACTTAGATGGGTGAGCGGTCTCCAGGATTATGCCTTTTACTCCCTTGTTTTGTTCTTTGTATTTGGATAATGCCAGGTATCCAACCGCTCCGTGCGGGTCAATTATGTATGAGAACTTGGTATAAACATCCTGCATTGCTGCCTCAGTTTCGCTGTCATTGAAAGCGTATCCTGTGATATCTTTCTTCATGGTGTTCCACGTGGAACCATACAAGTGCATCATTCTAGCGAAATTGGAAGGGCTTCCAACATCCATTGCATTGGAAAGGGTGGGGACAGATGGCCGGGGCGAGTAAGTGCCAGTGTTCAAATAAGAAGGCACAACATCGTTTGCATTGGTAGCAGCAATAAACTTGTCAACAGGAAGCCCCATCTTTTTAGCAAATAGGCCTGCGGTAAGGTTGCCAAAATTGCCACTTGGTATTGAAAATACTACAGGCTTTCCATCACTTGGGAGCTGTTTGTATGCTTCGAAATAGTAGAAGGATTGAGGTATCAATCGAGCAATATTGATAGAATTCGCTGAACTCAGCCGAATGTTCTTGGTCAACTCTTGGTCTAAAAATGCCTGTTTGACCAGCGCTTGGCAGTCATCAAAACTACCGTCTACTTCAATGGCCGAAATGTTCTCACCAAGTGTGGTCAATTGTTTTTCCTGCAAATGACTGACCTTGCCGGAAGGGTAGAGTATCACCACTTTAATGCCCGGCGTCTTGTAAAACCCTGCCGCAACAGCACCGCCCGTGTCGCCGGAAGTTGCAACTAGAATGACTAACTCACGGTCATTCCCCCGATTAAAAAAACTCATAAGCTGCGCCATGAACCTTGCCCCAAAATCTTTGAAAGCCAGGGATGGACCATGGAAAAGTTCAAGGATATAGGTTTCATCATCCAGTTTTATAATAGGTGCGGGAAAGGTGATGGATTTTTCAATGATACTTTGAAGGTCACTTTCTGGGATAGCACTATTGAAAAGGTGCTTGCAAATCTTGAAACCAATCTCTTGGAATGAATAGTCCTTTAGGTTTTTAAAAAATACTGCTGGAAGTTGAGAAATAGATTCCGGCATATACAGGCCATTATCATCAGGCAACCCCTTAAAAACAGCCTCTTGCAAGGAGACAAAATTGGCGGTGTTTTTTGTGCTATAAAGACGCATAAAATAGATTTCTGAGTTGGTGCAATTTGCTGGAAAATTGCACCAACCGCTTGTAATAATTGTTCACTAAAGTTTTATTGCCCCTTCCTGATTGATAGGAGAGAGATACAAATCATGCTCAATGCCAGCCTGCGTGTAAACCCGTTTCATGGCTTCACCTACTTCTTCAGCGATTAAGCTGTTGGCACTGAGGGCAAAAATGGAGGGACCAGCACCTGAAATGCTGCAACCCAGTGCTCCGGCTTTCATCACAGCTTCTTTTACTTCGTAAAAATGAGGAATCAATTTTGCTCGCTGCGGCTCAATGATTACATCTTGTAAAGCTCGTCCAATCAGGGAAATATCCGTGTTGTACAACCCGATAATGAATGCACCCAAGTTGGCGCTTTGCTGAATGAATTTTTTCAATGGAACAGCATCGCTCAAAATGCTTCGAGCGTCCTTTGTCAAAACTTCTACATGGGGGTAAACAACCGTAGCGTAAATACCTCGTGGCATAGGCAGGCGATGGAAATCCATCGTTTCATTATCACGGATGAGCACCAGGCCACCCATTAACGAAGGAGCTACATTATCGGCATGCCAACCGCCAGAAGCAAGGTACTCGCCTTGGAGTGCAAATGGCAGCAGATATTTTTTCTCCAAAGGACGTTTGAACAGTTCGTTGATGGCCATGACACCAGCGACGGCACTTGCCGCACTGCTGCCAAGTCCACTACCAATGGGCATTTTTTTGTGCAATTCCATCTCGATGCCATGGCCCGTTTCACCGAGGTGTTCGAGGAGCTTGAGCGCTGCAAAGCCGGCAGTGTTTTTCAGTGGGTCGTAGGGTAACTTTCCTTGTGCGCCTGAGATGAGCGTGATTCTTAAGCCCGGTGTGTCACTGAACCTCACAATGATTTCATCGCCTGGCTGCTCCAATGCGAATCCCATTACATCAAATCCAACAGCGGCATTGCCTACGGAAGCTGGGGCGAAAACTTTTATTCCTGGTTGCATAAGTTTTTATGTGTTTTCAAAATAAGCGCCAAAAATAGGACTTGTGAAAATAATCCTATAATCACCATGATTGAATGTACGAATAATTTAAATTAATAATATTTAAAATACTATTAATTGATTACAGTTTTGTCGCCACAAAGCTACGCTTAGCCTAGGCATACAAGTTTGCTTAACTTTACCCGTATGGAAGATTTTCGTTTAAAAAAATGGCGACTCATACTTGGCAAACAAGCTGACCCAGAATCCGAGGTTGGTTTAGAAGGGGATGCTGCTGGTATGGACAATGTGCTAGAAGCACTTTACAACAATGAGCGCAAAGGTGGCCTCGGTGCATCCTCTCCAAATGTCAACCGTTGGCTAGGTGACATTCGGCAGTATTTCCCAACCTCGGTGGTACAGGTAATGCAAAAAGATGCCGTGGAGCGATTGGAGCTTCATCGGTTATTGTTGGAGCCTGAGTTGTTGGAGATGGTAGAGCCTGACGTGAACTTGGTGGCAACCATGATTTCATTGAACAAAGTAATGCCCACCAAAACCCGGGAAACTGCTAGGATGGTTATCAAAAAAGTGGTGGACGCCTTGGAGAAAAAACTTAGGAACCCACTTCGTCAGGCAATTGAAGGTGCACTGAGTCGGTCAGTTAGAAACCGCCGTCCAAAGCTGAATGAGGTAGATTGGAATCGGACAATACGATTAAATTTAAAACACTACCAAGCTGATTATCAGACAGTTATCCCTGAAAATATTGTTGGACACGGACGAAAAGGGCAATCCCTGCGGCATATAATCCTTTTGGTTGACCAAAGCGGTTCGATGGCTTCTTCGGTCGTTTATGCTGGGGTGATGGGCGCTATCATGGCATCACTCAAATCGGTGCGCACGTATTTTATTGCCTTTGATACCGCTGTCGCTGATTTGACCGATAAAATGAAAGACCCCGTAGATTTACTGTTTGGTATCCAACTTGGCGGCGGCACTGACATCAATAAAGCACTGGGTTATGGGCAAACACTTATCAAAAACCCTTCGGACACTATTTTAGTACTCATCAGCGACCTCTTCGAAGGTGGCAATCAAGGCGAAATGATAAAAAAAGCTGCCGCCATCAAAGCTTCAGGTGTAAATTTCATCGTCCTCCTCGCATTGGATGATAAAGGTGCGCCTTCTTTTGATAAAGGTTTGGCAGCGGCACTTGCCTCACTGGATATTCCAAGTTTTGCCTGTACCCCTGATAAATTCCCAGAACTAATGGAGGCCTCAATCGCCAAAAAAGATTTGACAAACTGGGCTTCCACGCTGAGGTAAAATTGCATTTAATTTTTACCCCAGAAAACTACGCTCCAAAGCCGCCGTGCTTTGAGCAAAGAATTTCTACTTTTGTGCCACAATAGACTCTTCGGTTGAGCAGTAATTTAATGATTGGTATGAGAAAATCTTTCACTGGCAGCTTTGTTGGTGTTTGAATGTTTTTTTTGATGATTTTTTTGCTGCTCAATTTTAATCCATCACCCCTCCAAATTTCATTATGACAAACGCTATGGTCGAAGTAAAAATCTTTTCAGGAACGAACTCGAATTATTTGGCTGAGAAGATAGCCGACTATTACGGCCAACCCCTGGGCGACATTTCGGTCAACCGCTTCAGCGATGGTGAAATGCAGCCTGTCATCAACGAATCGGTGAGGGGGGCCTATGTGTTCCTCGTTCAGTCAACGTTCGCACCTGCCGAAAACTTGATGGAGCTGCTGTTGGTCATAGACGCTGCCAAGCGGGCCTCTGCGGGTTACATCACCGCCGTCATGCCCTACTTCGGCTACGCCCGCCAAGACCGCAAGGACAAGCCTCGTGTGCCCATTTCAGCTAAACTTATCGCAGAGCTGCTGCAAGCCGCTGGTGCAGACCGGGTGATGACGATGGATCTCCATGCCGACCAGATTCAAGGCTTCTTTGATATTCCTGTTGACCACCTAAAAAGTGAGGCCATTTATATGCCGCATTTGGAAAAAATGGATTTGACGAATGCCCTGTTTGCTTCACCAGACGTTGGTGGTGTAAAAAGGGCTAGAACTTACGCCAAGCACTTCGGAAAGAACCTTGTGATTTGCGACAAGTACCGCAAGAAAGCGAATGAAATAGCAGAAATGACGGTCATTGGAGATGTAAAAGGTGCTGATGTGATACTAGTAGATGACCTTGTAGATACCGCTGGCACACTCTGTAGGGCGGCTGACATTATTATGAAAGAAGGCGCAAACAGCGTCCGTGCCATTTGTACGCACCCCGTCCTTTCAGGAAAGGCGTTTGAAAATATTGAAAAATCGGCTTTGCTTGAGCTGATTGTTTGTGATACGATACCCATTTCGCAAACAAAGCGTCCAGATAAAATAAAGGTACTTTCCACTGGAAAGCTTTTCGCAAGGGCAATACGGAATACCCACGAGCATCGCTCGATATCAGCCTTGTTTATTGAAGGATAGTAAACGCCTTTGTTTGGCTCAAGTAATAAAATACTGCGCTAACCTTTTCCCCTTTAGCTTAACCCAGTTTTACCTGCCAGTCTTTGGCAAACTCAGGAATGATCCAATGGCCTTCACAGCCGTGGTCACCCTATCATAATCTACCTTGTAGTGGATGAATTTTCCGTCACGTATCGTTTCGACAAGACCAGCCGACCGAAGTATGCGAAGGTGTTGTGAGGTGATGGATTGCTCAAGCTTTAAAGTGTTGTAGATTTTGTTGACGTTTATCGTCTCGTGCTCGTCGATGAACTCAAGGATTTTCATGCGCAGTGGATGCGCCAATGCCCTGAGTATATCCGACGACACCTGTAGCTTATCATCGTTGATGATTACCTTAGCCTTTCTCATAGAAGTCAAAATTTTTTGGCGAAAAAGAAGTTGTTGAGGCAAATATGCGCTATTTATTTATCTTTTCAAAAAAGTTATAAAAAAAATGCTGTAAGCCCGGTGAGGTTTACAGCATTTTTGAAAAGCCCATAAAATAGAAGTGTAGCAATAAAGTAAGCACATGTTTATACGTGCCTCTAAGCTTTGCCTTGGCTTAAGTCAAGCTTTTTTCATCAAGGGATTATAATTTGAATTAAGAAAAAGAATACTTTCGTATTCCATGCAAAAAGCCAGTAATCACTGTTTTTTTAAGCTGCCAAATCTTCCACCAATTTGGAGATTTGTCCCAAACGGTCTTTGTCCAATCCGTAAAAAATGAATTTACCTTGACGTTCGGTGGCAACAACGCCAGCCCTGCGCAGAATGGCCAAGTGCTGTGAAGCTACACTTTGCTCAAGCCGCAATTTGATGTAGATGTCAGTAACGGTCATCTTCTCATTCTCCTCCAACAAGTCAATTACCCGCTGGCGCAGTTTGTGGTTGATGGCCCGAAGAACCAACACGGCTTTGCGCAATTCTGCGTAGTCGAGGTGGATTTCTTCTTTTCCCTTCTTGAGCACAATCGTCTCGCTCTTTTGCTTTCTCATATTATGTTTTTTTAAAAACTGGTTAAAAAATTGTTGAAATCAACATTCAAGTTTTCTCAAATTAGTAAAATCTTCATACCTGCAAACCAAGAACTATACCAATCGAAGTGATAATCGTCCATCGTAATGCTTAAAGTGTGCGAAATCAGTGCGAAAATAAAAGCGTATTTTTAAAATTCAAACTTATTTAAAAGTAATTTTTTTTCTTATATTAAATCCTTGATGCTTAATAATCAACTATTTAGCTGGGTTTCTGCCCTGAGGAAGTGATGTTTGGTGCCTTTAGGTAGCAGGGAGAAGCATAGGCGGTATCTGAAAATTTCTTATTCAAAAACATGTTTATAGCACCTGAAATTAATTGCACAGAACTACAATTTTCTACCTTGCTAAAGCTCGAAAAATTATTGTTGATGACGGCCTTGCACTTCTCAGCCCCATTTCCGCAGAAAATGATACGTTGTTCTGCATCAAAATATTCCATGAAAGAACCTTGTTCGATTACCACTGGACGAGGAGGCAGCACTGTTTCACCAGTAGCTGTAAACAACGCCGTGTACACTTCCATCCGGCGAGCATCTATCATTGGGCAGTAGAGGGCGGCGGAGTCCTGTGCTTCAAGATGGGCGGCTTTGGCTAGCGCAGCCAATGTGCTGACCGTAATGAGCGGCTTGTTGAGCGCAAAACAAATGCCTTTCGCAGTAGAAAAACCAACCCTCAAAGAGGTGTAGGAACCAGGCCCCTCGCTCACTGAAACGGCGTCAATGTCTTGTAGATTGAGCCCAGCTTCGTCCATGCAGCGCTGGATAAGCAACGTGATGATGCTTGAGTGTTTGTTCTGTTCGTCGGACTCCTGCACCGAAAGCACCGCCATGCCCCGGCTCAAGCACACGGAACACACCTCCGTAGCAGCTTCGATATTCAAAATGAGTGGAACTGTCAAATTCGTCCTGTTTTTTCGGTCGTTAATTTTCCTATTTTTGCATCCGCAAACATGAAAGTTATTTTATGAACTCCTTCCAGCTTCGCCGCTTTTTGTAGCTACGCAAATTCCAACTCCCTTTTGAGGAGTAGCGTCCTTCCTTTATTCAACACTTGCCGGGCAATGTTTCCGGCGCAAAATTCAAAAAAAATCGCATGTTAGATAAACTCGAATCCATTCGCAGCAATTTCATCAACCTGGAAGAGCAAATGTCAGACCCTGAAATCGTCAGTGACCAAGCCCGTTACACCAAGGTCAGCAAGGAATATTTTAAGCTGAAAGAGGTCGTGGATACCTATGTCGAGTATAAAAAAGTGCTCGAAAATATAGACGGTGCTAAGGAGCTTTTGAAAGAAAAAGACGATGAATTCCGTGAAATGGCAAAGCTCGAACTTCAGGAACTGGAACCCCGGCGTGATGAACTGGAGGAGCAAATCAGAACCCTCCTCATCCCCCGTGACCCTGAGGATGCCCGTGATATTATCTTCGAAATTCGGGCGGGTACTGGCGGCGATGAGGCCAGCCTTTTTGCGGGCGACCTCTACCGAATGTACATCAAATACTTTGAAACACAAGGTTGGAAAACTGAACCGCTCTACGAAAATGAAGGAACTGTTGGCGGCTACAAAGAAGTCTCCGTCGAGGTGCGTGGCAACGATGTTTACGGTAAAATGAAGTTCGAATCTGGTGTACACCGGGTACAACGAGTGCCTACCACGGAGACCAAAGGCCGTGTACACACCAGCGCCGCTACCGTGGCCGTGATGCCCAAAATGGAAATGGAAGACGTGAACATCAACCGCTCCGACCTGAAAATCGACACTTTCCGCTCAAGCGGCGCCGGTGGTCAGCACGTGAACAAGACCGAATCGGGTGTACGGTTAACGCACATTCCAACAGGCGTGGTGGTGGAATGTACCGAGGGCCGCTCCCAGCACTCGAACAAGGAAATCGCTGAGCAGCGGCTCTATTCCAAAATTTATGAAATGCAGAAGGAGAAATTGAACGCCACCATTGCTGCGCAACGAAAATCGCTCGTTGGCTCTGGCGACCGCTCCGAAAAAATCCGCACCTACAATTTCCCCCAAAACCGCATCACCGACCACCGCATCGAGCTGACGCTCTACAACCTCGACCAAGTGCTGGAGGGCGAGCTTACCAAACTTGTCGAAGGACTCCAAATTGCTGAAAACGCAGAGAAGATGAAGGCTATGGATGAAGTATAAATTTGTCACATCGCCTTACCTAATTTTTTTGTTTAAATATTTAGCTCAAAAACATAAACAAAAAAAATAAAACCCTGTTAACCTTTGGTTTCTACCAAAAGTTAAAAGCAGAATTTTGACAAAAAAAGTAATCGTAATCGGTTCGGGGTTCTCTGGTCTCGCCACGGCAAGCTGTTTGGCGAAGCAGGGCTTTGACGTGACGGTACTTGAAAAGAATGCCGTGCCTGGTGGCCGTGCCCGTAAATTTGAGGCTAAGGGCTTCACCTTCGATATGGGGCCAAGCTGGTATTGGATGCCGGAAGTGTTCGAGGAATACTTCAACCTGTTTGGCAAAAAAGCCAGCGACTACTACCACCTCACCCGCCTCGATCCTTCCTACCGCATTTTTTTTGGTAAAAATGATGAACTGAACGTACCTGCTGGTGTAGATGCGCTCTGCGAAATGTTCGAGCGGGAAGAGCCGGGCAGTAGCACCAAGCTGCGCCAATTTTTGAGCGAAGCGAAATACAAATACGAAGTGGGCATGGGCGAGTTCGTGCGAAAGCCGAGCCTCTCCATCTGGGAGTTTGCCGACTGGCGGATACTGGCCAGCATGTTCCGGTTGCAGATGTTCAGCTCGCTGTCCTCGCATGTGCGGAAGCTTTTTACCAATAAAAAACTCATCGAACTGCTCGAATTCCCTGTGCTGTTTCTCGGAGCTACGCCCGAAAACACCCCGGCCATGTACAGCTTGATGAACTATGCCGACATGGCGCTCGGCACTTGGTATCCGATGGGCGGCATGACCAAAATCATCGAGGGAATGGTGGCTTTGGCGGAGGAACTGGGCGTGAAAATCTGCCTTGGCGAGGAGGTGAAACAAATTTGTGTGCCGAATGGCCACGCCACAAAAGTCATTACAACGAAAGGCGAACATGCTGCGGACGTCGTAGTTGGCGGTGCCGATTACCACCACGTCGAGCAAAACCTGCTGGACAAGCGGGTGCGGCAATACTCTGAAAAATATTGGGACAAGCGGGTGATGGCGCCGTCTAGCTTGCTGTTTTATTTGGGAATCAACAAGCGGCTGAAGGGCCTGCTCCACCACAATCTTTTCTTCGATAAAGATTTCAAGCAACATGCAGTGGAGATTTACGAGCAGCCCGTTTGGCCGACCAACCCGCTGTTCTACGTCTGCGCACCGAGCATGACCGACCCATCGGTGGCGCCGGAGGGCTGCGAAAACCTCTTCGTGCTCATCCCGCTCGCACCAGATTTACAGGATACTGATGAGCTTAGGGAGAAATACTTTAATATTGTGATGGAGCGCCTCGAAAAGCTCACTGGGCAGGATGTTCGTAATTCAATTGTGTACAAGCGGTCGTTTGCGCACAACGATTTCAAGGCGGACTACCATGCCTTCAAAGGCAATGCCTACGGCCTGGCGAACACGCTGCTGCAAACGGCCTTCCTGAAACCCCGAATCAAAAGCAAAAAAGTAAAAAACCTATATTACACTGGCCAACTGACTGCTCCCGGCCCTGGCGTTCCGCCGTCGCTGATTTCGGGGCAGGTGGTGGCGGAGTTAATTGCAAAGGAGTTTTGAGCTATGAGCTGCGAGTTTCGAGTAAGTCGCAGGTCATAGCTCGAAACTCGAAACTCACGGCTCGCAACTGAAAATAGATAACTAGCCTGACCATGCTTGATTTGTACAACACCACCTGCCAGGAGTGCAGCCGACTCATCACCCAGCGGTACAGCACTTCGTTTTCGATGGGCATTCGGGCATTCGACCCGAAAATCAGGATGCCAATTTACGCCATCTATGGCTTCGTGCGCTTCGCTGATGAGATCGTGGATACCTTCCACGGCTATCCGAAGGCAGACCTGTTACAACGTTTCCGAACGGATACCTACACGGCCATTGCGGAGCGCATCAGTTTGAATCCTGTGCTGCACGCTTTTCAGGAAGTGGTGCATCGCTATGGCATTGAACCAGAACTGATTGATGCGTTTTTGGATAGCATGGAAATGGATTTGCACCACACGTTTTATGGCAGCGATTTGTACGAAAAATACATCTACGGGTCGGCAGAAGTGGTGGGCCTGATGTGCCTGCGGGTGTTTACCGAAGGCAACCTTGAACTTTTTGAGCACCTGAAAGCACCTGCCCGCAGCCTTGGGGCGGCGTTCCAAAAAATCAATTTCCTGCGGGATTTGAAAAGCGACTTCGACGACCGTGGCCGGGTCTATTTCCCCGGCGTGGACTTCACGAATTTCACCCCAGAAGACAAGCACCAGATTGAACTTGAAATCAAAAAAGACTTTGACGATGCCTATCTCGGCATCGTGCAATTGCCAAAGAGCGCCCGTTTTGGCGTATATTTGGCCTATGTTTATTACTTAAATTTATTCAAAAAAATCCGCCGAACCGCCGCCGCCAAAGTCAAGGAGCAGCGCATCCGAGTCAACGACGGCAAGAAGATTTTCCTGTTTTTCAGCTCGGCTCTGCGGATGCGGTTGAATTTAATGTGAGTGATTGTTGGATTGTTTTATTGTTGGATTGTTACACGTATTACGATTACCTAGCCCCCCAACAATAAAGCAATCCAACAATAAAACAATCCAACCATGTCAACAATCCAAGCAATCCTCATCACCCTCGCCGCCGTGGGCGGCATGGAGTTCGTGGCGTGGTTCGCCCATAAGCATATCATGCACGGCTTCGGCTGGAAGTGGCACGAAGACCACCACCGGCCCGATTTCAAAGAAGGGCGCTGGTTCGAGAAGAACGACCTGTTTTTCCTCGTCTTCGCCACGCCGGGCATCACTTGCATCCTGCTTGGTTCTTTTACGCCCTACGCCTGGCTGTTTTACATCGGGGTGGGCATCACGATTTACGGTGCCATCTATTTCCTCATCCATGATGTCTATATCCACCAGCGGTTTTCGTGGTTCCGGCAACTGGACTCGAAATACAGCCGGGCCATCCTGCGGGCGCACGGGTCACACCATGCCAACCAGGGCAAGCACGACTGCGAGTCGTTTGGGCTGTTGGTGGTGAACCCGAAGTATTTTAAGAAAAGGAGTGAGTGGGGGAAGAAGGAGGGGGCTGCAAAACCTGTTCTGGAAACTACCGCCTCGAAGTAAGCAATTTCACATTAGTATATAGTAAGTAGGTGAGGAACGTCCTTTGGTGAACAATCTAGGATAAGGCATTTTTATGAAATTCGCCTCAATAATGCCAATATTTGTTTTATTATCGCCGGTATTAAAACAAATATCACACCATCACGCACGATAATTCGCTTATTCGATGCGATAATTGCATTAATTGTTTTAATAACGACAATATTTGTTTTAATATCAATGATAATTATGGAATTTAACCAATATCCAAAAGAATATCCCCTTCCCTATTGACAAATTCAGCCTTATCGTAATATATTTGGTTTGTAAACCCATTTTTTTTCATCTTAAACACTTCTCAACATGGCTAGAACTGCAAAAGGGCGGGTAAAGCTCCCGCAATGGGGCGGTGATTTCCTCAACATCACCAAAAAGATTGCTGCAAAGCACCGGGAACTGGGCGAAAACTCCCCGCTCAAAATTCTCGACGACTACAATTTTGATGAAATAGCTCCACTGGCCGACACTGCCTTCACCAAGCACACGGAGGCTGAGGACTTTGCTGGCAAGGCCGAGACAGCCTACCGGGAGCGGGACAAGCACAAGCCGATGCTCAACGATGCGACCCGTGCGGCCCTCAACCTCCTGAAAGCGAAGTACGCCAAGAACCCAAAGATGCTCATCGAATGGGGCGTGGAGGTGGACGACTCGAAAGTGACGCCGCCTAAGCCGCCAAGTGCTTGAAGGGCAATGCTTTTTGGCTTTAATGGAAAACGCCATCCGAGGGAGTCGGGTGGCGTTTTTTTATGTGCAACTATTCTGCCTTTTTGAGCAGGCTTTGCAGGAACTGGATTTGTTCGTCTTTGCTGGCCAGTTGTTGTCTGTATGGTTCGGTCAAAACTTTTGCTAATTCTTCCAAAGAAGAATTATTGATGGTGATTTGGCCAGCATTGCCTTGGTGGTTGATGATGTGGAAGAAATTCTTGTCATTGAATTCTTCAATGGCTTGTGGCGTGGTGTCGAGGAGTTCAGCAATTTTTTTGAGCCTATTCACCGTCAGTTTGACCTTGCCCGATTCGATGTCGCTGTAACTGGTTTGGCCGATGCCTAGTCCTTCCGCCATGTATTCTTGTTTGTAGCCTTTGAGTTCACGCATCTTTCTGATGTTGTAGCCGAGGTGTTTGTCCATAATCTATGTGTTTAAGTGATATGAAGGCGAATATAAGGAATATTTTATGGGTGAAGAAATTTTGTTGGTGGATTTTAACAGGTCAATTTTGCGCTGTACAATTTTTCAATCATTAACCAACAAAATAATACTTTTATGAAATTCACATCCTACTTCTTCTTGGCACTGGTATCGCTATTTTTATTGACTGTAAATACCAATGTCAATGCACAAGATGCTACTAAAGAAAATACGGTAAATGCTTCTGGGCCTGATTTGGGTGCTGGATGTGTGCAGTGGACTGGCAACTGTAATACGACTGATGCAATCAACCGCAATGGAATCGTAGGTATAGGAATGATACCAAATCCAGCATATCACTTATCAGTTTTTACAAATACTCCAGATGAGTCTGGTGGTGGCACTGGCGGTGCTATATATGCCAGAGGTGACTTTGCAATACATGGTGTAGCCTATAGCACTGGTGGTGGGTTTGGCAGCGTTGCTATTCGTGGTGAAGGTGGTTCAGGTGGCACTGGAGGATGGTTCAGTGGAGGAGCTTATGCTGGTAGATTTGATGGGTCTGTGCGCGTAAGCGGAAATGTAACAGTTGTCAATGGTAAATTGATGGCACCAAGAATTGAAGTAAGCGAATTATTATATTCAAAGGAGGTTAGGGTAAAACTCCCCCCATTTCCAGATTACGTCTTTGAGAAGTCCTATACACTGATGCCACTCAAGGTATTAGAAGAATACATTAATGCCAACAAAAGGCTACCGAACATGCCTTCCGCAGAGGAGGTAGAAGCGGACGGCGGAAATATTGGCGAACTGCAAGTGAAGCAGATGGAGAAAATAGAAGAACTTACCCTTTATATTTTGGAGATGAACAAACGACTGGAAAAATTGGAGGCGGAGAATAAGTTGTTGAAAGAACAGGTTGAAGAACTGAAAAAATAGTTCTGAAATCATTGAACCTAAATTAAATCATGCCTTGCTTGTTAAGCATCAAAATATTTTGACATGAAAAATGTATTAACGCTATTTTTATTTTTTTACGGTTGCGGTATGGCTATTTCGCAGACGAATGTCATCAGTAATAGTGGTTTTGAAAGTAAAGACTGGGGCGTAAATGATGAAGAACCTGAAAGGTTATCCCATTTGCGAAAAGCTGACACTTGGAAAGAAGACCAAAAATGCCCTTGGGATGAATACAACACTTGCGGACATTCTCCAGATTGGTTGAAGATAGGGTCTGACCATGTTCACTTTTTAACAGTAAATGCAATTGGTGATGAAATCCCTATACCCGCTCATGGTGGCACAGGTTATTTAGGGTTTGGTTGTGGGGAGCTATTTGAACAAAAACTAGGTAACAAATTAGAGTTTGGTAAAAAATATAAAGTTTCAATGTTTATACGAATTTTAAGTATTCCTTTTGGAAGCTTACTTTTACATGCTCCACACGATACCCCTGTTAATCATATATTCCCTATAACCGGTATTGGTAGTCCGAATTATATTGACATACTAATTGGTAAAGAAAAAATTAAATACGAAAACGATGATGGTGATGTATGTTCAGAGGATTGGTATGAGAAAAAAAACCCTTCCACAATGACAGTAGCGTCAACTATTTCATTTTCTGGTTCCGAGTTGCCAGTTAATCAATGGGTTGAATTAACAACGAGCTTTGTTGTGTTGGATGAGAATTTTGATTGGATAGGTTTTGAACTTCGGCCAAGTGGGATTGAAAACTATATACTTGTAGATGATGTCACCCTAGTGAAAGATATTACTCCTTGTGAAGAATGCCAAGGTTGTGATCCAACGGATGGCTGTGTAACTTCCTACACGAACAACGTACATAAGTATATCTATGATGACTGTAACGCTGAATATACTACGAACCCTTTGACTATCTACAACTTGGACAATGTTTCCTTTGTGTCATGGGAAATAACTGCTGTGGCTGGCCAGCATGTAAGAACCATTGAAGTGCACAACCCTGGTAGTTTCCTAAGCTGGGATGGTAATGACGATTCTGGGTTTGAAGTAACAGATGGGTTCTATAACCATACATGCATCATTGCCAATAATTGTGGCGCAAAAAAAATTAATAGCATGTTTGCTAAAGCTGTGAATGTCACACAGTGCGGTGGCCCTCCTATACCCCATGAAACACCGGACGATTTGCCTGGAATGAACTATAATCCAGTGGTAAAAATTGACTATAATGATGCTTGCTGCAATGAATGCATTATTCTTGATGCCAGTACAGGGTTTTCAACACTTTCAGGAACTGTTTCCTATACAGCTGTCAACAAGATACTTATTGGCCCGAATGTCTTTATTGCACCCGGTACGATTTTAAACCTACAGGCGGGTGAGTTAATAGATTTTGTTGGAGGCCCTACTGACATCACTATTATTTCTGAACCCAACGCTACTCAGGTATTTAAAATCGAAGAATGTGTGCCACCTTTCTCCCCAAACTCAGACCCCCCTAGCTTTGCGATTGCTCCTCCGCAACTAAATGACCAGATGGCCGTTAGTGAAGCATTAAAATTTTCCGATGATAAGAGAAGTGAAGCACAAATACAAAGTAAGACCGATGTTGAATTTTCTATTTCCCCTAACCCAAGTTCAGGTGAATTTGAAATCAGGTGTTCAGGAATTGCAGAGTACCAAGAAAAAATTATGGTCACGGTTCAGGAAAGCCACGGAAGGATTATCTTTGCAAAATCTTTCCAAAATGGATTTGATGTCGTTAACATGGATATTTCCAATAATCCAGACGGAGTTTATTTCGTTTCGGTGAGCGGAAATAACATTCATTTTTATGAGAAAATTATTAAAACTTCATTGTCAAAAAATTGACCCAATAATTTCAAGCAATAAATCAATTTATTGTATTTATAAGCTGCTACGATTGTTGTCAATGCCTTTGTTTTTATTTTTTATTTTGAATAAAGTTAATTGCCAAGCCTCTCCAGAGAGACTTGGCAATCATATTTTAAATACAGGTGTGGGGTTGATATTTAATGGAAAATTTGGAGAAGTTGATTTACTATATGAATATGTAGGACTTTCAATAAAAAAATCTTCTTTCGGATTGCAAACAGGTGTGGGCATTTCATCTAAGATTAATGGATATAGCTCCCCATTTCCTTTTTTTCAAATTGGGGTAGGATATAATTACAAAATAATGCCTAACAGAGAACTAAATTTTGATTTTATTACCCTCATATCTGAAGACAGTTATGCACCTGAATTTGATTTTTCTTATGGCTTTATAAATCTGAGAAACAAGAGAAGAATTAAAATATCCGCTAAAATAAATCTTTCAAGAGAAGCAAAAAGTGTAAGCCCAATACAAAGCAGCCTTACCCCTGTTCGACCTTTTTTTGGAGTGGGGATAAGATTAGGTCGGTATTTCGGCAAATAAGAAAGCAGTAAACCTCACGGCTTCACCACTGGCCCACTATTCAACCGTTCCTCCACACATTTCACCGCATCCTGCAATGACTTAGCTTGCTTTCCATCCAGCACAATGGTCTCTTTAAAATCATTGTACTCGATGCGGATTTTTTCCACCAGACCATCCCGCAGCATAAAGAAATACTCCAGCGGCACCACGCAGGTATGCACGTATTTCCACATCAAAATCTTGCGGTCGAACTCACCATCCTCCGGCACGTTCAGGAGCTTGATGACCGGGCCATCCACCATTTTCAGGTAAACATTGTAGTCTGGCTCCATCATGTAAAACTTGCGCTCCACCACGGCCAGCGTCAGGAAGAAAGAGCGGATATTGTTTTCGTTGCCGTAGCTGAAAATTGCCTTGCCCTCCTCTACGGTTTCTTGCCCGGAAAGCCCTTCGGCCACATTGCCGGAAGGCACCAACACACCAATATTGAAAGGCTTGGTGGCGATGACCCTGGTGGAGTCGAACTCGTCCACTTGGTCGAGGGCGATGAGCTTGCATTGGGCAGACGCCGGGGCTAGGGCAGTCAGGAGCAGGAGGAAAAAAGGAAAGATGTACTTCATTTTCTCAAGAGTTGTTTTTTTTCAAAAGACAAAAGTCGGTAAAAATGTTCGACCCTGCTCAACGCCGTATTTCGAAGCCCGAAAAGCCCAGAATGGGGCCTTCCACCACCTCCACCTCGTCCACCCTTGCCAGTTCCGGGCCACGTCGGCACCATTTTACAAAATCCTGCAAAGCAGCCACCGGCCCTTCCGCTTCGCAATACACGCCGCCGTCCGGCAGGTTTTTTACGAAGCCGCCGAGGCCGAAACGCTGGGCTGCCTGCTGCGCCGAGGCTCGGTACCAAACGCCCTGAACCTTGCCCTGAATGTTGATTTTGAAATGTTTGTTCATAAACTTGTCATAAAGCTTGGTAGATGTTTTGCCGATGGTGGCATACGCAGCGGACGGTTTCGCCGATTAACAGGTCTGATATTTGTCAAAGGGGCTTGGTGGTTAAATTCTTTTGCTAATTTTGCACGCCCCAAAAGTAGAGGCGACCTGCTAAAAACCCTCCCATCTTGCTGCGAGACTCCCGTTTTGGAAACTTAAAACCCGGGCTTTTGTTCTCGTTGGTCGAGTGACTAAAACAAATTCGAGTTCCTTTTTCAAGCAATTTATTTCAAATCAAAATATTCAATGGATTATTCAGCAATCAAGTTTCCAAGGACGGACAGCACGGATTTTTTCAAAACGCTGAACAGCCGTGTCAACGCCTATTTTCAACAAAATGACATCAGCAAATTTGGCAATTGGAAGCTGTATGTCAAGTCTATCGTCGTGTTCAGCATCTTCCTGACCCCGTATTTCCTCATCATTTCCAACAACTTCAACCAGTGGGCGATGCTGCTTTTCACCATCGTGCTAGGCATGGGCATGTCCTTCGTGGGCATGTGCGTGATGCACGACGGCAACCACGGCACCTACTCCCGCAACCGCTGGGTGAACAACCTGATGGGCAGTTCCATCTACATCCTGGCGGGCAATGTCTATAATTGGAAAGTGCAACACAACGTGCTGCACCACACCTACACCAATATCCACGGCATGGACGAGGACATCGAGGCGGGTGGCCTGCTGCGCCTCCACAAGGAGCAGGACTGGAAGCGCTTTCACAAATTCCAGCACTACTACAGCGTCCTGCTTTACGGCCTGATGACCATCAGTTGGGCCATCACCAAGGACTACAAACAGATGAAGGGCTACATCAAGAAGGGCATTTCTTTTGATAAAAAAGTGAACCCGACCAAGGAGTGGAGCATCCTCATCATCACCAAAATCATTTACATGGCCATCTGGATTGTGCTGCCCATTTTGGTGTTGGACGTGGCCTGGTGGAAAGTGCTGATTGGCTTTTTCGTGATGCACTACACGGCTGGCGTCATCTTGGCGATGGTGTTCCAATTGGCACACGTAGTGGAAAACACGGACAACCCAGTGCCGGACGAGGGAGGCAACATGGAAAACACTTGGGCCATCCACCAATTGGCTACTACGGCCAATTTTGCCCGCAAAAACTGGCTCGTGTCATTCTTCGTCGGCGGACTCAACTATCAGATTGAGCACCACATCTTCCCCAATATCAGCCACGTACATTACCCGAAGATTTCAAAAATCGTGAAGGAAACGGCGCTTGAATTCGGCTTGCCGTACAACGAATACCGCACCACCCGACAAGCGATTATTTCTCATTTCAAGGCGCTGAAAGAACTTGGAAGGCAGCCCGTCGCCATGGCAGCCTGATTTTTATCATTTTTCTTCGTAAAAATACACTGTGTGACTTTTGCCCCCGACGGCATCACACAGTGTTTTTATTTTTGGGCCAGTTCCTAAAGACGGTTCACAGGTTTTTGGTTTTTGGTTTCAGGGAAGAGCCTGCTTCATAATTCCTGCAAAGGTTTGCGTACCAAAGAAGCTATATTAAAATGCTACTCATTTTCAATTGTGCAGAGTCTCCTGTGAAAACGAAGTTTCACGTCAGTAAACCTTAAACTTGAAATCATAAACCTTCATGAACCACTGAAACGGGACTTAGCATCAATCAATTTTTTTATGAAAAATGCAGCATTCACAATAGGTCTTATTTTGTTTTTGGTAAAAATGCTGGCGCAAAATGCCAGTTTCTCCATTGCCATTTCCGAAGAAACATTCCCCAATTTTCCAGCGCTCCATTCCTTTGTGGATGGCACCTACGATGGCAAATGGGTCTTCATCGGTGGCCGCACGGACGGCCTGCACCAGCGCCAACCCTTCGCCGCCTTCGACCCCGATTTCAATAACCTGAACATCTGGGTGACGGACATCGCCACCAAGCAAGTCTGGTCAAAACCACTGGCAGGCCTGCCCACCGACCTGCTGGAACAGCTCCAATCCACCAACATGGAGTACACCCAGCGGGGCAACACGCTTTACATCATAGGCGGCTATGGTCACAGCCCTTCGGTAAACGAGTGGGTCACGTATCCCTACCTGACAGCGGTTGACCTACAGGGACTGGTGGCAGCAGTCGTAGCTGATTCACCAGTAACGCCCTACTTTCGGCAGCTCACCGATGAGCGGCTGCGGGTAACGGGCGGCTACCTCGGCCTGCTTGACGACGAGTTTTACCTCGTGGGTGGCCAAATTTTTCAAGGCCGCTACAACCCGCAAGGCCCAGACCATGGCCCCGGTTTTTACCAAAAATACTCGAACGCCATCAAGCAGTTCACCATTGAGGACGATGGCTCGGCGCTTGCGGTGGACAATTACACCGAAACCATTGACACCGTCAACCTGCACCGCCGGGACTACAATTTGGCGCCGCAAATTTTCCCCAACGGCAGTCAAGGCTTCACGGCTTTCAGCGGTGTTTTTCAGTACAACCAAGACCTGCCTTGGCTCAACACCGTGGACGTGACCCCCAGCGGCTACACCGTCAACAACAATTTCAATCAATACCTAAACCAGTACCACACGGCGCATGCTGGACTTTTTTCTGCTTCGCAAAATGAAATGCACACCCTGTTCTTCGGTGGCATCAGCCGCTACTATCTGGATGCAGCTGGGGTACTGAAAGACGACCCCAACGTTCCTTTTGTGAAGACAATCAGCCTCGTGACCCGCCGGGCGGACGGCTCCATGACGGAACTGAAACTGGGGGATATGCCTGCCCTGCTGGGTGCTGGCGCAACATTTTTGCCCGCAGCCAACCTGCCCATGGTGCAGAACGAAATCGCCAATTTGGACGCATTGCCCAACGAAAACACCCTGATTGGCTATGTGGTGGGCGGTATCGAAAGTACCCTACCCAATATCCTTTTCATTGACGATGGAACCCTGAGCGCCGCTTCGGGTAAGGTGTACAAGGTGGTTTTGAACAAACAATCCACCCAAGCTGTGGAGATAAAAGGCGAGCAGTATTTTGGCTTGAAGCTGTTCCCGAACCCGGCCCAAGAGCAGCTCACCGTCAGTTTTTCGATACCCGTGGACGATGAGGTGCAGTTGATTTTCAAGGACTCGACGGGCAAGGCCATTTTACAAGAAAAAAGGAAAATAGAACTGGGCGAATATGAACTGACCTACGAAATAGCCCAGTGGCCGAGCGGCGTTTATTTTGTCGAAATTCGGAACGAAAAGTTTGAAACGGCAGCTCAGTTTGTCAAGCAGTAAATTTTCAGCTGTGCATATTTTAGCTTTTTAATTATTTGATAATCACTCGTTTACAGGTAGTTTACACGGCCGCTCCAACTTTGCGTGCAATTGTTCTAAACCCGAACAAATTGCATTTTCATGAAAAGAGAGTTGGATATCGCCGTCATTTCTGACGTACACCTAGGCACTTATGGCTGCCACGCCAAAGAACTGCTCAATTACCTGAAAAGCATCAAGCCCAAAGTGCTGGTGCTCAACGGCGATTTTATCGACATCTGGCAGTTCAACAAGCGCTATTTTCCGAAGGAGCACGTGCAGGTCATCCAGCGGGTGATGAAGATGGCTGGCAACGGCACAAAGGTTTATTACGTGACCGGCAACCACGACGATTCCCTCCGCCGCTTCTCCGATTTCTCGATGGGCAATATCCACCTGCGGGACAAGCTGGTGCTCCAACTCAACGGCCAAAAAGTCTGGATTTTCCACGGCGATGTTTTCGACCTTTTTATCCAATATTCACCACTGATAGCAAGGCTGGGCGGTCAGGGCTACGATTGGCTCATTCGCCTCAACCGCTTCATCAATTCCATTCGGGCAAGGCTCGGCAAGCCGAGGATGTCGTTTGCGGGCAGGGTAAAAAACCGGGTGAAGGAAGCCGTGAAATTCGTCAGTGATTTTGAGGAAACGGCCATCCGGCTAGCAGGCGAGCAGGGCTACGACTACGTGGTTTGCGGCCATATCCACATGCCACAGATGCGGAATGTCGGCAATGTCTGCTACATGAATTCTGGCGATTGGGTGGAAAACCTGACGGCGCTGGAATATGCCTTCAGCCGATGGACTTTGTTTGAGTATGACGAGGCGGAGTTTGAAACGAGCAACCCAAAACTACGGGTGAAAGATGACCCCCTTGAAGACGAAGAAGACGTGAGCACAGCGACTATTTTTGCCAATATTCTGAAAGAAGTAAACCTGCCAAATGAGCTGGGCAAAATGTCTGCCTAGAGCTTGTTTGGGATTTGGTGCTTGAGCTAAAAACGAGAAATTTTTCGTCAATTTTTCAGCTTTTTGAAGGAGAATAGTGGGGCTACTTGACTGAAAAAAGGTGGAAAAGTGGCGAAAAAGAGCCGTTTTGAGCCAAGTGACCAAATCCCAAACAAGCTCTTAGTTCAGATTATCCCCCCGCAGCCGCCGAAACCGCTTGCGGGCCTCGATGCTGAACGTGCTGCCGGAGTAGTCGAGGAAGATTTTTTCGTAGAGTTCCATCGCCTTGGCCGAGTCGTTGAGTTGGGTTTCGTAGAGTTCGGCCATTTCAAAAAGGGCATTGTCCGCCCTGATTTCCTCAGGATATTTCTCCACAATTTGCTGGTACAGCGCTACTGCCTCCGTGAATTTCCGCTGTTTGGAATAGATTTTTGCCCTTGCGTAAAGCACGTCATCGTCCAGTGAGTGCTCTGGAAAAGCAGTGATGAGCGAGTCTAATTTTCCGAAGGCATCCTGGAAACGGTTCTGGAAAGTGAGCAAATCCGCCTCGGCGTAGAGTCGCAGCGCCGTGTCGGTGGTGTCCAGCCCAAGGTTGTCCATGATGAACACCGAGAGGTCGAGGGCGTCGTTAGCGATGAGCTTTGAGGTGGACGATTTCAACACATCGAATTGCGCCTGCGCCCACTGAAAGTCGCCGTTGTAGTAAGAAAGTTTGGCGTTGCGGAAGCGGGCCTCGTGGCCGAGTTGGTCTTCATTGAAATCCTTGTCCACTTGCGAGTACAGCAGGGTGGACTCCCAGATTTCATCTTTCATCAAATAGAAATCGCCAAGGCTCAGCTTGCCTTGTGCTTGAATCCGTGCATCAATACCAGGGTAAGCAATCATTTCGCTCAAAAGTGCGATGGCCTTGTCGAGGTCGTTGAGGTAAAATGCCTCCAAATCGGCCAGCTCGGCGATGATGGAGGCCGTGGTCTTGTTCCTACCCGATTCGTTCAGGAAGGTCTCGTAAGCCTTTTCCACTTCCCGCAGTTCTGCCTCGGAGTAACTGTACCCTTCCACCAGTTTCAGACGGCGTGAGCGCAGTGATTCCCGCTTGGAATCCACGTAAAATGATGAGGTGTAGCCGAGGTCATTCACGATATAATCGTAGGAGGCAATGGCCGCATCGTAGTCCTTGTCGTTGAACGCCGTGACGGCAAGTTGGTAAATCCTAGCGCCGTTTTCGTTCAGCCTGCGGTCGAGAGCCTTGGCTTGGCGCAGGGCATTTTTGTAGTCTTTTGTTTGCACAAAAACCCACTGGAGCAGCTCCGTGAAATGGTAGGCATTGGGATTTTTTTGGATGCGGTCGTAGAGTTGCGTTTGCAGTTCGGTGTAATCTTCAGGGGTGGTCACGTAGCGTTGGAGCTGGCTCTGCACGGTGTTGAGCCGCTCAGGGTACGACACGATGCTGTTCAAATAGTTCTCCATCATCTTCGGCACGTCGCCCTTGCGGCGGTAAAGTTCGGCGAGGTTGAAGGAAAAAATCTCTTTGTCCTTGAGCAGTTGGCCGCCCGTCTCGTAAGTTTTGATGGCTTCGTCGTACTTGCTCAGGTTGGAAAAAGCGCCCGCCAGCCTCGTGATTTGGTACTGGTCGGCAGGCATTTTTTTGATGGCTTTATCGTACTGCTCCTTTGCCTTGTCCTCCTGAAATTGCCGCTCGTAAAGGTTGCCGTAAATGACGTACAACCTAATATTGTCTGGGGTTTCTTTGAGTTCTTTTTTCAAAGTGGTTTCTACTTCGTCAAATTTTTTCGAAGCCAACTGGCACTCGATGTGGCGGTCGAAATAGAAGTCATTCTTGTTGTTTTGGACGTACAACTTCTCGTAGAGCACGGCTGCTTTTTCAAACTCACCATCCTGATAGTATTGTTGCGCAAGTTTGGAATCCTGGGCGGAAGCGAGCAGGGGCAAGAGCACGAAAGTTGCGAAGAGGACAAAAAACCGCATGAAGTCTATTTTTTGGTACGTGAAAATGGGCGTTTGCCCACCGCTGAAAACGCATTTTTTTTGCAAAAGTTGTTGCTGGCGCAATGGCCGTGCCACTGAGCCCATTGCCGGAGGCAAAAAAATCCCGGTACCTGAAAGACACCGGGATTTTTGAAAGTGGCAGGTACTTCAAGTCAAAACTCGTGCCTCGAAACTCGAAATCAGTTTTTCAGCATCTGCACGGCGGTCATGTGCCCTTCGCCGCAAAGCTGCACGAGGTAAAGCCCCGGCGCTAGCTCGTCCACAGGTACGCTAGTAGTAGTTTGGCCTACTTGCACATTCACAGGCATCGTTTTCAGTATTGCTCCAGTAGCGCTGTAGATTTGGATTTTGTGCGCCCCGGCCAGTCGGCTCGTGATGCGGAGGTTCAGCATATCCGCCACTGGGTTGGGCATTACTTCGAGGGAAGCAATGTCCTGCGATGCCTCATCCGTGCTACTGGTGCCATTTTCCTGAATTACGAGGGTGTTTTTCACCATGCCGTCCCCAGAAACCGAATTGTTGCCGTTGCCAGCAAGGCTTGCTGCGTAGAATGTGACATCGCCCGTACCCGCTGCGGGTGCTACCCAAGACAGCTCGAATACGCCATTGGTGGCGGGTTCGCTGTGCTCAATGTATTTTCTGTTGGCGATTGTTTTCTGTGTCATACCTGCAGGGCTAGTGCCCCAATCCCCAGCCTGCACGTTTGTAGCCGAAAGCGAAACAGCCTGAAAACCGTACACGGATGGCGATCCGCTGATGGGGCTATTGGTGATTTTCAAAGTGTAGGTTTTGCCAGGGTCATACTTGATGGTCAGGTTCCCGTTGTCGAAGAGCGACATTGAAAGCGTGGGGTTGAACGAGCCTGAAACATGGCAGCCAGAATTGGCGCAAGTACCCTCACTTGGAGCGCCCGTCACCGGTAGGTTTAGCTGGGTGGCAGGTCCGTCCTTCTTGCTTTGGAGCAAGATGAAAAGCCCAAGGATGCCTGCTACTGTGTAGATGTTTTTGAATTTCATAAGCAATGTGATATTGGTAAAAAAATTAAGGTGAATAATTGCGAAGATGAAAAAAATCGGCCAAAGATTTTTTGTAAAGCGCTAAATCTGCTTGGTTCGTCAGCCTTCATACAAATATCCTTGCGAAGGGTTTTTGCCCCGGACGCCTCGAAAGTAATCGTCAATCACCTTAAAATCGGCCTCCATGTCTCCCGTCGGGAAAAAAGGCTCCCTGAACTCAACCACCTTCCGACCCCAATCAAAACGGCACATCACGATGGCGGCCCCGCCGCCCAAGGCGATATGATAAAACCCAGTCTTCAGTTTTTCCACTCGACTGCGGGTGCCTTCCGGCGCAATCACCGTGTGAAACTTTGGTTCTTTCTGGTAAATCTCCGTCATCATTTGCACAAAATTGGTGCGCCGGTTCTGCTCCACCGGGTACCCTCCAAGCCAGTGGAACAACCAGCCAAACGGCGGCTTGAACAAACTGCTTTTCGCGATGAAACGAACATTGGTCTTCAACGTGACCCGCACGAGCAGACCCAGTGGGAAGTCCCAATTGGAGGTGTGTGGCACCACGATGATGATGACCTTCGGTAGTTCCGAGGCATATCGGCCCTCGATTCGCCAACCGAAAAGGCGAAGAATGAAAATGCAAATTCGACTCGACATTTGAAGCGGATTAGTTAGCTGGGCAAATTGGTGTTTATCTTTGGAGCTTGACCAATATGCCCAAACGCCAACCACCCAACATGCCCTGTGAAATTATAGTATTTCTGACAGTAATTCCTTGCTTTTGAAAAACTACTATATATTTGGTGCTGAAAATAGCAGCGTTGCGTTAAAAAAGTCCAATAAAAAATAGCAGAGCGACCATGCGCAAGCCCTTGTTCTTGCCAAAATTTTTATCCAGCCTAGCCCTGTTCCTACTCATGGGCGTCGTTGTTTTTTGTCAAAACACAGCGAACAATACTGCCTATACCCCACCCCCGCTTTCATTGGAATTTGTGCCCGAAGGTGGCTTTTTCACCGACGCGACCGAGGTACAGTTGCTCGCACCGGGTGCCGCTGTTTACTACACCACCGATGGCTCACGCCCCACCACCAATTCCAAGCGTTTCACTGCTCCGATTCCCATCAAAAGAACGACCGTAGTTCGTGCCATCGCAGTAATGAAAGGCGAAAAAAGCCAAGTTGCTTCCAGCACCTATTTCGTCAACGAACCGGAAACCACCCTGCCCGTCATTTCGCTTTCCATTTCCTCCTCCGTGCTGTTCGACCCAGAGCGGGGTTTGTTCGTGAAGGGCACCAACGCCGCCGACTCGCTGTGGATGATGCCCGGCGCCAATTTCTGGAGCCGCCGGGAGGTGACCGCCAATTTCGAATTCTTCGAATCGGACGGCAAACTCAAACTTCACGACCAAATCGGGCTGCGACTCTTCGGAGGCATGAGCCGCCTTTTTCCCCAGAAATCCTTGGCAATCGTGGCCCGCAGCCGCTACGGCGACAACCGATTCCGCTACCCTATTTTTGGTAAAAGCGGCCTTAAAAAATTCAAATACCTTGTGCTGCGCAACAGCGGGAGCGACTTCGGAAAAACCCATTTCCGGGATGCCCTGATGACTCACCTCGTGCGGCATTGGGACCTCGAATTGCAAGATTACCGTCCCGCCCATGTTTACATCAACGGCAAATATTGGGGTATCTACAACATGCGGGAGAAGGTAAACCGCTATTTCATCGCCAGCCATTTCAATGTGGATGCGGACAGCATTGACCTCATCGAACATAAGCTGACGAAGCGCAGCGGCTCCACGAAGCACTACCAGCGGCTCATCCGTTTTTTGGAAAAAAACAGCCTCGCCAGCGATGCAAATTTTGCCTACGTTGCTTCGCAAATGGATATCAACAATTTCCTCGACTACCAGGTTGCGCAGATTTTTTTCGACAACCAAGATGCTGGCGGCAACATCAAATACTGGCGGCCACAAACGCCAAATGGCCGCTGGCGCTGGATTCTTTACGACACCGACTGGGGCTTTGGCCTCAACGACCCGAAGGCGTACCGCAACAATAGCCTCGCCTTTCACACCGAGTCCAACGGCCCCGATTGGCCGAACCCGCCTTGGAGTACCTTCATTTTGCGCAAGCTGCTCGAAAACAATTCATTCCGAAACCAGTTCATCAACCGCTTCGCCGACCGCCTAAATGATTGCTTCGCACCCGAGGAAGTGCTGGCCGACATCGAAGAATTTTACGGGAGACTAAAGCCGGAAATGCCCCGCCACCTCGAACGTTGGCGGCTGAAGGAAAGCACTTGGCTGGCCGAGGTGAGAGTGCTGCGCATTTTTGCCAAAGAACGCCCAGCCTACATGCGCCGTTTTTTGATGGAAAAATTCAATACGGGCGAGCTTCGCAATGTGTCGCTGGACATTGCCAAAGGTGGCAAGGTCGTCATCAACGAGACGGTTGATTTTCGAGATACTTTTAGTGGGCAGTACTTTGAAAAAATCCCCATCCGCTTGCGGGCCGTGCCCGACCTTGGCTACCGCTTCGTGGGCTGGGAGGGCGAGGAAGTCAGTTCTGATTCACCCGAGCTTTTTCTTTCGTTGAACGAGGCCAGGGAATGGCACCTGCGGGCTGTTTTTGAAAAATACGAGCATCCGCTCATGGGTAAAATCGTCATCAACGAAATCAGCTGCAACGACAAACAAACGGGTGATTGGGTGGAGCTGTTCAATGATTCTGGCAAGAGCCTGAGCTTAAAGGGTTGGAAATTGGCCGACCATAAGCATGAATTCAGTTTTCCCTCCTACACCCTGCCACCGAAGGGGTACGTGGTTATTTGCGAAGACTCCATCAAATTTTTGAAGAAATATCCGAAGGCACAGACGGTGATTGGCGGCTTGAGTTTTGGCCTGAACAAACGGCGGGAAACTGTGCAGCTGTTCTCCGACAACGACTCGGCAGTGGACAGCGTCGGCTACGACCTACAACCGAGTGACTCGCTTTTTACCCTAAACCTGCTCCTCCCTTCCCTCGATAACGGCAATCCGAACAACTGGGAACTTACGCCCGGCGAGGGCTCGCCCGGCAGTGCAAATGCCTACTTGGTGACCAGTAAAATTGATAGCAAGCGCTCGTTTTTCACGCAGACTGGTGCAGCGATTGGCGTGTTGGTTTTGGCGGTATTGGCACTTTGGCTCCGCCGCCGCCAAATTCTCTGAGTAATTTGCATCCCTACCACTTCCCATCCAGCGCCAACACCTTCACCTCGATACGTTGGTTGAACAAATGCTCTTCCATGTTGCAAGTCGTACCGTTGCGGCATTGGTTGAGCGGCATAGTTTCGCCACAACCTTTTGCCAAGATGCGTTCCTTCGCAATGCCTTCCCGCATCAAATAGTCCACAATGGTGCGGGCCCGATTCTCGGAGATGCGGAGGTTGTCTTCATCCACGCCCAGTGCCTCGGTGTGCGAGCTGATTTCAATTTGCAACGAAGGGTAAATTTTCAACTGTGAAACGAGCTTATCAACTGCGCCAGTGACGCGTGGTGTGAGCTGCCAAACGCCGGGGTCGTACACCGCCCCATCCAGCCGGAAGTGCTCCCCGACCACAAGGCTTCCCTCGTCCAGTTTTTTTGAAAAATCAAGGAGCGAACCAAGCTGGGCCATGTAGGTAGAAGCATTCACTGCGGGTGTTTGGTGCGTTGCAATGGGCATTTCCACGAGGATGGGTGTGGTGGGAGCTTCTACTGTTGTCGCTATTTTTACTACCTCTTTTTTTACCTCTTCTGTTGGAGGTGCAGGTGGCAAAATGGGCTTCTCGATACTTGGCGCTGCAATTTCCACCCTTGGTTTCTCTTCGGCCTTTGATGGCGTTTCGACAACCGTTTTGACGACGATTTCTTCTTCTTTTGCCATCGGCAAAATAGGTGCTTGCTCTTTCGCTGGCGTAGCCTCTACTTTTGGTGATTCAATAACCACGGGCATTTCAGGAACAGAGACTACCTCCATTTTTGGCTGCTCTGGCTCTTCGATAACCGGGGTCGAAGGTGTTACCTCCGCTACTGCTACTTCTTCGGCAGGTGCAGGTTCCGCTTGAATTGTTGGTTGAACGAAAGGCGTTTCCGCTACTGTCTTCATCTCCTCCTCAACTACCGGCGGAGCCTCGTTCAGCACTTTGAAAATATAAATATCATCGTCGCCGCCGCTGCGGGAGCTGGTGAAATAACCGCTTTTTTGGTCGTTGGAAACGTAGATGGAAATATCATCCAACGGGCTGTTGATGGGCTTGCCGAGGTTGGTGGCAGGCTGCCATGCGCCGTTTTCATCCTCGTAGGTCATGAAGATGTCGAAGCCGCCAAAGCCAGGGTGGCCTTTTGAGCAGAAGAACAGTTTGCCGTCCAGTGCGACGAAGGGGAAGCCCTCGTTGGCGGTGGTATTTACGGCGGGGCCGAGGTTTTCGGGCTTGCCCCACTCACCGTTTTTTCGCTCAGATACCCAGAGGTCGGTGCCGCCGAAACCACCTGCTCGGTTACTTGCGAAGTAGATCAATTTGCCGTCCGGCGAAACCGCTGGGTGCATGAAAATCTGGTTCGGGGAACAGAACGGTAGTTTTTCCACGTCCTTCCAGCGCTCGGTGTTACCCGATGTTGCAGAGTAAATCTGGAGGCTGTAGGTGTTCTGCTTGTTCACCACATTGTCGTTTCGGGTGAAGAAAATCTCAGAGCCGTCGGCGGTCAGGGAGGCATTGCCCGTGTGCTTGTTCACCTCGCTCAGTTTCGAGGAGTATTGGGTGGGTTCCGAAAAACTGCCATCCGATTTTTTCTCGCTGAGGTAGAGGTTGAGGTAGTCCCGGCCTGTCCAGCCCGATTTTTCCTTCAGTATTTTGATGCCACCTTGCGGGCGGTCGGAGGAAAAAAGCAGGCCCTTTGCAATAGCGATGGGGGCGTTGTCATCTGCATCCGAATTGTACGGAAACTCCTGAATATCAACGTATTGGAAATACGGCTCGATGAGCGGTGCGTATTCGCAGGCCCGGAGCATCAGCACCGCTTTCTCATCGTTTGGCTCCAGTTTTTGATAGTCGGCGAACCATTTTTTCGCCTCGGCGTACTTGCCATTGCTCATCAGCGCCTCGCCGTAATAATAGTAGGAATCTGCCTTGGCGTTTTCATCCTTCACCACTTCCGCATAGAGTTCCTCGGCCTTGTCCATCTTGTTGTTCATGCGGTAGCAGTAGGCGAGCTTGCTCTTGAGCAGGGTGGAATTGCGGCCGGATTTGCCCTCGCTCTCTAGGTCGGTGAGGGCCTGGCGGTACAGTACCGCAGCATCGGCGAACTGGTTGTATTTGTAGAGTTCGTTGGCCTTGTCCACGGTTTTGGACTGTGCCACGAGCGAGGCCGGAGCAGCCAATGCCATCGTTGCGAAGAAAACGAATGCTATTTTGCGAAGCGTATTTTTTTGAAATACGCTGGAGTGTAGAAACCTCATGCTTTTTGATTTACGGATTTGGGTTGGTTGCCAAATTATTTGACAAACATTGTATGTGTTCAAAAAGTGTGCGAGAAGGGATTTTGGAGGAAAAATGAGGCATTTTTAACAAGAATCAAGCAATTGTAGCAATTTACCTTGAGAGAAAATACGCCCTGAATTTTTCAAACTCCTCCAGTTCTTGCTGTACAAACCGACCAAAAAGCTGTTCACCCACCTGTGATTTTAAGGCGGAAATTCCCACGTCAATCAGCCTGAACCCGGTTTGCGTAAGAAAAATATTGTCGAACGCTTGGCCAGGCATATTGGATGGTCGTTGGAGGTCTCGGTGCGCAAAGCCCGCCTTGTGAAGTTGTTTGAGTTCATCCTCAAAAACGTCCAACCAAAGCAGCCGCCGCTCGTGTTCGTAGGCCCGGTAGTCAAAAGGATAAAGCCGCTCCATCACCAACATTTCGCCCTCATTGTCAAAAACATCCAGCCGCACGAACTTCACCACAAGGTCATTCACCCCGTTTGCAAAGCGCATCTTCTCCGCCTCTGAACCGATGTCGGAGCGAGTGTCGCCCAAAAACAACTTGCCCACCTCGGTTTCTGTGATGGCGATGACGGTGTTGTTTGCACCCGATGACAGCGTTCTTGGATAGCGTTTTGACATAATTTAATTTGGCTTCAAAAATACCCCTATTCTTTCATTATCGCCTCATACACCACATCCTGCACCTTCGCCCGCGTATTCAGCTTCGCCAATTTGTTGTTTTTCATGGTCGGAAACGTTCGGTTCGAGAGGAAAATATAAATCAATTCCTCCGCCGGATCCACCCAAACCGCCGTGCCCGTGAAGCCGAGGTGGCCGAATGTGCTTTCACTCGCCAATTTGCTCAGGTTGTTCTCGTAGCTCGTGTTTTTCTGGAACATATCGAAGCCGATGCCCCGGCGGGTGCAGCCCTCGCAGCGGGTCGTGTAGTAGTTGATAGTCTCCGGTTTCAGGTATTGCATGCCGCCGTAGCTGCCCTTGTTCAGCAGCATTTGCATCAGCACGGCCATATCCTCGGCGTCGCTGAAAAGCCCAGCGTGTCCGGTGGCTTGGTTGAGCATCGCAGCGCCCATGTCGTGCACGTAGCCCTGGATGCGACGGTCCCGAAAATAGTCGTCGTTTTCCGTCGGTGGGATGCGCTCCAAAGCAAAATGCTCGTAAGGCCGGTAGCCCATTGTTTGCAGGCCGAGCGGTTGGTAGAAGTTTTGCTTCGCAAACTCCTCAATCGGCATCCCGCCCTGCCGCTTCACGATTTCCCCGGCGATGTAAAAACCGAGGTCGCTGTACTTGTATTCCTTCGTCGGCAGCAGTGGGCTGTCCATGATTTGTTGCCAGATTTCCTTTTCGTAACCTGCTTTCAGCCAAAGGTCTTTCGCCACGGGCAGTGGGTAGGCGTCGCTTTTTTTGTTTTGGTAAAAACTAGGCGAAGGCTTTGCCGCCGAGGTGATTGTCTTTTCATAAAACTTAATCCAAGGCGTAAGTCCCGCTCGGTGCGTCATCATTTCGATGAGCGGGATACCATTTTTGTTCGTCTTGGCGAACTCCGGCAGGTACTTTTCAACGGGGTCTTTTGGGTCGAATTTGCCCTGCTCCTGCAAGCGCATCAACGAGATGGTGCTCGCTGCAATCTTGGTGATGCTCGCCAAATCCCAAATATCGTCCGGCTCAGTGGAATGGGCATTTTTATCGTAAGTATGGTAGCCGTAGGATTTTTTCCAAACGATTTTGCCCCTGCGTGCCACCAGCACCACGCCGCCAGGCGTAGCGCCATCGGCAATTGCCTCGGCCATCAGGGCGTCCATTTTTTCCAGCTTGCTGCTGCTCATCCCCACTTCTTCCGGTACGCCGTAGCCGAGTCGTTGTGAGGCTTCCGTCGTCACGCCAGTGCCAGCAGGGAGGGCGGGCGAGGCCGTGACGGGCATTTTTCCCCGTAGGGGAAACACCCCGAAAAGCGCTTGCGCCGCCAAGTCCTGTACCTCGTTGTCCTCCTCGTAGCAGACGAGCAGGTTCGGCATGTTTTCAAAAAACTTAGCAGCATACGGGTTGCCGAACATGACTAGTATCACACGGGTTTGCTTGCGCAATGCCTCGATGAAATCCTTTGTACTTTGCGTCAGCCCGTAACCCTTTGAGGCAAATTGGCTCATGTCATGGAGGCTGACGATGACAATGTCCTTTTCACTTAGTTTCGTAAGGATAGAATTTGGCACTTCCTTGCCAGCGGTGAGCATCTCTATTTTTTTTCCGCTTGCTCCGATGGTAAAGGAGGAAAGGCGGCGGTGAAAGGCATTGTTGACGTTTGCACCGATAGAAAGTGCAGCGACTTGTGGGAGCCAATTAGAAATGAAAAACGAGGATTTGAAGGGCAAAAACGAGTCCTCATTTCTCACCAAAGTCAGCGCATTCGCAATCAACTCCCGCTTCACCGCCAACGCCTCGTTGTCGTTCACATCGGCCCGGACGCCTTCGAGTGGCACGGGTTTGTATTTTTCGATGCCCATCCTGTGCTTCCACAGCAGGATTTTTTTCACGCTGGTCTCGATGCTGACAGCGGAGATTTTTCCATCGGCAATCCACTGCTTCACCGTGCGGAACGAAGCGTCCACATCGCCGGGGAGCAGCAGCACGTCGTTGCCAGCGGCGAGGGCACGGGCCTCCACTTCGCCTTTGCCGAAGTGGTCGGTCACGGCATGCATTTCGAGGCCGTCGGTTAGTATTAACCCCTTGTAATTCAGTTGGTTGCGAAGCAAGTCCGTCACGATTTTTGGGGAAAGCGACGAGGGGAGGTTTGGCGTGTTATCGAGCGAAGGGATGTTCAAGTGGGCGACCATGATGCTGCCCACGCCCTGCTGGATGAGGATTTTGAAGGGGAAAAGTTCGATGCTGTCGAGCCTTGCGACGCTGTGGGTGATGACGGGCAAATCGTAGTGGCTGTCGGTGCCCGTGTCGCCGTGGCCGGGGAAGTGCTTGGCGCTGGCCATGACGCCGTTGTCCTGCATGCCGAGCATGTACTGGTAGGCTTTGGCGGCCACGTTGTAGGGGTTTTCACCGAAACTGCGGAAGCCGATGACGGGATTGGCGGCATTGTTGTTCACGTCGGCGACGGGGGCGAAGTTGACATTCACGCCGACCCGCTTGCAATGTTTCGCAATCTGGACGCCCATTTTATAAATCAAGGTGTTGTCCTGGATAGCGCCGAGCATCATCTGGCGGGGGAAACTCATGGCAGTGCCTCGCATCCGCATCCCCAGCCCCCACTCGCCATCAATGGTGATGAACATGGGCAGCTTGGTGCTGAGGGCTTGGTAGCGGTTGGTCAGTTCGACTTGTTTTTCGGGCGTGCCCTTGGCGGTAGGATTGAAGAAGCAGAGACCGCCGGGCTTGTATTTTTTCACTTGCTCCTCTACGGCCTGCTCGTAAGCGGCATCCTTGTCAGTATGCGCCCGCAGCCAGAAAAGCTGGCCGAGGCGCTCGTCGGGGGTGAGGGCGGCATAGGTGCTGTCCACCCAAGCGTTTTGCGCCAGCATGTCCTTGATACTGGGCAGGAGCTTGGCTGGCTGCCGGGTGAAGGAAGCGGCTGCGACCACCAAATAAGCCAAGGCAATGAGCAGCAGGGAAAATGATTTTTTCAAAATCAAATTGTTGAATTGAGGGGGCTAAGTTAGAAAGGTTTGTTGAGAAGCCGCATCAGCGCTATCTGCAAGCAACTCAGTTTGAAAAGGCCATCTGGATATTTTTAAGCAAGTTTGCTCCGCAATAATTAATTCATGGCCGGACTTTACCTACATATTCCTTTCTGCAAGCAGGCTTGCCACTACTGCAATTTCCATTTTTCGACTTCTCTGAAAATGAAGGACGAGATGGTGGCCGCCATTTGCCGGGAGCTGGCGCTGCAAAAAGACTACCTCGAAGGCGAGCCTGTGGAAACCATATACTTCGGCGGCGGCACTCCTTCGCTGCTCGGCCAGCGTGATTTGGATTTGATTTTTGGTGAAATATACAAGCACTACCCCATTTCGGCTCAGCCGCTGGAAGTGACGCTGGAGGCGAATCCAGACGACCTTACTGTGCTGAAAATCAACGAGTTGCGGCAAACGCCTGTGAACCGGTTGAGCATCGGTGTACAGTCATTTTCGGAAGACGACCTGCGCTTCATGAACCGAGCGCACAATACCTCGGAGGCATTGGGTTGCATCCAAAACGCCCAATCGGCGGGCTTCGACAACCTGTCCATTGACCTGATTTACGGGTCGCCGACCACCTCGCACGAGCAGTGGGCGAAGAATTTGGAGACTGTTTTTAACTTGAAAATCCCGCACCTCTCCAGCTACTGCCTGACCGTGGAGCCGAAAACGGCCCTCGCCCACATGATAAAAAAAGGCCAAGCCAAACCTGTGGATGATGAGCACGGCGCTCGGCAGTTTGAGTTTTTGATGGAAAAAACGGCGACGGCAGGCTACGAGCATTATGAAATCAGCAATTTGGCGATGCCCGGCCACTACTCCCGCCACAATACGAGCTACTGGCAAGGCAAAAAATACCTTGGCGTGGGACCTTCGGCGCACTCGTTCAACGGCGGCAGCCGGCAGTGGAACGTGGCGAACAATGCCCAGTACATCCGTTCACTGGAGGCGGGCAAGCTGTCGTTTGAAATAGAGGTGCTGACGCCCGTGCAACGTTACAACGAATACGTGATGACGGGCTTGCGGACGAAATGGGGTTGCAATTTATTGAAAATCAGAGAATTAGGCTTCGAAGCTGAGTTTGCCGAAGGCGCAAGACAGTTTCTGGAAGATGGGACGATGGAGCAGGTAGGGGACGTTCTTCGGCTGACGCAAGCAGGCAGGTTTTTGGCGGACGGGATTGCGGCGGAGTTGTTTGCGGAATAAAAAAAGCAGCCGGAAGCCTACTAGGGGGGTAATGCTTCCGACCACTTTCCGGGAATAGGGGGCATCCGGTTGTTGGGATTCAAATCAGCTTTCTTCTTCTTTCTTTCCCAGAGCGGGGTCGTTGCCCGGCGCTGGGAAAAAAGTGCAGGGCGACTTTTTTGAGGAGTGCCTGCACCGAATTTGAAACCGACTAAAGTCTTTGGTTGGTAAGGGTTGATATAAAGTTGATAAAAGGTTGATTTAGCCAAGCCATCCTATGGCGTTGTGAAGCAATACCAAGTATTTCCTCACGGAAATACAGACTTGTCCCTTGCTTTTTTCTCGAAACTAAATTGGGTGTGAATAAATAACTGCTTGGTTGACGCTTGGCCAATCATTGAGTCTCAGGTGTGCGGAAGTGTGGAAAAATGATACGTGATGCCTGCCGTAAACTGTGGAGTGAAAATATTGGGAAGTGTGCGGGAGTGTAGGCCTGCTGTCGGCCCTTGTTCACAGTTTCTCTAGTAGGTCTAACCACCTAAAAATACGGAAAATAAAAATCCCTTCCGGGGTTTCTTACTTCGGATGTTCGGGAATAAAATTGCAAGAATCATGCCGAAAATTGCAGCTTCGAGCTTTTGGCTGCGAGTTTTTAGCAACCCACACGACTCCTAAAACATAGGAGCAATTATTATATTTTATTCCACAACCTCATTAGCTTGAAATCCAATTCCTACATATTAAATCGAAATCCCACGCCATGAATGTTCTCTAATTTCAAATTTTCGTCGTTTTTGAGGTATTTGCGCAAGCGGGAAATGAAAACATCGAGGCTGCGGCCCATGAAATAGTCGTCCTCGCCCCAGAGTTTTTCGAGGATGTCCGAGCGTTTGACGACTTGGTTCGGGTTGTCGAGGAAGTATTTTAGCAGGTCGGCCTCTCGTTGGGTGAGGGTTTCGGTGGTGCCGTCGTAGCTAAGTCCGAGGTTTTTGTAGTCAAATTCATAGTTGCCAAAGCGGTAACTGCTCAGTTTGGCAGTGCCAGCGGTGACGTTTTTTCTTCGCAAAAACACCTCCACTTTCAAAATCAGCTCTTCAATGCTGAACGGCTTTGTGATGTAGTCGTCGCCGCCGAGGCGCAGGCCCTTGATTTTGTCTTCTTTCAAGGATTTTGCCGACAGGAAAATGATGGGAATGTCGGCATTGAAGCGGCGGATTTCCTCGGCGAGGGTGAAGCCGTCCATTTCGGGCAGCATCACGTCGAGAATGCAAAGGTCGAAGCTGCCGGATTTGGCGGTTTCGAGGGCGGATTTGCCGTCGGTGCAGTGCGTTATTTCGAAGCCCTGCATTTCGAGGTTGTCCTTGGTCACAAAGCCGAGGCTTTCGTCGTCTTCAACGTAGAGCAGATGTGGTTTTGTTTGCATATCAAATAATAATGGATACGGTTGTTCCTTTATCTGGTTCGCTTTCGATGCTGATTTTCCAGCCGTGGGCGTCACAGATGTTTTTGGTATAAAAGAGACCGAGGCCGAATCCCTTCACATCGTGTACGTCGCCAGTCGGTACTCGGTAGAATTTTTCAAAAACCTTTGCGAGGTCGTCCTTAGAAATGCCGATGCCGTTGTCAATGACCTGCAATTGAATCCTGTTTTCGTCAATGGTCTTTGTTCTCAGCAAAATATTCGGTGCGCCCTTGCAGTATTTCGTTGCATTGTCCACGAGGTTATGCAGGATATTCGTCAAGTGCAATTTGTCGGCTTTGATAACTGGCATGGTGGCTAAAAGTTCGCAACCTACTTTGCCGCCTTGTTTTTCCACCTGCACTTTGATGCTGTTCAACACGTTTTCCACCAATTCGTGAAGGTTGAATTCTTCCAAATTAAGCTTGAAATTTCCTCGCTCGATTTTCGCCAATTGGAGCACTTTTTCCACTTGGTTGTTCAGTCGCTGGTTTTGTTCCTGAATGATGTTGGCGTACTGCGAAAGTCTTGGACTGGCGATGATTTCCGGGCTTTTTAGGAACACGTCCGTAGAAATCCGGATGGTAGAAATGGGCGTCTTGAACTCGTGCGTCATGTTGTTGATGAAATCCTTTTGCATTTCCGAGAGCCGTTTTTGGCGTAAAATGATGGCCATGGCGTAGAGAAAGAAAAAAATGGTCACCAAAAGTATCCCCGAAAAGATGAGGGTGAGGCGCATGTTGCTTAGAATCTGGGAGTTGTGGTTCGGGAAGCGGATGCCGAAGTAGTTCTGGTTGTTGTACTTGGCAGAAACAGGCAATTGTTCTGATTTCGCCTCGACGGTTTGCTTAGGCTCGTTTTCGCTGTAGCTGATGTAGCTCCCATAAATCATCTTCCGGCTTTCGCAGTTGTAGATGCCATACTCAAACGCTTCCCGCAGTCCGACGCTTTCCAACTCGTGCTTCAGAAAATGCTCCAAGCTGCGCTGGTTGATGACGTCGTTGATGTTCACCACCCAATAATTGGAGGTCATTTGGTTGATGATATCGAAGGCGTTGATTGATTTGCCCAGTTTTTCATACTCCTTTACCACCCCTTGCAGGGCAATCGTCACTTTCTCCTGAAAAGCTTTTTCTTGGGCATCCCAGGTATTCATGAGCAGGTAGGCCTGTATGGCAATGATGCCAAAAATGGCCAAAGCACCCAAAATTACCACCCGATTGATTGCCGAATTTTTCATTGAAAACGACTATAAGTCATTGATTTACAAGTGATTGAGATGAAAAATTTATTTTTGTAACCAACCCTTTTTTAATAATCACCTCTTTCTTGCTGCGCAATTTAGATGCTTGATTATTCATTGATATAACGGTTAACACCTCTTTAACACCCACCAAACGCCAAACCTAAGTGCAAAGATTTTAAGAAAACGCCGCCGGAACGATTAATTTTGCCCCATTCAAACACTACATGGCAAATTTCATCTTCATAAAACGGTTAATATTTACGGCTTTGCTCTGCTGCATCTCTGTGCTTGCAGCGATTAGCCAAGGCACTGCGAACCCGTTTGAACTCGAACCCCGGCTCGCAGTTACTGCATTGCAAGACAGCGCCGCCGTCATTCCCGTTTCCACCAACCCATTTGACATCGTTGCTGTTGCCGCCTCCGGCCAGCCTGCCAAAGGGCCGGGCTTTCAAATTCGGGCAGAAAGAAATGCCAAGCCGCTTACCGCAAAAGAAAAGGAAAGCAATTATCGCCGCTTCCTCTTCGTGGCCATCCTAATCATGTTCATCATCCTGACGCTCATCGTTACGATTTTCAGGATTCTGATCGAAAAAATCTGGAAGGCATTTTTAAACGACAACTTGCTCAACCAATTGCACCGAGAGCAAAGTTCTGGCCTTGCTTTGGCATACATTATTCTCTACCTCCTGTTTTTTATCAATGCAGGTCTTTTTGCCTTTCTGGCCGCTCGGCATTTTGGCGTTTCTATTTCCACTTCCAACGTGTATTCGTTGCTACTTTGCGTGGGGGGTATTGCTGGTTTCTTCCTTGCCAAACACATCATTCTCTGGCTGGCAGGTTTCATTTTCCCCATCGGAAAAGAAGTGGACAGCTACCAGTTTACCATCATGATATTCAATATCATCATTGGATTGTTCCTTGTGCCGATAGTGCTTTTCATCGGTTATGCTCCACAAGATATGACCGGAATCGTGGTTTATGGCGCCTTGGGAATCCTCGGGTTGACCTTTTTATTCCTCAACTTACGAGGCCTGTTTATCTCCACCCGGTTTATTGCAGGCAATAAATTTCACTTTTTATTGTATCTTTGCGCCGTCGAAATCGCCCCCATCCTCGCTATTATCAAAATAGCCACAGCCCATGGCGGAAGCTGATTTACTTATTTTGAAACAACCAAAATTCTAATACTGCGAATGGACGTTGTAAATGGTAAAACATACGTGGAGAACTTTAAGCAGGTCAAAACGATACTTGTATCACAGCCAAAACCTGAACGTTCTCCCTACTACGAGCTTGAAAAAAAGTATGAGCTCCAGATAGATTGGATACCTTTTATTCAAGTGGAACCCCTCACTGCCAAGGAGTTCCGTAAGCAGCGGGTAAGGCCGGACGAATTTTCCTCCATCATTTTTACGAGCAAAAATGCCATTGACCACTTCTTCGCCCTCTGCGAGGAAATGCGGATAAAAATGTCGCAGGACACCAAGTATTTCTGCCTCACAGATGCTGTGGCCAACTACCTTCAAAAATTTATTATTTACCGCAAAAGGAAAGTATTCTCCGGTGAGCGCACCTTGCTGGACCTCAAGCCATACTTGATGAAGCACAAGGACAAAGAGAATTTCCTCTTGCCTTGTTCCAATCTTGGTAGCAAGCAGATAACTACCACGCTCGACGAATTCGGCATAAAATACCAAGAAGCCATCATTTACAACGTGGTGAGCAGCGACCTCAGCGACCTCAAGGAAATCTATTACGACATTATCGCCTTTTTTAGCCCGCTGGAAATAGAAGCGCTCTACGAGAACTTCCCCGATTTTGAGCAAAAAGCCACCCGCATTGCTGTTTTTGGAAAAAGTGCCCTGAAAGCAGTAATGGACAAAGGATTGTATCCAAACATCAAGGCGCCAGAGCCTGAGACGCCATCCATGACCATGGCCTTGGAAAAATACCTACAAGTATCGAACAAAGAGTGACGACTAGTGGTTCTTAACTAGAAATACTTATATTTGTATTTCTTCTAGTTGTTTTCTCATAGTATGTTTGTTTGAAGCCCCGGTGCCGATGCATCGGGGCTTTTTACGTTCATACTGGTAGCAATTGGGTTATTGAGCTATTGGGTTATTGGGTTACTTTAAAATAACCCAATAACCCAATAACTCAATATCCTCAAACCTCAAAGAAACCAACGCCACCACCAACCCAAGTTTTACCAAGGTTATAGCGCACGCCCACCATCTCACCCTTGCTCAAGCGAACAAGATTGGTAATCAGCTCTGGCCTTGGCGCACCGTCTTCCCAAACCATCATCATCCGGATTTCAGCCTTGGCAGGTTCGTCCAGCGTTTCGATGACGGGTGCATAAGCGACTTTTTTTTGCAGGATAAAATTCTTGCGCTCCGCAATGGGTATCGCCTCAATGTCCGCTGCCTTGGGGTGAATGATGACCCCCTGCCCAGAAAACGAATAAAGTGGCTTTAAAACATAAGCATCCAAATCATCGGGGGCGCCGTCCAAGTCACTCAGGTAAGTTGATTTTGGCACAAATTGGCTATCGAACAGCGGCAGCGTATGCTTGCTGATGCGGGCAAACCAATGCGGGTGACCCACCCACTTTATATTGTATTCGTTTTCAAAAAAGAACTCCCGTTTCAGGTCGGTTCGCTTCTGCAATTCATCAAAAATGACCCGATTGTAAATCCGCTCCACGGTTACTTTTCGCCCATTTTCATCCAAATAATAAACATCACGCCCTTCCACTTTCAAGTCGGTTAAGCACTTCACTTTGATGCCAAGCGCCCGCTCTGTTGCCCAGAAATCCACTTGCGTATTCTGCTTGTGCGGCTCCACTTCCAGCAGCACCACGTTCTCCGGTTTCGAGTCCCCGACGATGATTTGGCGCATGCGTTCCCGGTAGCTGTCGCTAGTCAGGCCACCGAAGAGGTGCTGCATATTTTCGGGAATATCAAAATGCTTGCGGTAAGCCCGAGCGCAGAGGTCTTGGTAAAAAAACAGCGACGGAAACCCCTGAATTTCAATTAGTTGTGGTGAAATATTGCCTTCGGCATCTTGGCAAATACCGAAGTCAATGACGAGGAAAGTCGTGTGCGCCGTCTCGCCCGGCACGAAGCAGCCCGGCATGATGGTCTCTTGCGACAGCGCCTTGAAGTCGGGCCGAACGATGGTATCCACAAGTTCCTCGCAAGCTTGGATGAGCTGGTGTGACAGCGCTTTCGGCACAAAAATCGGCGTCTCAGCGATGTGAAACGGCACTTTGTGGTTGGTTTCGAGGTAGATTTCGTTGAGGAAGGCCTGGTATTTTTCCTCGGTGAAGGCGGCGTTGTAGGCGGTGCGGATGTTTTTTATCATGTAGGCTTTGTTTGCTCAAAAATAATGCGTGAAAGTGGTTTTAAAAAGCAACGCTCCGAAAGTAACCAAACTTTCGGAGCGCTATTTTTTAAAATAAAATGATAAAAGAGTTTGCTTACGCCAACTCCAGCGCCCCCGCCCGCACCCGCCGAATAGCATCGTGCAAGAACAGCGGCAGTATTGTCGCATGAGTACGGGCAATCTTATCAGGGTCGTGCAGGTGTTTCACCATATTCTGGTACTTCTCTTCACCGTACTCCTCAAGGATAGCGGTCATTCGTTCCGGCTCTGCAAAATACGCTCGCATCCCCACAGGGTCTGCCTCCGGGTGGAACTGTGTGCCAATCATTTCCGGCGAAAAACGCACGGCCATCATCGCCCGTTCCAGTTCGAGGTGTGGGCGGTCTTTTTCGATGCAAAGCAGTTTTATGCCAAGCTCCTCCATCTTCGCATAGTCCGGCTGGATGATTTGGAACTCCCGAAAATCGGCCACCCAAAAAGGTTCCTGCAAGGTGCTGAACAACCATTCCTGCTCCCCATCTTCCGTTTTATGGACAGGAAAAGTACCGAAGGACTTCTTCCGGCGTCGGTCAATTTCCCCAATCTTGAAGTGGTGGCAGGCCATCTGGAAGGAGTGGCAAATGAAAAACACGAATTTCTTCGGCTCCTCCTCGTTGAGGTTGTGGTGCCAAAGGTCGTCAATCAGGTCATGGAAAGGCGTCAGCCAACTCTCATCGCCCATCAGCGGATTACCGGGGCCGCCGGAGAAAATATAAATATCGTGGCTCAAATCCGGCACCCGAACCTCGCTGCGAATGTCAAAACTCTCGTAGTCAACATCCGCCCCAAACCGCTTCACGATGTCCTGAATATTCGTCATGCCAAGGTTTTTTGTCCCCTCGTACATGTCCAGTATTGCCAGCTTTAGCTTGCTATCCATTGTAGTTTATTGTTGTATTGCCGCATTGTTGAATTGTTATAAAGCAGCATCGTGGTAACAATTCAGCAATATAACAATTCAACAATTCCAACAATCAAACCATTATTTCTTCTTCTTGTTCGCAGCTTTCGCTGGAGCAGTAGGCGGAGTCAGGTGGTTGCCCATCACTGCCTGCTGCATGAAAGTGCCCCAAGTCAGGTTGTCTTTGCCCTCCTCGTGTGCCTGTGCCCGTTCGATGGCGTAAGTAGCCATCGTCTCCACGACCCACTCGAAGTTTTCTTTTCCGACGGAATTAACATCGGCATCCGGTGCTGGGTTGCAGAAGTCAATGGCGACGGGGATACCGTTTTCCACACCAAACTCCACGGTATTGAAATCGTATCCAAGGCCGTTACAGAGGCGAAGCACGTAGTCTTCAATGAGTTCCAGCAGTTCCTTGGACGCGCCGTGGTCGGCGACGTAACGCAGGTGGTGCGGGTTGCGTGGCTCGTAGTCCATGATGCGCACGTATTTGCGGCCGACGCAGTAGCAGCGGAAATAGCTGTCGAATTTCACCGCTTTTTGGAACATCATCACCAATTGGCCAGTCTCGTTGTAGGCTTTGAACACATCGGCCCAATTTTCCACCGGGTAAACGCTCTTCCAGCCGCCACCAGCGTGGGGCTTCATGAAGGCCGGGAAGCCCCCGAGGTAATCGAGCATCGCTTCCCATTCCATCGGGAATTTGAGGTTGGAAAAACTTTCGGAGGAAGTGTCGTCCGGGTGGTCCTTGCTTGGCAGCAGCACCGTTTTCGGCACGGGCACGCCCACTTGTTCGGCTAGCACGTTGTTGAAAAACTTCTCGTCGGCGCTCCACCAAAACGGGTTGTTGATGACCGCTGTGCCAGTTGCAGCAGCGTTTTTTAGGAAAGCCCGGTAAAAGGGGACGTCCTGAGAAATACGGTCAACGATGACCGCATAGCCGCTCGAACGGTTCTGCATCACTTCTTCTACCTTCACAAATTCTGCCGTTATGCCCTCCACTCTTTTTGAGTTGATGCGCTCCACGAATGCCTGCGGAAAGGTCCGCTCTTTGCCGAATAGTATGCCTATCTTTTTCATTTACAGGTGTTTTTAAATGGTGTAAAAGATTATGGATGAATTTTTGAGTTTAGTCAAAAAATGATTTCGCTAAATTTGCCTTGAAAGGTTTTGCTTTGTACCGCTGTTTTCAGGAAAACGGATGTGGTAGCATGGTCGGCAAAGCTAAGGCGAAATCCTGATAGCTAGCGCAAACGCTTTGATTTTCAATTGTAAAACCGCAAATGGGGCATTCCAATAATCCGGCTTCGAGCCAACAACATTTTGAGTTTCACAAGGAGAAACGCCATTCGCTGCACGTTCATCGGCTTCGTAATTTCCGCTCGGAATACCTCACCACCCTTTTCAGCATTGACATTTACCTGCCGCCGGACTACGATGCAAGCGGCGCTGGCAGCTTCCCCGTCCTCTTTTTCAACGACGGGCAGGACATGGAAGCTGTGCGCCTCGCCGACACGCTGACGGCGCTTTACGCCAATCAGCAAATCCCGTCGGTCATCGTCGTGGCCATCCATGCTGGGGAGCGGCTGCAGGAATACGGCACGGCCCATCGGCCCGACTACCGCAACCGGGGCAGCAAGGCGCATTTTTACACCAAATTCATTGTAAACGAGCTGCTTCCACACCTGAAAAACACCTACCCGATTCGGGAGGGCTTGGAGCACATGGCCTTTGCGGGCTTTTCGCTGGGCGGCCTATCGGCAATGGACATCGTCTGGAACAACCACCAACTTTTCGGTAGGGCAGGCATTTTTTCCGGCTCCTTCTGGTGGCGCCACTGCGATTTTTGCGAAGACGACCCCGATGGTGGTCGCATCATGCACGAACTGGTGGACGCAGGCTACCACCGGCCTGGCCTAAAATTTTGGTTCCAAACCGGCACCATGGACGAAACCGACGACCGCAACCAGAACGGTGTCATTGACTCCATTGACGATACCCTTGACCTGATAGAACGCCTCAAGGAAAACGGCTACCACCACAAGCACGACCTGCACTACCGGGAAGTAAAGGACGGCATCCACCACCCCAGCACTTGGGGCGAGGTGCTGCCGGAGTTTTTGGTGTGGGCGTTTGGGGGATAAACCTTGCTACCTTTCTGCCAATTTACCATAGCGGGAGTGCAATTTCCACCCGTGGGAATGGTATTTCCATCTCCGGGAATGGTTTTCCCTCATTGCGCTACTAATCCTCCGTCCCCAAATCAAAATCGTTCAAGAACCCGGTATTGAAATTGCCAGCCCGGAAGTTCTCGTTCTTCATCAGTTTTTTGTGAAACGGAATGGTCGTTTTGATGCCTTCCACGATGAATTCTTCGAGGGCACGTTCCATTTTCGTGATACACTCCGCTTCAACAAAACCGCCATCGTAAAATCCCCCAACCGCTCCGGCGTCCCAGAAGTGGTTTTATGGATGATTTTCCCTGCCTCCGCCACATCCCGCAGGGTCGAACACAACGGATGCATGGCCGGGAGGCTGGAACATTTTCCCAATAGCTATCGGGATAGGGCAAAACATTGGAACCTGCTGAAAAAACTGTTCCGCAGCGAGCCGCCCTTTACCATGTCACAGTTCGTCGAGCAATTGGACAAGGCCGCCCCTGGACTGGTGGACAGCAAGGTGTTCGAGCGCATCACCGATTCCTTTGCCCTCGCCCAGGCTTTTTGCTGGCTGCACAGCCTGTCCCGAAACTTCGGGAATGAGCGCCATTACCGGGAACTAAGCCCCAAATTGCAACTGCACCTTCGGGCTGCGGACGATTTTTTGAACCAATATTTGGCTTTTTATCGCCAACTCCTGGATTTCAAAGAACTTCCTCCTGCCCAACAGGAAGCAAAAAAAGCCTGGTTGTGCGGGCAGTTCGACCAAATTTTCACCCAAAAAACCTCGTATGACGACCTCAACCAACAAATCCAAAAGACTTTTGCCAAAAAGAAGCAACTGCTTTTGGTGCTGAAATACCCGTTTTTACCCTTGCGCAACAATGCCGCCGAATTGGCAGTAAGGCAAAAAGTGCGAAAACGGGATATTTCCTTGCAAACCATGTCAGCAAAGGGTACCAAAACCCAGGATGCCTTTATGACCGTCGTTCAAACGGCTGTCAAACTCGACGTTTCCGCTTTTGAATATATTGCTGACAGGGTCAGCCGCCGTTTCAACATGACACCTCTGGCTGAGTTGCTGGCCCAAGCTTACAAGCCTGTTACCCTACCGCTTTGAGGGGATTTAAACCTGTGGTAAACAACAGTTCCAGCCAATATTGGCTTTCGTTGCATTCTTTCAGGCTGACGCCCAATTTATGGACAAAATCAGGGTCACTTTCCCCTCTGTAGGCTTCCCTCACATTTGCCCCAATGGAAGTCCCAGAACGCTGTAATTGCCCGCTCAAAGTGAACTCTTTTTTTTCCTGATTCAAATATTGCTTCAGTTCGACAACCCTCATAGCAAATGCAAAACTCTTCGCTTGCACGACCTTCCCGCTCTCCGAATTAGCCACCTTTTCCCCCAAATGCCTGATACGTAGTTGCTTGATTTTGTTGATTTTCCGTTTTTCGTAGTATAGCTTTTTGCATGAAAAATATTTGATAGCATAACCCTGGGAACTCCCATACCTCATACCCCAATATCTCATACCTCCCTAACATACCACGCATCGCAGCCACAATGCCCGGTCGCTCCCATTGGGCCGCCTATTTTTTCAAAACCCATTTTTTGGTACAAATGGTTGGCCTGCACCATCCGGTCAACTGTCTCCAAATAACAGCGCTGGTAGCCTAGCTCTTTTGCTTTTTCGAGGCAAGTGGCGACCATCTTTTTGCCAAAGCCCAAGCCACGCAGTTCCGGAAAAAAATACATTTTTTTCAACTCGCAAATACCCTCCTCCTCACCTGCGAGTGGGCCGATTCCACCGCAGCCAAGCACTTCGCCGGTACCATTTTTTGCCACGACAAAAAAAGCGGAACGAGACCCGCCGTATGCCTCGAACATGCTGTCCACCTCTGGGTCCATGATGGAATAGCCCTCCCCAACGGCTCCAAACTCTGTCATCACCGTGCGGATTGTTTTTGCAACCTGCTGATTGTCATCGGGTTGGATGCGACGAAGGATGAAATCGGTGGCGGTTTTAGGCGGGGTGGATTTGATTTTTGATTGGAACATCCTTGACATTTTTTTCTTCGTAAATAATCTGCGCCGCAAAGCGGAACTTTGCGGCGCAAATTTCACCAAAAATAAACAACCACATGCAGGAATTGACACATGCGCAAGCCGATGCTTTTTTTGAAAACAGACTGCCCGGTTTGCTCCAAAAACTGACTCCCGATATGCAGCCAGCTTGGGGCAAAATGACCGCCCACCACATGGTCGAGCACTTGGCTTGGGTCATTGACGGGGCGATGGGAAAATGGAAAGTGACCGTCATTACCCCGGAAGAAAAATTGCCCAGGGTGCGCCAGTTCATTTACTCGAACTACGCCATCAGCAAAAACTTTGAGCACCCTGATATGCCGGCCAATGGCGAACTGCCCCGGCTGCAAACTGCGGGCGTCGAAGCGGCCATTGAGGCTTTTTGGCAAAAATGGGCTGAGTTTGATGCATTCATGGCGGCGAACCCCGACAAGCGGACGAACCACGTCGTGTTCGGGCCACTGAACTACGACGAATGGCGGTTCATGCAGTTCAAGCATGTGGTGCACCACCTGACGCAATTTGGACTGACCACGCTGGAAGAAGAAGGGTTGCAGCCGCTGCCACCACGGCCAACAGCCTAGTTCGTTTTACAATTCAAGTGTCCATTTTGGCAATTCATGGTAAAACGATTGTCCAGAAATGCCGCTTGTCGCAATCTTGCAGTGGGTTTCAAACTTTTCGCTCCGCAATTGTTTTCAGGGGAAACTTTCCACATTGAAGATGAAGAAACGGTATGCAATTGCAGCGCTGCTGTCCGCTGGGCTGTTTGTCACCTGCCATTCGGAGTTCATGAGATTCAGGAAAAGCGACGACAAACAGCGGGCCTACTTGCTCGAAAAAGGGCAAAAAGACGTGGCTTTTGATAACTATAAAGTGGATGGCCGCACCATCCACTACACCCGGAGCGGTGCGGAAGGAGAGTCGTTGGTGCTGCTGGTACATGGCTCTCCCGGCTCTTCGGATGCCATGCTCGACTATTTGGCGGATACGAGTTTGACCCGCCGGGCATTGCTGGTGGCGGTGGACAGACCGGGTTATGGTTACTCGGATTTTGGGGAAACGGAGCGATACTTGGAAAAGCAGTCGCAGCAAATGCGGCCTTTGCTCGAAAAATATCGGGTGGCTGGCAAAAAGGCCATCCTCGTTGGGCACAGTTACGGTGGCCCGCTCATCGCACGGATGGCCATTGATTTCCCGGATTTGGTGGATGGCCTTGTCATCGTGGCGGGTTCTATTGACCCAACGCTGGAGCCGGATTACTGGTGGTCACGTCCGCTGGATTGGTGGGTTTTCCGCTGGATGACGCCCAGTGCATTTCGGGTGAGCAACCAAGAAATTATCCCCCTGAAAAAATGCCTGGAGGACATGCTGCCGCTTTGGGGAAATATCACTTGTCCGGTGACGGTTTTGCAAGGCACAAAAGACGACCTCGTGGCGCCGGAAAATGCAGATTTTGCGAAGAAAATGATAACGAACAGCCAAAAGCTGCAAATCGAAATGTTGGAAGGTAACGACCATTTTATCATGTGGTCAAAAGAGGCGATGGTGATTGAAAAGATTGTTGAAATGCTGGGTGATACCAGCCATGAAATTCGATGAATAAAGCAAAGGAAATATTCGGTTTTGACGATAAATGGTTGGTAATCATTGGGATACCAGTGACGACCGTCATCATCAATGCCTTGATTTTTGGCGATGAAATAGTGGGCAGCCCTCAGGGGTTTATTCAGACCTGCTTGGGCATCGGCTTTATTTACACGACGATTTATTGGTTGGTTTTTCGGCAGGTTGTGCTGTATTTCGGCAAAAAATACCCAGCGCCGAAGCATTTCGGCAAGCGGGTCTTGATACAGTCGCTGGTGGTCTTGGTGCTTTATTTTCTGATACAAATGGTGCTGGACCCAGTGCTTCACGGGAAACTCAACGAAAGGACTGGCGGCCAAATGGAACTCCACGAAGTAGCCATGACGGTAGGCTCACTGCTCGTCACTTTTTTGGTGCTTGGCATTTACATCACCATGGGATTTTACCATCAGCTACAAAATACGATGGTAGAAAAAGAGCAGCTTTTGAAAGAAAACGTCCAGAGCCAGCTCGAAACGTTGAAGAATCAGGTGAACCCACATTTCCTCTTCAACAGCCTGAACACTCTTTCCTATTTGATACCGGAAGATCCCGCCAAAGCTGAAAATTTTGTGCAAAAACTCTCGAAAGCCTACCGCTACATCCTCGAAATACGGGAGCGGGAACTGACCACGGTGGCCGAGGAACTGGGTTTTCTCGACTCCTACAACTGCCTACTCAATGAGCGTTTTGGAGAAAACCTCCGTATCAGCATCAATGTGCCAGAAGCGGCAAAACGCCTGCAAATCCTGCCGCTTTCGCTGCAAATGCTGTTCGAGAATGCCATCAAGCACAATGTGGTGTCCACCCAAGACCCGCTGCACATCGAGGTTTCGGTGGAAAAGGGCGACCGGCTGGTGGTAAAGAACAACCTGCAACCGAAAAAACAAGCGCTGCCTTCCACGAAGATAGGGCTGGAGAATATCAAGAACCGCTATCGGCTTCTCACGAAGATGGAAGTTGAGGTGATTGTCACGCAGCAGCATTTTATCGTTGTTTTGCCCCTAGTGGCAGTGTAGTTGAGCATCAGCCAGACGGCTGTATTTTTTTCAAAAACCTGATTTTCAGCTTCTTATGAAACTTCTTTATTTATTCTTTTGCTTCGCAATGCTTGCCTTTCGCCCTGTGGGAGGTGGCAAGCTGGTCTTGCGTTTCGAGGGCATCGAAAAGGCGGGCGGCATGGTGCGGCTGGCTTTGTACGACAATCCTGCCGACTTCATGGTGGAAAAAAAGGCGGTGTTGTACAATTTCAAAGTGGACAAAAAAGGTACGCTGGAGGCCACGCTCGAAAACCTGCCCGTTGGCAGCTACGCTTTCGCCGTTTTTTTGGATGAGGACAACAACATGGTTTTAGATAAAAACCTGGTCGGCGTGCCAACAGAACCTTATGGTTTTTCAAAAACGCCCGACTCAAAATGGCGGCTTCCGACTTGGGACGAGGTGAAATTCGAGCATAGCCAGTCCAACAAGACCCTCATTGTGGCCCTCAAGCGCTGGGCGCTATTTTAATAAAAAAGTCTTTTCCAATGAAAACACTCATCATCGAAGACGAACAGCCCGCCGCCAAACGTTTGGCCAAAATGCTGGCCGAGCACTGCCCCGAGTGCGAAATCATGGACATTGTTGACAGCGTAGAGGGGGCGGTGAAATGGCTTCGCAACTTCCAGTCGCCCGACCTCATCTTCATGGACATCCAGCTCGCCGATGGCCTCAGCTTTGATATTTTCAACCAAATCCAGCTCACAGCTCCCGTCATTTTTACAACTGCTTTTGACCATTACACCCTCCGAGCCTTCAAGGTGAACAGCGTGGATTACCTCCTCAAGCCAGTTGACCCAGTCGAACTGGTTTCAGCGATTGAAAAATTCCGCCTAATCCATCGTCAGCCAAGTACTTACGATCGCAGCGGCCTCGAAAAAATGCTGCAATCCATGCTCGTTCAGCGGGAGTTCAAGGATAGATTTCTTGTCAAGTCAGGTCAACATTTTGTTCACGTGAGTATTTCAGAAATCGCCTATTTTTTCTCGGAGGATGGCATAGCCTTTGTTCAGTGTGCGGACGGTAAGAAACATATCATTGAATATACCCTCGACCAGTTGGAGGACATGCTTGACCCTAAGTTGTTTTTCAGAATCAACAGGCAGGCCATCGTGAAACCGGAGGCCATCCGCCGGATTTCCACTTGGTTCAATAGCCGCCTCAAACTTGAACTACACCCTGTCCATGACACAAATAATGTGGTGAGCCGGGAGCGGGTGCAGGATTTCAAACGCTGGATGGGGCAATAAATTAACGAAAAAGTAACCTTGTATTAGCTGTCCGTTTATTCGCCAGATGTTGCTTTGCAGCAGATTACGAGACACAAAAACACTTCATTTGCCAACTTTCTTCTTTAAAATTCAGATATGAACTGAACTAACTCGTGATTGAACACATTGAAGCGCTAGGAATTCATGTGTAAATGATTTACCCAAACAGCATTTGCAGCACTTGAATAAGTACTAATAGAGAACATAATATTCAACATCACGTTAAACCACACCCATTATGAAAAAGAGTACCCCCTTTCAGGTTTCAGATGAAGCCATTGCATTTGTTCTGTTCCTCATCTGCTGCGTCATTTCGTTTTTCCGCCATCCGGCGGTTGCGGATATTGCCATCACGCTGGTCAACTAAGCTCCACCTGCTAGCAGTTTTTGTTATTTATAAATTTCAGTTTTAATAATTACGCTAAAAAAGGTACGCCTTCCCTTTGGCCTCTGAGCTAATTTTGCTGCTTACCGTAGGTTTCACAAAAAACCTGTTCTACAAGGAGCATTAAACCCTCCAATCGGCATTTTGCAAATGCCCCATTTCATCGCTATCAAATTATCACAAAGATAAATGCCGCTGGCTCGATTTGCCTCCGGCAATGATTAAGAGCAGTTTTTGGGATGGCCTCTCTCAGCATAGTTCTGAGGGGGGCTCCTCTGCTTTATGGGTTAGGGTATGTTAAAAATTAGCGAATAGGCTACTTGCCGCCACTTTCTGAACGTATTATTGCCGATAACTTTAATTTTTTCACCTAAAGTCTTCTTTATGAAAAAGCACCTCTTGGCAACTGCCTTCCTGACAACAATCCTTGCTATTCACTCAACCTCACTTTCTGCGCAATCTGAAGACAATCACAAGTACGAAGTTGGGCTGCGCTTTAGCGGCATCAATTTTAGTGGGTTCAATTCGTTCTCAGCCATTTACAAGAAAAGGCTCGACAATGGGAAGTTCCGCCGTATTTCCGGTACTTTTGGAGGCCTCAGTTTTTCAAAAAATGCCGATAAATCAACGTTTGGCTTCAATGCAAGTCTTTCGATAGGCAGCGAAAAACGCCGGGAAATGAGCAAAAAGACGAGCTTCTATTCCGGGCCTGTGTTTTCTGTAGGTACTGGCTTCTCAAAAACAGAAGACATTAAACCATCTTGGAATTTGGAACCCAGCCTAGGTGCCGTGATTGGGCTCCAATATGATTTCAGTGATGATTGGGCAATCAATTTGGAAACAATACCGAGCGCCTCCGTCTCAGTACGCAAACAACCTGGCTCAGACGTAGCCATAAATACAAGTGTTGGCTTTTCGAGCAACGTGGTGATGAGTATTATGCACAAATTCTAACAGAAATGGAACCGTGCGCCGTCCGTCGATACTTTCTGGTCATAGCATCCATAACAGGGTTGGTTTACGCCCTGTTACTGCCACCTTTTCAGTCTCCCGACGAGACGGCGCACTTCTACCGTACCGCCCATTTGGCCTCCGGCCACCTCATGGCCATCAAGACTTCCGACCGGCGGCTCGGTGGTCAGCTACCGAAAAGCTTGACCAAGCTGTACAAGCCGTTCGCCCATTTACGTTATGATTATGAAGCCAAAGCCACTAGGGGAGACTTCCAAAATGCTTGGCAATTGCCCCTGAATCCGCTCGACTCCGCCTTTGTTGACTTCCCAAATGTTGGCTACTACGCACCCTTTCCCTATCTTTTTCAAGCTGGCGCAATGCGGTTGCTGCTCGCTTTCCATTGCCGACCGATGCTGCTGTTTTACGCCGGGCGATTGGCCACACTTGCTATCTGGATGACACTCGTACTAGCAGCAATTCAATTAATTCCTTTTTTCTCAAAACCGCTTGCATGGCTGGCGCTGCTGCCGTCCAGTCTGTTCCTTCATGCTTCCCTAACGGGCGATGCGGTCACCAATGGGCTTTGTTTTTGGCTGTTGGCGGCACTGCTGTCGCTCATTTTTACCGAAGGAAAAATGGCAGACACGCCTCGCTGGCTCAGGGCAGGCATTTTTACCAGCTCTGCAATGATTGCCCTGAGCAAACCCGTTTATTTTCCGCTCGTGCTCTTGGTTTGGTTGGTGCCCAAAAGCAAATTCCGCAGCAGCGCCAATTTTTACGCCTTCGCTGGCGGGCTTTGTTTGGTCAATCTTGCCCTCTTGGGCTGGTGGTACCACTACGCTGGCGGGCTTTTTATCCCTTATGGCGAGTACAATCCGATGTATCGGGAAGGGGTGCAACTGAACGAAGGTGTGCAACCCCACGAGCAGTTGGCTTTCGTGCTTTCGCATCCATTCGGCTTTTTAAGGACTGCCTTTTTGAGCTATGTTGAAAGTGCTCCCGCTACCTTGGCGCATTACTTCGGCAAGTTCGGGTGGGAGAAAAACTACCTGCCAAGTTGGTTGATTGGGCTGCTTTTTTTGGCTACAATTTGGGTCGCTGTGTCCGACACTTCTGCTTCGGGGCAGCTCAAAGCCAAACATCGTCTCGGCTTTTTTGCACTTGCACTCGCCATGATGGGCGCACTGGCTTTGGTGCTGTACATGCAGTGGATGCCTGTTGGTGCCGATCGGGTGATGGCGCTCAGCGGCCGGTATTTTTTTCCTGTTTTCCCGCTTTTGTTCTTTGCGGTAGGCGGTTTTTTTGCTTCGCAAAATGAACAACGAACTTGGTTGCTGTGCAAAATACTGTTGGCAGCTTCACTGCTCTTTGGTGTTTGGGAAGTGACAGCTCGGTACTATATTTGAACTTACGGACAAAGTCAACCTGATTTTCACCTATAAAATAACCTTCAATGGAAAATGGAGCTGGATTAATACTGGGAATTATTATCATGGTTATTATTTTGGGATTAGTCGCCTTGATGGTAATCTCCTTTTGGAAAATCTTCGAAAAAGCCGGGCAGCCGGGCTGGGCGGCTATTGTCCCCATTTATAACCTCGTGGTTTGGTGCGACATCATCAAAAAACCGGGCTGGTGGGCCTTGTACATGCTGATTCCTTATGTCGGCATCATCTGGCAAGTTTGGGCAGCGAACTTGCTGGTAAAGAAATTTGGGAAGGATGAAGGCTTTACCGTCGGGTGCGTTTTCCTGCCCTTTATTTTTTATCCGATTCTTGCCTTTGGCGATGCCAAATTTCAAGACGCACCCAATATCACGGACGGCCACAATGTGCTGGATTCGGATTTTGTGAAATAGCTTTTCAGGCCTTTTCCAGAACCCTGAACACGTAACCAAACTCATTTTTGTCATCGGCTTGGTGAGCCTCCCGGCTCAATTCCCGCCATTCCGTTTCATCTATTTTTGGAAAAAAAACATCGGCTACTGGTTCGGTATCCACTTCGGTGAGGTAGAGGCGGTCGAGGTATTCCCAGCTTTTGCGATAGATTTCACCCCCGCCGATGACGAAGGCTTCCGTTTCGCCGTTCTCCTCTGCAAGCGCCAATGCCTCTTCGATGGAGTGAACGACCGTACAGCCCGTTGCCAAAAAAAACAGGTCACGGGTGATGACCACGTTGGTGCGGTTGGGCAATGGCTTGCCAATGGACTGGAACGATTTGCGGCCCATGATGACGTGGTGGCCCGCGGTCACTTTTTTAAAATACTTCATATCTGCTGGCAAGTGCCAAGGTATTTGGTTCTCATGCCCGATGGCAAGGTTTCGGGCGGCGGCTACAATGGCGGAAATTATCACGATGATGAGTTTTTACTGATTTCAATTCTGGATTTCCTCCTCTACGGGAGCATCCACGGGAGTGTTGTCCAACTGCAAGGAGTCGGGCTGACTGGGTTTTACAAATATTTTTTTCGGTTTTGGCTCCATGAGGTTGGTTTCAATCATTTCTTTTTCCCGGCGCTTTCTGCTTTCGCTGATGCTGCCACGGAGATATTTTTCCATTAAAAGCGTGGCAATGGGAGCGGCGAACTTACCGCCACCGCCTGCATTCTCCACATAAACCGCAATGGCTATTCTGGGTTCATCCACTGGGCCGAAGCCGATGAACGTTGAGTGGTCTTCTCCATGTGGGTTTTGCACTGTACCCGTTTTGCCGGCTACTGGCAAGTCGGGTATGCCTGATGAGCGGGCTGTACCTGCTGCTATTACCGCCGCCATCCCATTCACCACGGAAGGGAAATAGTAGTTGCTAATTGGCAGCTTGATGCGGTTTCGGTATGGCTCACGTGGAGGCAGCTTCTTTTCTCCCTGCCTCAGTTCTTTTACGAAATGGGGGATGAAATAATAGCCCCGGTTTGAAATGGCGGCTGCCACGTTGGCCATTTGGATGGTGGTCAGTTCTATTTCACCTTGCCCAATTCCGACCGAAATGATGGTGGGCGATCGCCAGCCACCTTTGGCTTTTGGGTACATTTTGTCATAATATTTTGAGTCGGGCACAAGCCCGGTCTTCTCGCCAGGAAAGTCAACGCCGAGTTTTTGGCCGAGCCCAAACTTGTGCAGATAGTAGGCCATGGTATCGAGGCCCTGCCCCGAATTGTAGTAGCCGTAGTGGTCCACGATTTCTTTGAAGGTGCGGAAAAAATAAGAGTTGCAAGACCATTGAAGGCCTATGCTGATATTGCTGGGGTAGGCATGACCTCGGCATTTTCGTACATCATGGCCGCCGTTGACGTAGTAGCCACCGCAGGGCCAACCTGTTTCGGGGGAGATGGCGCCCATCTGCATTCCGATAAGCCCAACGGTCGCCTTGAAGGTGGAGCCGGGCGGGTAGGATGCCATGATGGCCCGGTTGAACAGCGGCTTATTCTTATCGTTCAGCAATGCCATGTAGGCATTGCCACGGTCTTGGTCAATGATCATCAGGTTGGGGTCGTAGGTGGGGGAACTGAGGAAGACGAGGATTTCGCCGGTCTTGGGTTCGATGGCCACCACGGCACCTTTTTTATTGACCATCAAGGTCTCTGCATAGGCTTGCAAATCAATATCAATGGTGGAAATGAGGTCGTAACCGGACTCGGGGAGCGTGTCCCGTTTACCATTCTGGAAGCTGCCGACGTCCCTGCCAAGGTTGTCTTTGAGCACATATTTGGAGCCTTTTACGCCTTTTAGCTCTTTTTCATAGGCCAGTTCAAGGCCGCTTGCGCCGATGTAGTCGCCCATGACATAGGCCCCGTTTGCTGCCTTTATATCGTTGTCGGTAACTTCGGTGATATAGCCGAGCATGTGTGCCGCATGGTTCACGGGGTAGCTTCGGATATTGCGCACTTGCGCAAAAAAGCCGGGGAACTCGTACATGCTTTCCTGGAAAATGGCAAAGGCTTCAGGCGATATTTTATCCATAAAAATATATGGCTTTATCTTGCTGAAACGCTTGTCCCGCTTGAAGTCTTTGTTGAGGCGTTTGATAAAATCGTCCTTGGTAATGCCGAGGAGTTGGCAAAACTTCATGGTATCCATGCCCGGTTTTACTTGGTAGTAGGTGACCATCAGGTCGTAAACCGGGGCGTTGTTGATGAGGAGTTTGCCGTTGCGGTCGTAGATGAGACCACGAGCAGGGTACTGTGTTTCCTTGCTCATGGCCACAGCGTCGGCCTTGCTCCGAAAGGAGTCGCTGAGCACTTGCAGTTGGAAGGCCCGGCCCGCCAATAGCAGCCCTGCCAGCGCAAAAAGCAGCAGGATTACGTATTGTCGTTCTTTGTACTGGTCTTCCATGTTTAGCGAGTGAGAGCGTGAGCGAGTGAGGGTGTGAGCGAGTGAAATGCTCACCCGATCACTGCTCTCACTCGCTCACGCTCTAGTCAAGGGGATTGAACAAGAGTTGGAATATCATGATAAAAACCATAGATGCCAAAAAGCTCACGATTGTTTTAAGTAAAATGTCAACAATATAAACAAAAGTGAAGGCTTCCACGGAATAATAGAAGAATATGTGTGCAAACATCAAGATGGCAACGTACTGAACGAACCAGCCAAGGCCCATGCGGGCAATGGTTGGGCTGTACGACATATTGTAGCCGCCACGAGGCTCTAACATCTTGAGTATCAGTGACCTAACAAAGCCTGTAAACACGGCGGCACTAGCATGAACACCCAGCGTATCGTAGAGGAAATCAACTGAAATGCCTAGTAAAAATGCCAAAAAGATGACCAATGTAGTGGGTGTTCGGACCGGCAACAGCAAGATGAACAGCGGAAATACGATGATGTGCAGATAAGGGAAAGTTTCCCACCCCACCCCAATGTTTTTGAATACAAGCCCCTGCAAAAGCAGCAGCCCCACAAAGCGCAAAATATTGACAAGAATTATACTATTCATCTTCGGTAATCACGGATTTCTGTAATTGCTCTTGTTCTTTTTTGAAAATATTTCGCACAATATACGCATGTTGTAGGTTGCTGAGCTTCGCAAACGACTTCACTTCAATGGTGAAAAAATTGCTGCCGGGATCCATCCAAAGTTTGTCAACCACCCCCAATGCAATACCAGGAGGAAACATCGTGGAATAGCCACTGGTCTCGATGGTGTCGCCCTTCGTCACCGGGGCGTCCTTGGGAATATTGTCAAGGTTGAAAGTGTGGATGTTTTCGCTCTTCCAAGTCATCGGGCCGAAGTAGTTCTTGTGCCGAACCCTAGCATTTACGATTGTTTGTCGGTGCAAAATGGACATGGCCACCGAATAGTGCTTAGAAACTTTCCGGACGATGCCCACCACGCCGTCATCACCCACCAAACCGCTGTGCGGGGTCACGCCATCGTCACTTCCCTTGTTCAGGGTGATGTAGTTATGGTTTTGATTGATGGAATTCCGAATTACCTGAGCTTCGAGAAAACTATATTTGGGCTGCAAGGTGTCAGCCCAAATGGTATCCAACGGATTCTGCACATTGATGCCAACGTTGGCAAGGCGATCGAGCAGCCGGGCATTTTCTTTTGCCAACCGCTTGTTTTCATCGTAAAGCTGGAAGTACTGGTAAGTAGAGGCGCTCTTTTTTTGCATCCAACCCGTGAACTGGTTCACAGTATTCGTATAAACTTTCTCCTGATTGCCATTGTACCGCACTACCAACGAAAAACAGATGGCTTCCAATAGTAAAAATACAAGGAAGCCGCTCAGTTTTATCAGAAGCTGGACGAGGTTGAACATGGCAGAATGGTGAACGGCGAACTATGAATTGTGAACTGTTAACAAACCCCGTTCACAGTTCACAATTCATAGTTCACAATTCTTAAACGCTTTTTCTATCAATCAGGAAGGAAAAACGGTCGGTGTTTTTCAGTGCGATCCCTGTGCCCCGAACGACCGCCCGAAGCGGGTCTTCGGCAATGTGGACAGGAAGTTTAGTCTTGGCACTCAGCCGTTTGTCGAGGCCACGGAGCAAAGCGCCGCCGCCCGTCAGGTACAAACCAGTCTTGTAAATATCGGCGGCCAACTCGGGCGGCGTGGATTCCAAAGCCTTCATCACAGCCTCCTCCACCTTTCCGATGGACTTGTCAATGGCCTGTGATACCTCGTGGTAAGAAATCGTGATCTGCTTCGGAATGCCCGTCATCAAGTCACGACCGTTCACCGCATAATCAGGTGGTGGGTTTTCAAGCTCATGCAGGGCAGAGCCGACATGGATTTTTATCTGCTCGGCAGTGCGCTCCCCGATGAGGATATTGTGCGCCCGCTTCATGTAGTCCATGATGTCAGCAGTGAACTCGTCGCCCGCAGTGCGGATGGATTGGTCGCAAACGATGCCAGACAATGCGATAACCGCAATCTCCGTCGTACCACCCCCGATGTCAATGATGACGTTGCCGATGGGCTCCTCCACTTCCAGGCCGATACCAAGCGCGGCTGCCATAGGCTCGTGGATGAGGTAGGTCTCCTTGGAGTCCACGTGGTCGGCGGAGTCAAAAACGGCCCTTTTCTCCACTTCGGTAATGCCTGAAGGGATGCAAATGACCATTTTTAAGTGGGAAAAAAACCTGCGGCGGTTGCCGATCATGTTGATGAGACCCTCTATCATATTTTCCGCAGCTTGGAAGTCGGCGATAACGCCATCCCTCAGTGGGCGTATGGTCTTTATGTTCTCGTGGGTTTTCTCGTGCATCTGCATGGCCTTGGTGCCTACAGCAATCGTCTCCCCGGTACGCCTGTCAATGGCCACAATGGACGGCTCGTCCACCACTACTTTCCCATCACACATGATGAGCGTGTTGGCAGTTCCCAGGTCTATGGCTAATTCTTGTGTGAAAAAACTGAAAAGTTTCATTAATAGCGTTTGTCGCTGTTTTTTGTAAAAGATCTTTTAAAAACGCCCTTGAAGCGGTTGGGGGCAAAGGTCTTGAAATGAATGGAATATTGTGTTTGTTCGCAATCCAATTTTAAATCAAAACATCGAAAAAACCACTGCTTCGCTAAGACGGCACAAAAGAAAAGAAAATCCAATAATTATTGTAGCAATTCATCAAAACTAATTGATTTTCAGCGGAGAATGTGGTTTTGGGTTTTTGGTTTCGGGTTTTTGGGAAGACAGGTGCTTTGTTTTCAATGCAAGACTCTACATCACAGATGACCCCTCCCAGAAACCAAAAACCAAAAACCTCCGACCCTAAACGATCACTTCCCACATGTCCTTTTTGCTGAAATACTTCCTGGCCAGTTCCCTAAGCTGTTCCGCAGTGATGTTCTTGATATCGGTGGCCAATTCTTCAAAGGCGCTAAGTTCCAAGCCTTCGCTCACGAACGTTTTCACTACCTCTGCAATGTTGAAAGGGCCGTCAAGGTTCGTTAAAAGGGTGCCAAGTAGGTAATTTTGTACCATTTCCAGCTCATCGTCGTCCACAAGGTCCTGTTGTAGCTTTTCCATTTCCACGTAGATTTCGTGTACCGTCTTGTCCACGAACTCGTTGCCCACCTCCGTGCCGACGTAGAAATACCCGCCGTAAAGCATCGTCTCGTGGGCGCTGTAAATATTATAGGTGAAGCCTTTTTCCTCCCGAATATTGGTCATCAACCGGGAGCCGAAGTAGCCGCCAAGGATGGTGTTCAGCACGTACATTCCGTTGTAGTCAGGGTGGTCCCGGTTGAAAAGATGGCAACCGATGCGCACCGATTTTTGCACCGTGTCGGCTATCGGCTCGTTCAGTTTTTTGGGTAAATGGTTCACTTCCAGCGCCGCCACTTTTTTCCTTTCACCCTTCGGAATAGCCTGCCCAAGCTGCTCGTCCAGCAGCCTCCGTGCCGAGTCGTTGATGCGGCCGCTCAAGAATGCCATGCAGTTTCCGCTGGTATAATTTTCCTGAAAATGCGTCACCAAATCGTCCCTCGTGATGGACTCGTAAGTCTCGGCGTAGCTGTTGTAGCCGTAGGGGTGGTGCTTGCCGTAAAGCAGTTCCGTGAATTTCCGGTACGCCACAAAATCGTTCTTCGTCAAGTCCACTTGCAGCCGCTGTTTGTTCCGAACGATGAACGAATCAATTTCCTCCTGCGGAAAAAGCGGCTCGGAAAGCATCTCCGTCACCAGTGGCAACAATTTGTCGAAATGCTTCGTCAGCGTGTGCAACTGCGCCCCCGCCATGTCCATGCTGATGGGCATGGAGAGTGAGCCCCCGTAATAATCAATCACCTCGGCCAGTTCGGCGGAGGTGTGCTGCTTCGTGCCCTCCCGCATCAGGGCAGCCGTCGTGCGGGATGCCATTTTTTTGCGCTCGAAGGGGCGTCCGGCAAAGAACACCAGCTCCAGTTTCAGGATGTCCTGCGTACCCAGGTTGGTTTCATAGACGGGGATTCCGTTCGACAAGTACCAGACTTCGGGCGGCGGTACCACCAGGTTTTTCACCTCCCGTATCCGGGGCATTTTTTTTCTGTTCGGCATTTACGCTTGCGCTAAATTTTTAAGGCGGCAAAGGTAGGAAAAGTTGGGAGGGGAGGAATGGAATAAGGAATAGCACCACCGGAAGTGTCGCTTCGTTCAACACTTCCTCGAACTGCTGTTTTTAATGGCGAAAGCATTTTGGAAGACTTGACAGAACTGGTTTTAAGATTGGCGACGTTTACGGCGTGCCCGGTTTCTGAATTACTGGCCATGAGGAAATTGTTTTATGGTTTATAATATCCGCCTTTGGAATGGTCTTCCGGGGGCGGGGTGAATGAATGCGTTGGGTGATAGTTTTCTTCTGCGGTGGCCAATTGCAAAGTGGCAGCAGCAGGAATTGAGATTTTATTGTTTTATTTTTTCTCTTATTGCATCACCTGTTAATTGATAAAGGATAATCTTCCCCCAAGTCATAAAAGCTATAAGTATAAAAATTTCATTTGCTGTGATTGCTTTCTTAATTGAATCTGGTTTTCCAAAAAAAACATATGCAAGCTGCAATAAATTCACAGTCACTATCATTCCGCTAGTCCACGTAACAAATTTTGCATTCTTTTTATTGCCGTTTATTAAAATTACTGCTGGCATAAACAGACCTAAAACACTAAAAACAAAAACACTGAACCATTTCGGCTCAATGTTAAAGTGTTGAAAAGCATATTTCCCTAAACTAAATGAAGATAATATTGGAATAAAAAAATTTAAAATAATTCTCCCATATTTCTTGTCTAATTGCAATTTAAGTATCGTGTTTTCTTTAGTATAAAAGGCGACCTTATTGTATACTCTTTTAAATCCTGGTAGATAATCTATTGATTTTAACCCAAATTCTTCTTTATATCTACCTATATTTTCAAGTTCTACTAATACTTTTTGAGTAACAAAGAACCATTCACCTTCCGCTCTGTATTCATGCAATAATTGATGGAGATGCAATTCAAATTTTTTTTCCTTATCAGTGTTTATTTTTAGGCGGTGTATCAAATGTAATGCTGCCGCTCCAGGTTGAATTGCCAAAAGAACCAACCAATCGCCAAGTTGTGCCACTTGTCTAATTTGGAAAAGGATAGCGACTTCCTTACCAGCCGACTGACCCTTGCCCTGATGGTAG
>JBGSWN010000223.1:0-99291 GCA_041752395.1 Saprospiraceae bacterium | reverse complement strand
GTGCCGGACAGCCTGAAAAAAGACATCGGCAAGCTGGCCAAGTCCATCCAGGACAGCATCACGGTCCTCGAAAAACGATACATGACGCCGGAAGACTTGAAGGGCATCCAACGTGACCCGGAGAACATCATGGGCCATCTGTGGCGTGCCCGCAGCTACGTCGAGTCTAGCGATGGTGCGCCGAACCAGGCTGCCCGCATCTCGACGGAGGTGGTGAGAAAAGAGGTTGACGCTGTCGTGTCGGACATCAATCGGCTGGTGGAAAAGGATTTTGGGGAGTATAAAAAGCAAGTGGAGGCGGTGCAATATTCTTTGTTTAAGGATTATAAGCCGGTGGGGATGGATTGAGGCTTTTTGTAAATTTGCTGAATGATATCCGCAGTTTTGACTGGTTAGAGTGGTCAAAACTGCGGATATCCAGGAGTTGGCGGTCATTGTAAAGCGACACCCAAACGACACAGCGACAATCAAAATAATTGACAACAAGACAAACAAGAAATGAACTTATATCATCTAAATACAGGAGTTGACAGCAGAGTTTTGCTAAATGCCGACTATGACATTAGGCGATATACCGACTTCATCTCTAACGCAATAAAATTTCTTGAAAAAGAAACTTTGTTCATCAAAGTCAAAAAACACATTGCCGAGATTGAAACGACAATAAATGGAGAAAAAAAGATAACAAAGGAAACAAGATACATTCCAGAACCTGCAAAAAATAAAAGGGAAGAAAAAGCCATTGAAATATTGTTTAACGAAAACACACGAAACATCTTTGACCAAAACAAGGATTTTAAAAGTGGCTCTATTCGTGTAATTGACCAAAACGAAGATGAAAACTATATTGTGTTGGCTGACGACATTAATGGAGATACAATTTTCCTAAATCCCGACACTTATCAACTTAGACAGCAAAAACAAGCACTTGACAATCTTAGACATAGGCCTTTAAAAGAACATTATCCGCTTTTAAATCTTTTCGGCTTTCCCGACAGTCAAGTTTGGTCGCAGCGTTTTTATGGACAAGATTTTGATTGGACAATTTTAAATGATGAATCAAAAGACGGTGTTTATGAACAACGTGAATTTGTTTCAAAAGCGTTTCTATCAAAAGACTTTGCGTTAATGGAAGGTCCGCCCGGTTCGGGCAAAACAACAACAATTATTGAATTGATTATGCAGTTTGCCTCACAAGGCAAACGAATTTTATTGTGTTCAGCTACACACGCAGCAGTTGACAATGTAATTGAACGAATTAAAGGCAGATACAAAGAAATTTGCGACACAGAAATAATTCCTGTTCGTATTAGCCGTTTTGAACAGCCAGTTAAAGAAAGTGTCAGACCTTATTTGCTTCGCAATCTTGTAAACACTTACAAAAACGAAATTGAAAAACACTTAAAAAAGAACAACACTCTTGACAGTCAGAAATTTTTACTTGAAAACATAAATTCAAAATCAGAACAAGACCCGATTGAAAAAATTATTCTTGATTCCGCAAACCTTGTTGCAGGAACAATGATTGGAATTTTGCAACATCCCGACATCAGAGCGAATAGACAAGGTGCAAGTTTTGACGTTTTAATTGTTGATGAAGCTTCAAAAGTTACTTTTTCAGATTTCATTGTTCCAGCATTACACGCCAAGAAATGGATATTAGTAGGTGATGTAAAACAGTTGTCGCCTTATGTTGAAAACGATTATGTTTCTGAAAACATTGCAAGTATGTTGGGCGAAGCCCAGCAACAAGCAATCGTTAAGCAATTTGAATTGAAGGTAAAATTAGCGGACAAACGATTTGACGACTGTTTGAAAATCTTTTTTACAGAAACCGACTTCAACAGTGATTTTAATTCAATCAAATCGGAATACCCGAATCTTCATATTTTGAAGATAGATAACGCTACAGATGAAAAACAAATTCTTGAAATAAACACGGCTGACATTTTGGTTTGTATGAATTCAGGCAAAGTCAAAGAGTTTCTTTCTAAAAATCTATTCGTAAAATCAATAGTTGTCAACGGAAGTTTTAAAAGAGATTTTGACTTTACTTTCAGACAACACTATATACACAAAAGGGAACTACCTGAATTTACAAGTAAAGACGAAGAATGGGCAGAAATGGTGTCAAGCCGTTTGAATCAGAGTTTCAGTTTCCGAAATGCAGGAGAAGAATTTAGCAACATTGACAAAGAATTGAAATACTTAATTCCAAACAATATTAAAGACGAAGTATATCAAATCAGGCGACTTGTGTTTACTTCAATTCTTGAATTGTTACAAAATGGCGTTGGTAAAGGCGAAGGACAAAGGAACGACAGAGTTTTAAGTGATGGATTTAATAGAACTCACAAACAAAGCCGTTTTACTTCTTTGAGTTATCAGCATCGAATGCACCCCGATATTGCGAAAACATCTGCTGAAAATTTTTATTCTGAAAATCAAAATTTGCGACCTGCTAATACGGTATTAGAAAACAGGGGTTGGAATTATGCCTTGAATGAGCCAGTTGTAAAGTGGATTCATAACAACGATAAAACAGGAAACATCAAAGGGAATAAAATCATAAATCCGACCGAAGTAAACGACATTGAAAAGGAACTTTTGAAATTTTTGGCTTGGGCAAAGAATAATCCCAAACCAGACGGAGAACACTATGAAGTAGCGGTTTTGACTTTCTACTTAAATCAAGAATCAGAATTAAGAAAGCGCATTAGAAAAATCACGAAACAAAGTAACTTTTCAAAGTTCCATAAAGACAATACAGATATTTTTCTTTACACCGTTGATAAATTTCAAGGTCAGGAAGCTGATTTAGTTTTGTTGAGTTTCACGAAATTTACAAGAGATGCACATTTTAATAGTCCAAACCGTTTAAACGTGGCATTGACAAGGGCGAGATTTAAACTTGTTTTGTTCGGTAACAAAGAATGGTTTAAAAGGAGTGCAAAGCTGAAAGCGTTGCGAGATTTAGCAACAAATTTTGAATCAATTATCCGTTACGAAAAATGATAACACTAAGAAAAAACGAACAAGTTGAAATATATCAAGTAGAGCTTGCTTTGAAAGAAAAAACAAAGCAAAGTCCTTTTATTGCCGTTTTGATTCTTGCACAAGAGCAAGGAGAAATAACCGCAGAAACTTTAAAAGATTATTTGTTACCTACTTTGCCTATCCGAGCTTGTAACAATCTTTTAATACGATTAACACAACAAGGATATTTAGAAAAGAAGCGTCAGCAGAATTTCAGAAATGATATTTGGGGGCGTAGCTTATATAATGATGATGATGAGAACGACTACAATGATTCAATTTTCACATTAACCGAACTTGGTGAGCAAAGTGCCATTGACAAATCTTTTTGGGTTGGCGAAAAGGGAATATATAATGTGTATGTTTCCCATTCAAACTTGTTAAGCCAACAAATAATCAAAACAGAGAAAGTTGATAGGAATTTAGAAGATGACCGAAATGCAAACCGTCAATATACCCCTGGATTCGTTTTGGAGCATCAAAATCAAATTCTAAACATCAATAAAAAGGAAATCAGAATAGAAGAAATTGAAGACAAATGCTTTCAATTAAAACCCTTAGAATGTTCATTGGAAATTGAAACAAAAGAAGATGAAGCACTTATCAGAATTAAGGAAAAGCAAACTTTGTTTCAATCTTACTATGAAATAAACGAAAACGAGCTTAAAGAAGAACTGCTTTCAAACACAAACGAATTTGATTATGACGAAAGCAAAAGAGTTGTTTTATCAGAGTTCAATCAAGACAATATTTCTTTCAACAGAAAAGTAAAACTTAGAAATCCATACTTCCACAACAACCAGTTTAATTCAGTCGAAATTGAAAACATTGAGTTTATTCCTTCTGACAAACGAAATGCTGAATTGTGGCTAAACGAAATATTGTTCAAAGAAATTGACAAGTATTTTCTTGATGAAAAAACATTCAATGAATTTACAGCGAACAAAGCAAAACCAATTCTTGAACATTATAGTGTTGAACTTCCAACACGAAAACAGCTAAAACAAAACATTGCCGAAAGAGAAAACGCATTTTATCAAACGGCAAAACTTGAAACTATTGATTATTTGAACTATTAAGATGAAAGCACTTGTAAAAGACATACACGTTGTAAACGAAGGAGCTATTCAGTTTCCTATTTTGCCAAATGGTTCGGGTTGGAAATCTACGGAACAAAGTAATCTATCAGTCTTTGAAAGTGGCGAACAGAAAACGTTATTTTCTAAAATAATTAATGCGATTGACAAAGCACAAGAATTTATTTGCCTACAATCGTTCTTGATTCAGGATTCAGCAATAATTGATTCGTTGCTAAAAGCGGTTGAAAGAAAAGTGAAAGTGTTTGTGTTGAGTTCGGCAGAAGCACGACTAAAAGACAGAATTGAAGAAGATACGGACTTTATCAAAGCAAACTACATCCAGTTGATTGATAAAAAATTCAAAAATCACTTTGTCCACAGAACAGCAGAAAACTTTCACGCTAAATACATTTTAATTGACCCTAAAACAAACCCCAAAGGATTTATTTGCACAAACAATTTTACGGAAAATGGATTTGCGAAAAATCCAGAATTAGCGGTTGAGTTAAACAAAGAACAATGCGAAGAACTTTTCAAAGTTTTCGTTTATCACTTTTGGGAACATTCAACAGACGAGCAAACTGCAACAACCGAATTTGAAAAAGTGAAGCCAGCAAACAAATTCACTTTATCAAAGCTCAACAACGTACTTTTGACTTCACCGAATTCAGAATTGAATACGATAAATGAAGCATTGATAAACACAGTAAAAAGTGCAAAAAAATCAATTTCATTTTCTACGTTTCAACTTGACAAAAACATTGAACTTATCAGAACAATTTTAGAAAAGGCTAAACAAGGAATTGAAGTAACGCTTTTTTGTCGCCCAACTGAAAAACAATTTAATGAGCAATTGAAAGACTTATTAGAAGCGGGGGGGCAGATATATTTTCATTCTTTATTTCACGCAAAATCATTGCTAATTGACGAAAATTTCGGGTTTGTTTTCACCGCAAACTTGACAGACAACGGACTTGAAAAAGGTTTAGAAGTTGGTATAAAACTTAGCGAACAACAAACGGCAGACCTTAACAAAATACAGGCAAATTGGAAGAAAGACTTTCAATCAAAAGCTATAAAATTCGCTAACATCAAAGACCTAAAAGAACTTGAAGTATTTAAAGATGGTAAACTAACCAAGAAAATATTGCTTGACGACAGCAAAGAAGAAAAAAGAAAGACAATCAAAGTTTCTGACTTGCTTTCATTCTTCAATCAAAAACCTGAACTCAAAGACAATTCAACAAAATCTTTGAAACTAAGATTGACAGCAGAAATTGAAAGTTTACCAAATGACATTAAAGCAAACGGCACAGACAAATTTGAAATAATTGAAATTACAGAAGTTAAGGACAAGAAAATAAAAATTGTCGTGCTTAAAGACAGTTTTACATCAAATGACATTCAACAACTAAACGACTTGAAGGAACTAAAAATATATTTTGCAACAAGCTGAAAATATGGACACAACACGACAAAAAAAGAACAACGAACCGCCAACAGCGGTTTTGCAAAAGTGGCGGTGCAGTGCTTCGTATGACAGTGAAGTGGTTAATCAAAATTTAGTGCTTCGATTGAAGTTTAGTGGTGAAAATCGCCACCTTCGCAAAGCCGCAAAACGTTGGCTGCCATGAAAAAAAAGAAAAACAACAAAATCGGTAAAATGAAAACTCAGATATACAAATGATAATTGACAGAATCAAATTAAAATCGGAATTGTCAATAAATGATGTAATACAAAAGATTGAAAAAGGAATCAGTCAAGAGTTTGAATTTTTCGCAGATAAAATCATGTCTGGTAAATTAAATGGGACAGAAATAAACGCAACAATAAATCCACCAAATGCACTTTCAGACCCATTCAAGACAAGAGTAAAAGGAAATATCATTTCAGAAAATGGAGAGACAAAATTGAATTTAAAAGTTTCCTTTGGAATAGTAAACAAATTGATTTTAGTAATTTGGTATTTACCGATGTTTTCCCTTTTACAACATGAAAAGAATCAAGATTTAAATAGGTTTTTTGAAATATTTGGAATGCTTTCCATTTTCAGTTTAATAAGTTTCATTTTATTTTGGCTCAAATTAAAATGGGATAAAAGAAGACTCGAAAAATGGTTGATAAAAAATCTAATTTGATAAAAATAAATTATCTTTCAGACTCGACAAATAAAAAAGTGATTCGAATTAAGTTGAGCTGATAAAAAAGAAAATTCAGTTCTTCGATTTGAACAAATTGAAAAAAAGAATATGGCAGCCAACAATGTGTATGGCGTTCATTGCCAGCAAAAGTTGGCAACGCCGCATACACAGGGACGTTATTCACAAACCACAAATCATGACAACGAAAACAGCACCTTTAGACGACTACCTAGCCAATCACTACATCCACCGCAGCAACTGGTTGCGGGCGGCAGTGCTTGGCGCAAATGACGGGATTTTATCAACGGCGAGTCTTGCCATTGGCGTGGCAGCGGCGAGTGATTTAAGGGAGCCCATCGTGTTGGCGACGTTGGCTGGATTGGTGGCGGGTGCGCTATCCATGGCAGCTGGGGAATACGTTTCCGTCAGCTCGCAAACGGACGTGGAGAAAGCCGATATTGAACGGGAGAAAGTAGAGCTGGCAGAAATGCCCGAAATTGAACTGCAACGACTGGCGGAGATTTATGAAAAAAGGGGATTGAAAAAGGAAACTGCCTTGATTGTGGCCAAAGAACTGACGGAGAAGGATTCATTGGGTGCGCATATCCGGGATGAATTGGGCCTCAATGAAATCAGCCAAGCAAAACCCATTCAAGCAGCTTTTGCCTCCGGCGCAGCATTTACGGTTGGAGGTGTTATGCCGCTTATCGTTACGCTATTTTTACCAATGAAAAAGATGGAATATTCACTATATGGATTTGCCCTGTTTTTTCTCATTATTTTGGGTGCAGTGGCTGCAAAAACAGGCGGCTCCAGCATCAGCAAGGCCATTCTTAGAATTACTTTTTGGGGAACGGTAGCCATGGGGTTGACGGCACTGGTTGGGTATCTATTTAACGTGAATGTGGGGTAAAAGAAACCAAATTCTAGTAGTTCGCAACAATGAAGCTCAACCACCAATTCCTCCCCACCGCTGTCATGTTTCAATCCGGTTAGGAGGGCTGTAGCTGTCTCCGCATCCATACTCTGGTGCGTTACCTGTAGGGGCTAAAATCATTTCGCCATCTCATAAATCACCTCCAACAACCCCTTTTCCGGCGCAACCGCATCCTCACCTAGCTGCCAAAACATAATCCCATTCAACCCTTTTTCTAGGGCATATTTTGTTTTTAAAGCAATGGACTTTTCATTGTCATACGTGAAATAAAGCTGGGCTTTTGTATTGTACATATAGGGCGCTTTGGAGACCTCATCCCAATAGCTTTGATAGCCCTGGTTTTCTTCCAAATACTTCGGCAGCGACCGATAGGAAACGCCCCGTTTGAATTTGCCGGATTGGTAAATACCGCTATTTACATCCGCCACATTCTCCCAGACCCGCCCATAAAAAGCAGCGCCAATGGCCACCTTCTTCAGTGGCACACCGATGGAGTCCAGGAAGCGAACGGCATGGTCGGTGGATTCGACTTGCGAGGGGTTGGAATACAGCGGCGTGTGGTGGCCCGTCACGGTGCTGTAGCCATGTACGAGGTCGTAGGACATGAGGTTCACTCGGTCGAGCAGCGGCATGATTTTATGCCACTCCACGGATGCTTCGAGGAACTTGGTGAAGCCCCCGGCTGCAAAGCTGAGTTCGTATTTCCAGCCCATTTTTTTGCGTAACTGCTTGATTAACAGCGTAAAATTTCGTTTGTCTTTGAATGACCACGGGTGGCCGGGATGACCTTCGATGGCCGGATACTCCCAGTCAAGGTCGAGGCCGTCCACTTGGTAGGTTTCCATGATTTCTTTGGTGGATTCGGCAAACTCCCGCCTTCCTTTCCTTGAAGAAAACACCTCCGAACAGGGTTTGCAACCACCCCACCCTCCCAGCGCCAGCATCACTTTCAGCTTGGGATTGCGGGCTTTCAGGCTGACGAGGTGCCGGATGGTCAGGCTGTCGTTGGCATCGTCCACGGCGAGGCGGTTGCCTTTCAAATGGCAAAAACTGTAAATGAGATGGGTGAGTTTTTCGACGGGATGAGCGTCTATATTTTCGGCATTTCCGGCATAATATGCGATGATGGCGATGTCGTTTTGCTGCGCATATAATTGGCTGGAATAGCAGCCAATCAGGAGGAGAATTATGGAAGATATTTTGCCAATCATAGTGTGTTGTGTGGTCAAGTGTCGGCGTGACTTCGATACCGATAGCTATCGGTAAATGCCGTCAACTTAAGGATTGCCAACGAGGAGGATTGCACTGCGGATTGAGCGGGTCGAGCGGATGAAGACGGATAAAATCCGTTTTCATCCGCCAAATCCGTGTTCCCATCCTCCTCGCATGACACGCTAAAGTTGACGAAATATGAGCCCAAGCCACACCGACGCCCCTTTCATTATCAATTCTCCATTTTCAATTATCAATTCTTCGTCCCTTTCTCCAATGTCTTTATCAACATCCCCTTCGTCACCTTGTCTTTCAGTTCCATCCCGTTCAGGATGGACAACTCTTCCAGCTTGTCGCTTGACTGCTGGTTGGCCCTGAGGGCATCGGCCAGCGTCTGGTCTTTGGCCACCGTCACGATTTTGATTTGGTCGGCATACACGTTGATTTTACTTTGGTCGTTCAGCAGTTTGAAATTCTTAAAGCTGTTTACAAACGTGTTTTCATAGGTGTTGAAATTCGGGGTTTCAGCTAAGCCGGTGAACTTGTAAATCAGGCCGTTATACTGAATCAGGTACATCAGCAGGCGCACCTGCGGGTTCAGGTCGGCGGTGAAAGCGATGGCATTGTTGCCGTTCACACTGATGTTTTGGCTGCTGATAACCCGAAGACTGTCGGCAGAGACGGCGGCACGTTTGGCCTCTTCCAGCGAGCCATTTCCGCCGATGGTGAGGATGATGGCAGCCTTGCCGTCTTTCGGCACAATTTGAACCTGCGAGCTGGAATTCACCGTCTGCCAACCCTTCGGGGTCGGGAACTGGAATTTCATTTGCGGATGGTAAAACACATCGCCTTCCACATAGCCCTGCTGCGGGTCTTCGCCGTACATCAGGCCGTCAATCATTTTCAGGTACTTGTCACGGTTCACGTCCAGGCCGGTCTTGCCGAGTTTTTTCTGTTCTTTGGCCGCCAGTTCGTGTACCCTGTTGTAGCGGTCTCCAGGGTCGGGGTGCGTGGAAAGGAAAGTCGGTATGGAAACCCCCGCCTGCTCTTGTATCCGTCCGATTGTCTGGAAAAAATTGGCCATTTCGTGGGCATCGTAGCCTATCTTGGTGGAATACTCAACACCGAGCTTATCGGACTGGCTCTCGTGGTTTCTACCAAATTTCAGGAACATCAGCCCAAGCCCTGTCTGCGCCAAATCAGAATATTGCCGGAAATCCTCGGAAGCAATCATGGCGCCGAGGAAGCCAATTTGTGCGAGTATTTGCTGGCTTTGCTGCTGCGCAGAATGTCGGGCAGTGACGTGCCCAATCTCATGGCCCAACACCCCAGCGAACTCCGCTTCGTTATTGAAATGCGCCATGATTCCTCGGGTAAAATAGACATACCCACCCGGCACCGCAAAGGCGTTCACCACTGGCGAATCGAGGATTCGGAACTGGTAATCTATCTGTGGTCGGTGACTCAGACGACCCATCCGTTTGCCGTGGTAATTGATGAAATCCTGCATCGATTTGTTGTCGTACAGGCCAAATTCCTGAATGACCTGCGGGTCGTAGGCAAGGCCCATCGCCTTTTCCCGCTTCTCGGAAACGAGCATGAACTGGCGCTTGCCGGTCACGGGGTTTCTGGCGCAGGAGTAAACGAACAATGCGAGCAGAAGAAGTCCCAACGCACTGAAGCGCTGGCTGAGGATGTTGTTTTTCATGTTAGTCAAGTTTTGTTTTCTGACGAGAAAATACTGCCGCACGTCACACCCTGACGTTCGGAGGTATTCTGGTGACAAAAGTACCTAACGTGAGGAAATGTTCAAGTTGGTGTTGACTAAGTTTGGAGGTAGGTTTAAGTTAGATGTCGTCAACTTAAGTTTTTTTTGTCATTGCAGAAGGCAAACCGCATTGTCAAATGTGCTATCCCGTCGTGGCTTTTCGCATGGTGTCGCAGTTTGCCTTTGACAATGACAAAAGGGCAGGACTGCTAAAGTTGACGATATAAACTTTAAATTACCTCGCAACTTATTCACCTCGCATATCTCCTTTTGCGAAGACAAGTAAAAATAAAGCCGAAAACACCGAGCAACACCAATGGCCCACCGATATTGAGCAGCGTCCAGAAAGTCTCTTCGTTCTTGGCTTTTTGGGTATCGAGCAGGCGGAGTTTCACCTCCCGACCCCGTGCGGCGATTATGCCCACATCATCCCGCAGATACTCAATGGCATTCAGTAGAAAATCCTTATTGGAATAAGTATAGCGGTCAACTGGATTGTAGCCAAGCCCCAATGGCTGCCCTGTTTTTGCGTTGACAAAATTGCGGGCGACATCGCCATCCGCCACTACAATCATGCGGGTTGGGGCGCTTTCTGCTTTGTATTCTTGCTTGATTTGTTGGAGACCGGCCTGCATTTCGGCAGTCACCCTATTCTCAAAAAACGATGGAAATACACCCTCCATTAAAACCGCCACTGGGATATTCTTTTTATCAAAAGAAGCGGCAATCTCGTCGCCGTAGCGAAGTATCTCGAAATTGAGGCGGGTGATATTGGGCTGCAATTTGCTGTGGTCGGAAGTAGCCAACAGCACCGTTTTCTTCACAGGCGTCTTGGTTTTTATGGTATCAATGGACGAGGGGAAATATAGGTTTATACCGTCCAAATTACGCACGACTGGGTGGTCGGAGTTTGGCACAATCACCGGAAAATAATACCACGGGAAGAGGTCCATTTTACCTTTTTGGTCAATAACCATCGGGATTTTCGAGCATTGCAAGTCAAGCACCAAGTCAGGATTTACCCGTGCGCCATATTTGAAAAGCATATCGTTCACATTCAAGGGATAATCCCGTGCGATATAACTGTTTGTGCGGCGCAACGAATCGAGTTCGACATTCAGTGGGTCAATCAGCCAAAGCAATTTACCGCCGTTCATCACATATTGGTCCAATAAAAACAGGTCACGGTCGCTGAATTGTGCTTTAGGTTTTGCGATAATAAGCGTCTTCAGATCCTGCGGAATAACGGTGGCACTGTCCAAATCGAAAGTACCCACCTCGTAATAGGAACGCAGGCTGCGCACCAGGTCGGCCCGTTCCCGCTCGTTCAATTCCCCATGCCCAACCGTGAAGGCGATAATCTCTTTTGCTCCCGTCTGCAATTTGTGGAACGCATTGGCAAATTTATACTCCATCTGGCTGATGGAAGTGTTCAACTGCTCCTCGGGATTCCCGCCAGCGGCTTCCTCATCCAGCAGGTCAACGACGGCAGTGCGTCCTTTATAGCTGATTTTGGCATAGGGATAAATGAACATTTCTTGGGTACCTTCCGCTGTTTTTATCCGCAGATTGGTTGGCACGATGCCCTCATTGGCCAGTTCGGTGCGGCGGGCATTTATCTCATCCGCCGTGCCTGCGCCGGGGTTGGAATAGCTGTAGGTGATATACCCCGACTCCGACTTGAAATCGTCCAGCATCTCGGTCACCGATCGTTGTAGCCGCTTGAAACCAGCGTTGAAATCGCCTTGGAGCATCACATTGACATATACCTCGGCATCTAGTTTTTTTACCATGCTCAAGGTTGGCTCGGAAAGCGTGAACCGCTTGTCTTCCGTGAGGTCGAAATGGGTAAAAAAGACGTTGCCCAACACGTTTGCGAAGAGGGCAATCCCGACGATGAGGCCGAGGCGGATGAAAGATTGGTTGCGTTTATTGCTCACTAGTTTTTTTCTTTTGTGTTAAGGAATATTGGAGTCCGAGGGTGGCTTGGCGGTTGTAATGCCATTTATGATAACTACCTAAAAAAACTCCTCTACTTCCATGGTAATAATCAATGCAGCCTGTAATTCGGCTATTGATGTCATAAGACAAAGAAAATTTTGGCCCTATATCGAACCGTTTGTAATAATCCAAGTCATAATTCCTGTCTACTTTTGAAAACATTCCAGTAGGGAAAAACTCCCGTTTCTCACGATAATTACCCACAGTAAAAATCATAGGCTGAACTCCCATTTCGACTAAAATTTTCTTAGCCTTTAATCCGTACATTAAGGGAAATCCAAAATAGGTGAGATTATATTTATAATAGCTATTATGGTCAAACTGAAAAGAATTCTTTGGAACACCTGGATTGTTACTTCCAAAGAGCCAAGTTTTCGATATTGATTTAATATGGACAACCAATAAACTGAATTTCACACTTGACCGCTTATCAATCTGTTTTAAAAAAAAGAAACCAGCATTTCCTGATATTGCCCAATCTGTGTCTGCATTTTGCATATTTGACAACTTATGCTTGCTTATGCCAGCATTAATAACATAGCCTATTTTTTTGCTTTGACAGAATACTGTTGAGCAAACAGACAATGAAAAAAAAAGGCAATAAAGTTCTAACTTCATATTGGGTATATTTTATCTCACCATTTCCGCCGTTCCAGCGCCGTCACCGTCATCGCCACAAACACCCCGATAATGGACAGGAAATAAATCACATCCCGGGTATCAATGACCCCCCGGCTGATGGAAGTGTAATGATAATCAATGCCCAGCATTTGCACCACATCGTCCACTTTCCCAACAAATACGGGCAATTTGCTCAAAAACATAAACCCCCAATGCACCAAAAAGCAGAGAAACACCGCCATCACAAAACTCGCAATCTGGTGGCTGGTGATGGAAGAAGCAAATACGCCAATTGCGACGAAAGTCCCTGCCAGCGCAATCAGACCGAGGTACGAACCCATGATGGCCCCGCTGTCCAAATTGCCTTTTGGGCTGCCAAGTTGGTAAACCGTGATGTAATAGAGGATGGTCGGAATCAGCGCAAACACCGCCAAAGCCAAGCAGGCCAAGAATTTCCCCATCACGATTTGCAAATCACTCAGCGGTTTTGTGGCCAACAGTTCGATGGTTCCAGCTTGCGTCTCCTCCGCAAACGAGCGCATCGTCACCGCTGGAATCAGAAACACGAAGACCATCGGGGCTATGTCGAAAAGCTGGTCGAGGGTGGCATAGTTGTATTTCAGGAGGCTCGTATCCGGGAATACGAACATGACCAAACCCAGTATCGCCAGAAACACACCAATCACAATATAGCCGATTAATGAGCTAAAAAAAGTGTTGATTTCTTTGAAAAATATGGTCAGCATATTTAAGTAAAATTGAGCTTGCGAAATCCCGTACCATGGGTCGGGGAGAAAAAAATTAAAAGAATAACCAAATTCACCGTTCATTATTCACCATTAAATAAGTCGGGTTTCTGTCCACGTATATGAGCAATGATTTAAAAAGCTTTTCCTGTTGCTCGGCTTTCGGCAATTCGGTAATGGTTTCTGCCAAAATTGGGTCGTCATTTATCCAAGTTAAAAGGTTCTCTGCCTTAAAATCGGCCACCTCACCCGTCTCGAATCGCAATATTTTCTCCACAATTACCTCCTCATCCCGCACGACATGCCCATGCCTGAACGGTCTGCCGGTATGAGGGTTATAGGCCGCTACTTGAATAGTCTTTTGGCGGTAATCAGGATAGGTAAAATAGCAGATTTTGCCCCGTAATTTCAGCGCAGCGAAATTTGGCAGGCTCTTGTTGATTTCATCTTTCGGTACCCGGATGGAAGGCACCCCATCCAAGCAAATGGCCCAAATCGAATCCACTGGAAAGGAGTGTGCATATTTTTTCAAAAAAATAGCATTCAATTGCGTCAGCGAAGTCTGTGGATTGGTGATGACATCCAGCTTCATCGAATCCAAAGGCAAACCCGGCTTGTTGGCTTGCAATTCCGCAAGGCTGAAATAAATGCCGTTTGCAAAACGGAAATTCTTCGTCAGCAAAACGGTATCCTGCCCGAAGACCGAAATGCCGAAAATGCCAATAAAACCTGAAATGAGCAATATTTTTTTCATTAACCCTGAAACTTGAAACCCAAAACCTGATACCGTTATTTTGTCAACTCCGTGAAAACATCCTCCACGCTCACCACCTCCTTGTGCATTTCCAGCAGCGTCAAATTATTGTCCACTGCGAAGCGGAAAATATCGGCACGGGTATCGTTGTTGGAAGCCGAGGAAATGCGCCAGCGGTTGCCACCAAGGTTATCGGCCCGATGCACGTTTCGTATTTGGCCGAGCTTGTTGGCATTGGTGCTTTGGCCAAATTCGACCGTCACCAAAAGCTCGCCCCCTACCCTGCCCTGCAAGGCTTCGATAGCATCGTTGGCCACGATTTTCCCTTTGTTGATGATAAGCACACGGTCGCAGAGCGCAGTCACTTCCTGCATGATATGGGTGCTGAAAATCACGGTTTTTTCCTTTCCCAACTGCTTGATGACACTGCGGATTTCCACCAATTGGTTGGGGTCAAGACCGCTCGTCGGCTCGTCGAGAATGAGCACTTCGGGGTCGTGGAGCATAGCCTGTGCCAAGCCCACACGCTGCCTGTAACCTTTTGACAATGAGCTGATTAGCTTATGCTGCTCTTGCCCAAGCCCGGTCAATTCTACCATCTCTGCCACCCGTCGCTGCACGTTTGGCACTTTGTGCAATTTGGCCACAAAACCCAAGTACTCCCGCACGTACATGTCCTTGTAAAGCGGGTTGTGTTCCGGCAAGTAGCCGATGCGGCGGCGCACCTCCATCGGGTCGGCAGCCACATCGTAGCCACAAACCTCGGCTTGCCCCTCCGTCTGCGGGATGAAGCAGGTGAGTATCTTCATCGTCGTGCTTTTCCCAGCGCCATTGGGGCCAAGGAAGCCAAGCACTTCGCCTTTTTTCGCTTCAAAACTGACGTCGTTCACGGCTTTTTGCGGGCCGTATTCCTTGGTCAGGTGTTGTACTTTTACTGACACGGGTGGATTGCGGGTTGCGGATTTCAGATTGCGGCAGGGTCTGCCCAAAATCTAAAGTCCAGATTTTTCAAATTCACATGGCGGCAGGCTTGCACAGCCAATCAAGCCATTCTTCAATTTTGGAAAACGCAAGCGAATTTCAGCAGTATTTTTCCGAAATCCGCAATCCATCCTCCGCAATCGAATCGCAAAGCTACTCAACGGGCATGAGGGGTCAAAACTTGTATTTGCGAAGCGACAAATTTGACTGAAAAGTGAGGCAAATTTAGCGGCAGGTTGGTCAGCAATTATATTTTGGTCGTGCGTCCGCACAAATCAGGCATAGCTTACTGAAAAAAAGCCGCCAAGCGATTACCTTTGGCCAGTTAGATGCTTCGGCAGAGAGGTATCCCTTCAACTTTTTTTGCCAAAATCCATTTCTCAAAGTTAAATTCCCGAATGGGCACTATTCATTGATAAACCACTGCAAATCCTGTATTTATGCGACTATTTTACACCCTGCTTGTTTGCTGTTTTTTGCACACTTCGTTTTTTGTTGCTGCGCAAAATGCCAACCCCGAAAAAATTGCTCAAAAACTGCTCCTCCAAATGGCTGAAGCCCCTGAAGCTTTCCATTCGGTGAACATTGTGCTGGCCGACCAGGTAGATTTTGCGGCACTTGATGCCCAACTCTACGCTGAACGGGCGCTGCCCGGAAAACGCTCAGAGGCAGTCATTACCGCCCTGAAAGCCAAGGCGGATGGTACGCAAGGCGGCTTGATTAACCGTATCAAGGGCTCGCCGCTGACCAAACCCGGCTCGGTCTCCCAGTTTTGGGTCGCCAATTTCCTCCTTGCGGAGCTGAAAAACGGCCTGATTTCGGAACTGAGCAACCGCCCAGATATTGCATGGATTGGCCTCAATGGCCAGCCAGAACTGGAGGCTTACACCGTGAACCCCGCCCCGCCGCCTGTTTTACAACCAAACGGCCACGAAAAGGGCTTGGAAGTGATCGGCGCACCAGTCATGTGGGCAATGGGCTACACGGGCTACGGCCAAATTGCACTCACAAACGACACGGGCGTAGATCCGACCCGACCTGCCCTCAACACCAGCTATCGGGGAAACACTGCACCGCCGGAGCAATCTTTTTTTCAATTGAACCTTAACAACCAATCGCAAGTACCTGATTTGGACGCTTACGATTGTCAGTATCACGGTACGCACGTAACCGGCACGATACTCGGCCTCGACCGCCTGAACAACGATACTATTGGTGTCGCTTTCAACGGTCAGTGGATGGGGGCCGCTTCGCTGAATGTTTGCGGAGGCAACACCCAGAGCCTGCTGGCTGCCTTCCAATGGGGAATTGACCCGGACGGAAATCCAGCCACTTCTGAAGACATGGCCGATGTTATCAACAATTCTTGGTTCGACCCAAGTGTTAGTGGATCAGACTGTTTCAGCGTGTATGTGCCTGTTTTGGAGGCGATGGAAACTGCCGGAGTTGCAGTGGTTTTCTCCGCAGGAAACGCTGGCCCTGGCCCAAGCACTATCACACCTCCGCACAATGTGAACGTGAACTTGGTCAATTCCTTCACGGTAGGCGCCGTCAATGGAAATGCTTCCAGTCTGGCAATTGCAGGGTTTTCGAGCCGTGGGCCATCCATTTGCCCATCACCCGACAGCTCGCTCTTAATCAAACCCGAAGTTTCAGCACCCGGCGTTGATGTCCGCTCCTGCCTGCCCGATGGATATGGCCTTTTGAGTGGAACTTCCATGGCCGCCCCGCACACTTCAGGTGCCATCATGTTGCTGAAAGAAGCTTTTCCGTACCTGCCGGGAAAGGAGTTCAAATTGGCACTTTATTACACCGCCATTGACCTTGGCGAACTTGGCGAAGACAATACTTACGGCATGGGCATCATCAATTTGCCAGCGGCATTCGACTATCTCGTGGCGCAGGGCAACGTCCCTGTTTCTCCATATGCGGACAACGATGTTTTTGTGGTAAATATAGAACTACCGGCGGTGACTTGTGAATCTGAGGTTTCTCCTGTCGTTTTAACCGTAGAAAATGGTGGCAGCGAGCCACTGACTTCGTTTGAAATCAAAATGGAGGCAGGTGGTTCCTCATTGACTACAAATTGGTCTGGCAATTTGGCCCAAGGCGAGCGTACCCAAATCCAATTGCCAACACTTCAAACAGTACCCGGTGACCACCGCTTCCGTGCCACGCTTTTGAATCCAAACGGTGTGGCCGATGAACGGCCATTAAATAATTCCATCGAAAGAAACCTCGAAGTGCTCGACAAACCACGCCTGCAAGCACAATCCGAGGGCGCCACTACTCCCTGTGAAGGCGCATCGGTGCTGCTTCGGGCAGAATATGACGGCCCTGGCTACGCCGATGTAAAATGGTACGACCAACCATTTGGCGGGACTCAAATTGCGCAAGGCATGGTCTTCGCAACACCGCCACTTACGATGGCCGACACTTTTTACGCTGGAGCATCTTACGTGCTGCCCGTTGGTTTGACTGACAAAAACGACGCTCCGAATGCCCTCATTACGGAGGAAGAAATCGGGTTGGTTTTTAATACTTCACGGACTTTTACCCTAAAATCGGTTAAAGTGTATGCTGACCAAACGGGCTTGCGCCAGATTTCGCTGAGGGATGCTTCTAGCGCGCAACTGATGCAAAGTGTTGTAAACATTGCCTCAATCGGCGAATTTGTTGCTCCACTGAATTGGGAAATACCGATTGGAAATGGTTTGCAATTGGTAAAAAAGGGCGGCAAGGACCTTTACGGGAACACTTCAGGCGCCAACTACCCGTTTTCGCAGCCAGGAATGGCCACCATCACGGGCAATACCGATGGCACAGATGCTTACTATTTCTTTTACGATTGGCAAATGGAGATTCCGGAAGTTTGCGAACGCACCCAAATCATCGTTCCGGTAGGTGGCCCAGGTAGCTCACCCGGTGCTTCGTTCAGTCTTTCTGAAAATACGGTTGACCTCAATGACAACCAAGCCGTTCAGTTTACGAATACTAGCACTGGCAACGTGGCGAGCTATGATTGGAACTTTGGCGATGGGACTGGCAGCGCCCAAGAGAACCCAAGCCATACTTTTACGGAAGTCGGCATTTACATTGTCAGCCTCACCATCACAAATGATGAGGGTTGTTCGGCTTTCGCCCTTGATACCATTCAGGTGACGAACAATGGTCTGAGTGTAGCTGGCCCAGGTCGGCCACTGGCGGAAAATGTGGCGGTTTACCCAAACCCTGCCAGCCAATCCGTGAGCGTCCAACTTGACCTTCATTCAGCCAAAATGGTGGCACTGCAATTGACGGATATGACGGGTAAGGTCGTCAGCGCCTCCAAGAAAATAGCTGCTCAAAAAGACCTTTTGACCCTTGATATTGCTGACCTTGCCACTGGGGTATATTTCCTTTCGGTAAAAATGGAAGGAAATAATTCCGTCTGGAAAGTGGTCAAGATATAGGTTCTTGAGCCAGGTTAAACTGATTGAAACGATAACGTCGGCAGTGTCCTAGCACCTGCCGACGTTTTAGCTTCCAGCCAATTCTTTTAAAAAATGAAACGAAACCTCCTGCTTTTACTGGCCTTTTGGGCCTTTTCACCTTCGGCAATGCGAGCTGCCGAACCACAGCAGGTGTTGACTGGATTTTACTTGATGAACCTCTACGACCTCAATTTGGACGAAAACAGTTTTTACGCGGACTTCTACGTTTGGTTCAAATGGAAGGGCGAAATTGACCCCACGGGCATTGAGTTTGTGAACATGGTGGAAAAATGGGGCATGACCCAAACACCTTTTGAAGACAGCATCATCACATTGGATGGCGGCTGGAAATACCAAGGATTTCGAGTTGAAGGGCGTTTTTTTCATCCTTTTGAATTGGAGCGCTTTCCACTGGACAAACATCCCCTAGAAATACATTTGGAGCATCCAGATTACCCTGCTTCGGAACTGATTTTTGTGAAAGACACAACTTCTCCACCCATATTATATCGCCCAGAATTGGCCTTGGCCGGTTGGGACTTGCTCGGTGGCGACCTTTTGGCCAAGACACACAATTATCAGACGGATTTTGGCAACCCTGATAATCCGGCCATTAATTTCTCGGATTTTGTTTATCAATTCACCATCACTCGCCCCGTCAGTTATTTTGTGTTGAAATTATTGCTGCCGCTCACCATCGTAATATTTGCAGGATTGGGCGCTTTGTTGTTTTTCCCAAGTTATGTGGATGCCAGAATCAGCCTGCCTGTCGGAAGTCTGCTTACGGCGGTTTTTCTCCAACAAAGCTATGCGGATGCGCTGCCAGATGTGGGTTATATGGTGTTGATGGACAAAATCTATTTGCTCGCTTATGGCCTTATTGCTGCGGTGATGTTTCAATTAATTATGACTGGCAACAAATTGCAGCGCTATAAAAAGAAATCGCTTGACTTACATCGTTTGAAACAACGGGAACGCAATATGGCCGCTCTTTATCTTGGAATTTATTTAACCGGAATAATGATTTTAGTATGGCTAGATTAATGATTTTTAGAAAGTCCAATTGGACTATTAAATTTGCTTCCTTCGGACTATTTGCGCTGAGCCTCCTCTTTTTTAGTTGTAAAAGTGAGGTAAACAAAAACCCTGTGGCTGGAGCAACTGAACAAACATCCAATCCCGTTGAAAGCGCTGATAATTCCAGTGCGAAAACGGCTGGAGATAAGGATAGTGCAGCGACAAGCCAAGTTGAAAGAGTTCCGAGTATCAGAAAAAAAATAGCCTGTGGGGTCGAAATCAATATCACTGAAAATGGTACTGAGGCCCAGTTGCTCAACCTCCTTGATGAGGCTTCCAAGCCAGCAAACAAAGACAATTGGATTAGTTTAGACCAACTTGAATTCAAGGATGGGGCTTCACCTGACATGGCGAAATCGGTGCAGCAAATGGTGAATTTGGCGGCAATCCTGAAATGCTACCCAAAACTTAAGCTGAAAATCGGTGCTTATTCGGACAGTGCTGGAAACGCAGCTGAAAATACGAAGCTGGCGCTTGCACGGGCAGAAGCCGTTAAAGCTACGCTGATTGGATTGGGCGCTCCTCCAACCAGTTTGGTAAGCGAAGGGTTCGACAATAAAACGCAATCGGCTGCGGGGACATCAACTAAAAATCGAGTTGAAGTGCAGGTAATGGCTAAGTAATCAGCCTAGCGAAATTAAAAATAACGGCCAGTTAATTCGCTCACTTGCCGTTATTACTACATTTCCATAAGGGAGGCATCTTCCAGGATAAAAATCAACCTATCCGGGTCAGTTTCGTTCAATTTCAACTTTCCTTTAAAAACATACGGGCGGTCAATTTTATAATCTTTCATCGGCTTTTTCATAATCACCTCCGCCACGCTTGCCAAGCCAGCTTTACCACAGAAAAAGCATTGCGTATAAGTGAATTTGGATAAAATCAAGCCGGAATAACCTGGCGCATCAGCCGTCGGAATGATATAGCCGGAAAGCATGACTTCCTTGCCTTCCCATTGTTTTATATTGTTAAAATCCTTCGGCCAAGGCATGAACATGCCGTAATCCTTGAAGAATTTCTTGCCAAATTCGACCTGCTCAAAAAGTGCCCAACCGCTTTGGGTTTGAGCAAAAATTTGGGTGCTGAATAATAGCACGATTGCAATTAATTTTAACCTCATATAAAACGCCTTTTTTGTCAATAATTAAGGTTTAACCTTCGCCTTCTGCATCGGGTTCTTCACCTCCTCCTCCTTGTTCTTTTTATACACCTGAATCAATTTCGGCTGCGCCGGAATCGGCTTAGAATTGTTCTGTTCATCAATATCCGCCGTCTCCCGATAAGGGTCAAGCTTCACTGACTTCGCGGGCTGGTCTTTCACAAAAACCTTAGTCACCTTCTCTTCGTCCTTGCGCCAAACCTCCGCAGGAATGCGCTCCACTTCCTTCGTCCCATCGGCAAAAGTCCATTCCAAGATAATGGGCATCACCATGCCGCCTTTGTTCCTGAAATTGATTTCGTAGTAGTTTTTCTTGCCAAATTTCTCCTGCTTTTCCTTTTTGTCAAATACTTCGTCGTACAGGATGGTCTTGGTCGTTTGCACGGAATCAGCAGTTTCCCAAGGTTTGTAAGTGGTGTAAAAATCAACCAAATCAGGGTCAGCCTGCACGGCAAACTGCATCCCGCTCTCCCGGTTGCGGATTTTTGAAATGTCCTGAAAAGGCACTTCGACCTTGTTGGTATTGGTGATTTCTTTCGGCTGTGGGTTGTTTTCGAGGTCCACTTTTAGCCAAGTAATACTGTCCATCGCAATATCCACTGGCTCGATTTCATAGAACCAGCCCCGCCAAAACCAGTCAAGGTCAACGCCACTGGCATCTTCCATGGTGCGGAAAAAGTCAGCAGGTGATGGGTTTTTGAAGGCCCATCGTTGGCAGTATTCTTTGAATGCCGCATCGAACAGCTCCCGGCCCATGATGGTTTCCCGAAGGATGTTCAGGCCAGCCGCAGGTTTTGCGTAAGCGTTCATACCAAACTGCACAATATTGTCGCTGTTGGTCATAATTGGCTCTAATTCGTCCTTTGGCGAAGCCATATAAGATACAATCGTATTGGCCGGGCCACGCCGCAAGTTCCAATTGTTGTCAAATTCGGCCTGCGCCAAGGATTGGACAAAAGTGTTCAAACCCTCGTCCATCCACGACCATTGCCGCTCATCGGAGTTGATAATCATTGGGAAATAGTTGTGCCCCACCTCGTGTATGATGACCCCGATAGCGCCAAGTTTGTTGGCCTCCGTGTAGGTTCCGTCCTCCTCAGCCCGCCCGAAATTGAAGCAAATCATGGGGTATTCCATGCCGCTGTCCGCCTCCACGCTGATGGCAATTGGGTATGGGTACGGAATGGAATATTGCGAGTAGGTCTTGAGTGTATGCGCCACCGCACGGGTCGAGTAGCGGCTGTAAATCGGGTAGGCTTCCTTGCCATAATAGCTCATGCACATGGCCTTTTTGCCATTTTCGTTGAAATGAGGCATGGCATCCCAGATGAATTTCCGGCTGGCACCCCAGGCAAAATCCCGCACGTCTTCGGCCTTGTAGTGCCAGGTTTTCAGCTTCGTGCTTTTCTTACTTGCTTCGTTCTTCTTGGCCTCTTCCAAATTCACGATTTGCACAGGGTCTTTGGCTGTTTGAGCTTCTTTCCAGCGCTTGAGCTGGGTCGGAGTGAGCATCTGGTCGTAGTTCTGGCACTCTCCCGTGGAGGCAATCATATAATCGTCTGGCAAGGTCATTTTCACCTCGAAATCCCCGAAAGTAAGCGCAAACTCGCCCCGCCCGGTGAACTGCTTGTTCTGCCAGCCCGTCACGTCGCTGTACACGCAAAGCCTTGGGTACCATTGACTTATGGTAAAAATATAGTTGCCGTCTTTCTCGAAATACTCATAGCCACCCCGTCCACGAGGGCCTTTTATGCGGTCCACGATTTTGTAGTTCCACTTTACATTAAAGGTAAAATCTGCGCCCGGTTTCAGCTTTTCCGGCAGGTTCACCTTCATCATCGTCTGGTTGATGACGTAGTCAAGTGGCTTGCCGCTTGCGTCCGTCACTGCCTCTATATTATGGCCATATTCGTTCAAATCCTTCCATTGCTCCAACATATACAGTGCCTGTGCGTCCATGATTTGGTCCACATTGCTGCCATTGAAATGGTGTAAATCGTTGTGGCCTTGGTGCTGGTTTTCATCCAATTGCAGCCAGAGGTAGCCAAGCGAATGCGGCGATTGGTTGTGGTAAGTGATTTGCTCCGAACCGCTCAGGCGTTGCTTTTCGGTATCCAGCGTGGCGTCAATTTTATAGTCGCAGCGCTGCTGCCAATAATCGGGGCCGGGCGCACCGTCCACGCCCCGGTAGGGCGTTGGGTCAGGCAGCACATATTCGAGTTGTTCAAACTTATTGCCGTGGTTGGATTTAGTTTGGGAATAAATTGCTCCAAAAGTCAACAGAAGTAATGCGAGTGTGAATAATGACTTCATTGAATATTTTTTTGACAAAAGTAGTTTAAAATGAAAATTCGCCTTCCGTAGTGCCCGCATTCAGTATCTTCGTCTCCCGCCCTTTGTTCGGCAGCAGCGCATACACCATGTTTGTCTGGTCTCTGAATTTCTCCACAATCAGCGAGTTCTTGACCTTGATTTTTGATATTTTTTGGGTGAAAACGGGCGTGGAAAAAGTCGCCAGCACTTGGTCGTTTTTCTGGCGAATGGACTGGAAATTGAGACCCTGTTTGCCGCCGTTCACGCTCATTTCGAAGTGCTGCAAAATATACTTCCCGATAGCATCACTGTTGGGTAGCGGAGCGTTTTTGTCGCCTGTCAGCGTGGCCGTCAAGTCATCGGTGAAGAGGTAAAACTTGACCTCGAACGCCTTGGTTTCTGAAGAGTAAACGACTTCCGTTACGCTCATTTTGAAGTCGTGATCAGCAGCAGCAGGCTTGCCGAAGGCTACCAGAATGGCGAGTAATAATTTGATTATCAGCATTTTGTAGCCCCTGACCCCTAAAGGGGAACCAAGTCAGGGAAGTTTTATTATTATTTTTAAAAAATCGAAGTTCCTATTTCTTTGCGTCTGTGGGTTCCCCTTTAGGGGTCAGGGGTTAAACACATTCTGCAAAATCAACACCAGCGCACCACCCGCACCCAACCCCGAAACGTACAAATTCCAGTCTCGGTGGGCAATTTTCAGCCATTGCGCCAGCAAAAAATACAAGCCAAAAAACACGCCCACAATCATCAACTGCCCGGTTTCGATGCCCACGTTGAACGAAAACAACGGCTTGACGATGCTCCCTTCGTCTCCCATCAACGCCGTGAAATAATTGGCGAAGCCCATGCCATGGATTAACCCAAAAAACAGCGCCAGCAAGTAGTTCGTTGACACCGCCTTTGAAAATGTGCCGCCATCCGGTTTTTTTGACCAAATATTATGGACGCTTGTCAGCACAATAGTCACCGGAATTAAGAACTCAACCAAGTCCTTTGGTACATTCAAAATATGAAATCCCGCCAGCACCAGCGTCAACGAATGCCCAATCGTGAACGCCGTAATGAGCACCAACAATTTCCGCCATTCCGTCCAGCGATAAACGGCGCAAAGCGTGACCACAAACAGCAGGTGGTCGAACGCCTTCGGGTCGGCGATGTGGTGGAAACCGAGTTGGAGGAAACTGAGAAATTCGGACATTCTTCTGGTTGATAACGGTTGATAATGGTTGATAACGGTTGATGTGGTACGGGAAATCAACCTTCATCAACTGTTATCAACCGTTATCAACCTAGCTTACGGTTTCAAAGCCTTCCGCTTTTTCGCCTTCTGCATCATATTCTCGCCTTGCTCAAACTTGTTCTTTTTATACACCATGAACAACTTCGGCTCAGTAGGCATCGGCCGGGTATTGTTCGATTCATCCACGTCCGCCGTTTCCCGCCAAGGGTCGAGCTTGATGGATTTTACCTCCTTGTTTTTCACAAAAACCTGCGTGAATTTCTGCTCATTCTGCCGCCAAATCTCTACGGGTATCCGTTCGATTTCCTTCGTGCCGTCCGTGAACGTCCATTCCAAAATCACGGGTGTGACCAAGCCGCCCTTGTTGCTGAAGCGCAGTTCGTAATAGTTTTTGTCACCAAAAAGCTGCTTTTTTTCCTTTTTGGAAAACAGCTCGTCATAGCGGCGCATGGTGTTCGTCTGCACGCTGTCCGCCGTTTCCCACGGCTTGTAATTGGTGTAAAAATCAACGAGCGCCGTATCCTTTTCCACCGGAAACTGCTTAACCTCATCCCGGTACCGAGATGCGGTCAGCGTCTCGAACGGCGCTTTTATTTTATTGGTAAACGTGTCCAGTCTTGGCTCTGGATTGTTTTCCAAATCCACTTTCAGCCACTCGATGCTGTCCAATGAAACGTCCACTTTTTCGATAGTGAAAAACCAGCCCCGCCAAAACCAGTCGAGGTCCATGCCGCTGGCATCTTCCATGGTGCGGAAAAAATCGGCGGGCGTCGGGTGCTTGAAGGCCCATTTTTGACAATAAGTCTTAAAAGCGTAATCGAATTGCTCCCGGCCCATCACCGTTTCACGCAACACGTTCAGCGCCGTAGCAGGTTTGCGGTAAGCATTTGAAAAATAGTCCACGATATTCTCCGAGTTCGTCATAACTGGCTCCAAATCATCGGGGTCTTGGTTCATGTAATCAGTTATCATGTGCGGTGGGCCTTCGTTCGAGTCATAGTTGTTGTCCCATTCTTGCTCCGTAATGAACTGCATGAAGGTGTTGATTCCCTCGTCGAACCAAGCCCACTGGCGCTCGTCGGAGTTGATTATCATGGGGAAATAATTGTGCCCCACTTCGTGAAAAATGACCGTCAAACATGCATTCTTGGCCCCTTCGGAATAGGTGCCGTCCTCCTCTGCCCGACCGGGATTGAAGCAAATCATGGGGTATTCCATGCCGTTCTGCGCCTCCACGCTGATGGCGGATGGGTACGGGTAAGGAATGGCAAATTTGCCATAGGTCAAAATCGTGTGTGCCACGGCTTTCGTGCTGTAGCGGTGATAAATCGGGTAAGATTCCTTCGGATAATAGCTCATGCACATCACCGGTTTGCCGTCCTGGTTTTTCACCGACATGGCATCCCAAGCAAAACGACGGCAGGCCGTCCATGCGAAATCACGGACGTTTTCGGCCTTGTAGTGCCAAGTTTTCAGGTCTTTGGTTTTCTTCTTTTTTTCCATTTTGTTCGCCTCGTCGAGGGTCACGATGTCCACTGGTTCGCTACTGGCCTGCGCCTTTTTCCAGCGGTGAAGCTGCTCCGGCGTCAGCGTTTGCTCGTAGTTTTGACAAACGCCCGTACCACCCACAACAAAGTCGGCGGGCAGGGTCATCTTCACGTCGTAATTGCCGAAATTGAGTGCAAACTCGCCTGTGCCCGTGAACTGGTCGCTCTGCCAGCCCTCGAAATCGGAATAGACGCACATGCGGGGAAACCACTGCGTAATGGTGAAAAGGTAGTTCTCATCTTTTTCAAAATACTCGTAGCCGCCCCGCCCAAATGTGATATTGTTGACTCGGTCAATGAGCACGTAGCTCCACTCGATGTTGAACTCGAAATCCTGCCCAGATGCCAGTGGCTGCGGCAGTTCCACCCGCATCACGGTGTTGTCAATGAAATGCTTGAGGGGCTTGCCAGCATTGTCCGTCACCGACTTTATTTTATGGCCATAATCACCAAAATACGTCCACGATTCCAGCATTTTCATGGCGTTCTCGTTCATGTTTTTGCCGACATCGTGTGGGTGAGCATGGTGCAAGTCATTGTCGGCGGCATGTTCGTTTTCATCGAGCTGGAGCCAAAGGTAGCGCAAGGTTTGCGGCGAATTGTTGTGGTAGGTGAGGTGCTCCTTCCCGGTTAGTTGGTGCTTTTCCGGGTCGAGCGTCGCCTCGATTTGGTAGTCGCATCGCTGCTGCCAGTAAGCCGGGCCTGGTGAGCCGTCGGCGGTGCGGTACTCGTTTGGTGTGGGCAGCGTGGTGCCGAGCTGCTCGAAAGCGAAGCCGTGGTTGCTGCGTTTTGGTGCTTGCTCAGGCACCTTTTCTTTTACTTGCGCAACGGCAGTCGTTGCCGAAAGGCACAAAAGCACGATGATAAATTGATAAAACTTGGTCAATTTTAAGTACATGTTTTGAGTTGATTAGTGAGAAAAAAGTTTGCGAAGGTAAGGATTAAAAGTCCGCTAAATGGATGCTTATTCTTATGATAATGCTACTAAAATAATCTTTTTCTTGGAAATATTTCGATGTTTGAACTGCTCTGAGAAGATAACCCATGGACCTAACTGACGACGAATTTGTCACCTGTCTAACATTTCATTTTAATACATTTGCCAGCCTTGGCAAAAGGCTGTTAAGACTATAATTTTCAAAATCGCATACTGTTAAATTTGAAATCAAATCATTTCACCATCAAAACTTCCAACATTATGAAAAAAGCCAGCTTTATCTACCTGTTAATTTATCTATTTTGTGGGGGCAAACTAATCGCTAATGGGGTTTGCATTGTGGATGCGCCAACTGGCAGTGTTTTCCGCTTGGTTTCGGGCAACGTGAAAGTCGTGACCAATGACCAGATAGCGACCGTGACTTCAACTTCAGTTTTTAGGAATTATAGTGGAAACGACACCAAAATCAAGTTTGGGTTCCCGATGACCGAAACCGCCAGCGCCATCAGTCTGCGCTGGCAAAATGAAGGCATTTGGTACCAAGCAGATTTTTCACCGCAACCGCAAGACACTACCCTGCCGGGAGGTGGTGGCGGTGGCCCCCTACCCGACCCCAATTTGGAGAGTTACCTTGGAAAAACGCCGCTATATTTTGACTTGGACCAAATCATCAAAGCCGATTCGTTCTTGACCGTCGAATTGGTTTATGTTGACTTGTTGCCTTACGCTTTTAGCAAAGTAACTTTTTTGCTTGCGAACAACTACACTGGCCTTCAATCTCAACCTGTTGAATCCCAACATTTCGAATTCAGCCTCTCATCCCAACGCACTATTGAGGCCATTGATTTATTGAGTCATAGTGGGGCTATGGTTCAAAATATAGGCAATACTGCCACGGTGGAATGGACAGCTGATAATCAATTAGCCGACACGGACTATTATCTTGAATACCAGTTGAACGCTGACCAATTGGGGCTATTTCCGTTCAGTACTTATCTGCAAGATACTTCTGCAAATTGCGATGGATATGGGCAAGGTTTTTTTGCCTTTATCATTGAGCCAGATCCATCTGAAAATACGGCTGTCATTGATAAGGTTTTTACTTTAATCATTGACCGATCGGGTAGTATGAGCGGCGAAAAAATGATACAGGCCAGGGATGCCGCTTCTTTTATCGTGAACCACCTGAATCCTGGTGACAAATTCAATTTGGTCAGTTTTTCAAGTGACATAACCTCATTTAAACCCAACCATGTGCCGTACAATATCACGAACCAAAATGCGGCATTAAACTATATAGACGGCTTGATTGCAAGTGGCTCTACCAACATATCCGGTGCATTTTCAGAGGCCATTCCCGACTTTTCCAATAGCAATGAAAACGTGGCCAATATCATTGTGTTCTTCACGGATGGTCAAGCCACGGCGGGAATAACTACAACGCAGGGAATCCTCGACCATGTTCAAGGTTTGATTTCGACTTATCATGTGGAAGGGCTCAGCATTTTTACCTTTGGTATTGGCAGCGATGCCAATACCCAACTACTGACGCTGCTCGCCAATAACAATGATGGTCTATCAGAATTCCTGGAAAGCCAGGATTTGCAGTCCGCCATCAGCAATTTTTATCTGACCATTCAAAACCCGGTGCTGTTACACCCACAAATAGAATTTACACCGCCGGTGGTTTATGCGACCCACCCGGAGAACTTGCCCAACCTGTTCAAAGGCCAGCAGCTCATTCTGGTTGGCCGCTACCAAGAACCAACCGACGTGAACCTGCACTTCAGCGGAACAGCCTTTGGGCAGCCCGTGGCTTACGACTACACCGTGTCGTTGGCGGACAGCTCTGTACAGAGCTTGCAATTCCTGCCCCGGCTCTGGGCAAAGCAGACCATGAAAGACCTTTATCAGGAATTTTTCTCCTACCCAACTGGCTCGCCGGAGGCAGCGGCCATACAGGAAACCATTGTTGGTATTAGCTTGTGCTATGGCGTCATCAGCCCGTTCACAAGTTTTGAGGACAATTCCGGTGGAGGCGGCGGTGGTACGGTGGAGGCCGATGAACGGATTGACCCAGCCATTGCTTTTTCTTTTAGCATTGCTCCAAATCCATTCGTTGAAAATACGGTGGTTTATTTTGAAACCAGTCAGGATTGGTTTGAAACCGCAAGCGTGGAAATATATGACATAAACGGCAGGTTGATAAGAGCGCTCAAATTGCCCATCGGTGGCAAGGGCGCTTACACCCTCGACTGGGATGGCATGGATGCCCTTGGCAATATACTACCCCGTGGTGTTTACGCTATCAAATTGAGCTTGGGAGAACAGTGGATTGTACGGAGGGTGGTAAAGATTTAAGATTGGTTTGAGGCATAAAAAAAGGCTCCCATACGAATGGGAGCCTTTTTTTTGAAACAGACAAGAATTCTTTATTTGGCCACGACAAAAGGCAAGCTAATGCGCTCTGCATCTCCGATCTTAACAGAAACCCAATAGTTGCCAGCTACATAATTGGTCGCATCCATTCGAACGGCTCCGTCAATTGAATCCACCGCTGTTTTGTCCACCAACTGGCCATTTTTATTGAAAACTTCAACGCTGGCAGCCAACCCATCTGCATCTATCGCTTTCAACCAAAAATCACCGCTGGTTGGGTTAGGATAAATACTGGCCTCGTATGCAGCTTCCTTCACTGGCCATTTTACCGCTGGGCGTTCAACGACGGGTTTGCTGGAAACTTCATTTTCCAAGTTGCTTTTCACCTCGCCTTTGATGTAGAGAATGGTTTGTTCAGGCCCGGTATTAGCAGAAATAGTCACTTGCTTGGTCTGCGGCCCCGATTTGCCTTTCGAGTCGAACTCTACGACGATAGCACCCGATTCGCCCGGCTCGATGGGGTCTTTTGGCCAGCTTGGCACGGTGCAGCCACAGCTCCCACGGGCATTCGTGAGCAACAGCGGCTCGTCACCCGTGTTGGTGAATCGGTAGATGTGTTGGACTTTTTCACCTGCATCTACACTGCCGAATTGGTATTCGGTTTCGTCGAAGGTGATGGAAGAATTGGAAAAAATTGCTCCTGCGTTTTCTTGGGCATTGGCGCAAAAACCTAACAACAATGTAAAGATGCAGAATAGAATCAATTGTCTTTTCATGTGATTTGAATTTAGATGAAGAATGATTTATGAAAGTATAATGGCATGCCGCAACTAAGTAACAGGTTCATTGATGCCACAAACCTACATCTTGGTGCGCCGCCCAGGTTTTGGTTTTGAGTAATCGTTATCAAATATTGAGTAAGTGTAGCTTGACAACCAAGTTCCTTCTCCGCCGTTACAGCAGCATGAAAATAATGCTACTTGTATCGGCCTTTTTACTGATTTTCATTGGCTTGGTCCACTCCTACCTCGGCGAGCGATATATCCTCATCCGTTTGTTTAAAAGAGACCAGCTGCCAAAGCTTTTCGGTAGCGATGATTTCACCCGCCGCACTTTGCGGTTTGCTTGGCATATTACCACCATTGCTTGTTGGGGATTTGCTGCCATATTGGTTTTGATGGCGACTGCTGTGCTTACTTTCCAAAATCTGGCCATGACCTTGGCCGTCACTTTCTTGCTCACCTTCGCAACGGTGCTGATTGGCTCAAAGGGTAAGCACTGGGCTTGGATGGTGTTCTTGGTGGTGGGTGCGGTCTGCCTATGGGCAGCGATTTATGGGTAGGTAATTTTGCAACAATACCTAACAAATCATTTCATTTGATAAATGAACGTCTCATGCTCTGCTTTTTCTGGGGCGAACATGGCTGCTTCCGCATTTTCGGCATAAATATAATATTGAACCGACTGACTGCCAGCGGGCAACATTGCCCCATATACCCCGTCTTTTAATTGACCGTCGCCATGTTGGCCATCGTCGAACATGGGCGTTTTTTCAAAACGATTGCCCTTGGAATTCCGCCATCCGACCCAGGCTTTGTTTCCATTTTGAATGGTGGCGGTCACGGTCACGCTGCGGTCGTCTTCAGTTGAATTGGCAGCGACGCCCGAAATGGCAGGTGGCAATTTTCTGTACTCCTTATGATTTTGCAAGAAAGCAGTGCGGGCATCCATGACCTCGGTGATGCCGGGATACGGGAACGGGGCGGGCGTCATGGCGGTGTAGGTTTCATGGAAGTTTTTCTCGAAAGCATCGTATTTATAGACCCAATTGGTATCCTGCCGAACGGCATCGGCTACGAGGTCATGGAGTTTTTGCGCCTCCGTTTTATACCAACCATTGGCAAAATTTTCATTTAAAATGGTGCGGCAATGAGCGAAATACATCTTGCGGTAGCTGGAGTTTTTCAGCACGAGATTGATGAGCGGGTAGCGCTCGTCGTCCATTTTGGCAAGCGGGTCATAGTTGGGCTGCATGGTCAGGTTGGAAGGTTTGCCCAGCCCATCGAAGGCGAGGTTCACGTCCCAAATTACGAAGTGGAACCGCTGTGTGGTGTCTTGAATAAGGTAAAAATTTTGCTGAAAATCATTGTAGCTGTCGAGGTTGAGCAGCACATTGTTGAAGGCCAACATCCAAATGGCGTCGTCCATGTCGAGCACCGATTCGATGTCCTCAGGATGGAGTTTCAGGGTTTTAGTGAGGTTTATCAGCGCCTCCCAGCCTTGGCCGTTGTCGAGTTCGTAGCCTTTTTCATATTCTGAGGGGTCTTCTCCCAAATATTCCAACGAGGAACGCTTGCCAGCGAAGGGGCCAAGCGGGGAATTGCCCTTTACCACCACACTTTTTTTAGAGGCGCCAAGGTAGCGCTCGCCGAACTTCCGGTCCACATCCTCCGAACTGCCGAACAGGCCATAGTACGCTCCATTGACGAATACCTGCGCAAAATTGCACTGCGGGGCGGCCATGTATTTCCGGGCAATTCCATAAGCCAGCACCTCCCGCAGCCAGGAGGGGTCGAGGTTACCGTTGGAGAGTTTCAAGGTTTCGTAGCCTTGGTAATCGGCCTTTTTACTTGCATAATCGAGCTTGATGTTCAGCGGGTTTTTCGACAATTTCGGCTTGTATGAGCTGAAGCCCTTGAAGCGCACGCCCACACTGTCGAAGCGCATGCCGTTCACCGTGGCATTGCCCATGTGGCGGTCGCCTTTGCCCACCGAGTGCAGGTAGTGCATCGGGTATTCCCAATCTTCTTCCACAAATTTCAGCTCGATTTGCGTGATGTGGTAGGTGTCGTACAAATCGGGAGGGGAACCCTGCGCTTGGCAATTCAGGGAAAGGAGTGCGAAGAGGAGATGGGGAAGTAATTGGAGTTTTTTCATTTTTCAGTAAAAATAAGGCAATGACCAAGGACTGATTCAGAAACTGTTCTCAATGCCTGTTGTTCAATAAAAAATCGTACGAAGCTGCGTCGTGTTCTGCATTTCACCCACTACACCGTCAATTGTACCACTCAGAATCACGTGGTAACCTATCAATGTTAACGTCACAGTCTCCGCCTCCAAATTCACCTCAAATAAGAAAGTAGCGCTGCTATCGGTATGATGTTGCAGGTTCATGCTCACCTTTTCTCCCTGCCGGGCCCAAGCTACGTTCTTGGCTTCCCATAGTTTGTACAGGTGTAATATCATGTCATTGCTGCGGTTATCATAAAGAAAGGGGGAGTCAATCCAATGCGACCTGTCCACCTCTTCTGAGACGATGTCGAGGCGGTAGTGGGTGGAGGGGGATGGATGGGAGGCGGATGGGTTCATTTGATGTGAATTCAGTTTATTGCCTCGTCCTGAAAAAACTTTACAGGTTAATAGATAGTCCGGCTGGGGTTTTACAGTCACAAAAGTAGTTCTGAAAAAGCCTTACAGCCAAAAATTGAGTCCTGATATTTCATTACAGCCAAAAACGTTTTTGGCCATCTCCGGTACCGTTGGCATTCCGAGCCATTTGACCGCTTAGGCGATTTTGGTTTTTGGTCGGCGGCGGTGTCAAGGATTTTGGCGGATTATTTTTTGCGCCCCTTTTCTGTTGGGCCTGCCCACGGCCCTTGTGGGCGCAAAAAAAAATACGCCAAAACCACCTGGCTGCGTCCTTTACGCCGCCGCCGACCAAGTGCCAGCTTTGCCTGGGCGGCCAAGTGGCGGCCCGCCCCTTTGGGGTCATCCCCCTTGGCCTTTCGCAGCTTCCCTTTCGGCCTTGGCGAGGGCTTTTTCCGCATAGCCCTTCCAGTGCTTTTTCAGTGCCCCCGTGCGTGCGCTCGCCTCTTTTGGCGTCAGCTTGTCGCACGAGGAGTGGGGGCGGCGCTCATTGTAGTACCTGATGGCTTCGAGGATGAACGCCCCTGCTTCTTCAGAGGAAGGAAATGTCCGGTCCATCTCGAAGCTGTCCTTCAGCAGGCCGTTCATGCGCTCGGCGACGGCGTTCTCCAGGGGGTCGCCGTTCTCCGTTCCCGACAAATCGGGACAGGCTATGCTGATGGCGATGCGTTCCGCCTTAAGCGTGTCCGTGTAGAGCTTCGAGCAGTACTGCAGCCCCCGGTCGGAGTGGTGCACCAGCTCCAGCAATGGGCACTGGCGGGAGGCAAGCGCCATTTTCAGTGCCTCAACGCAGAAAGCTGCGTCCATGCTGTGCCCGAAGTTCCAGCCCACGACCTGGTGCGAGTAGGCGTCCGTTATCAGGATGAGGTAGCAGAAGCCGTCGCCCACCCGGATGTAGGTGATGTCGCTGACCCAGAGCTGCCCCGCCCGCTCCGGCCTCAGCGCCTTCGCCAGGTTAGGGTACAGCGGCAGCCCGTGTCGGCTCATCGTCGTCACCGCACGGCGGCGGCGGCGCTTGACGAGCAGGCCGTTCTCCCTCAGCACGTCGAAGAAGCGGTCACGCCCGACGTGCACCTGGCGGGCGTTGAGCTCGGCCTTCAGTATCTGGTAGAGGTTGCGCCCGCCCACCCGACGGGCGATGCGCCGCTCCTCCTTTACCAGGTCCACGATGACGGCATCCTCGAAAAGGGCCTTTTCCTCGTGCCAAAGCTGTTCGTAGTAGGCCTGGCGGCTTTTGCCAAACAGTCCGCACAACACTGCCAGGCCCGCAGTCTTGTAAAATGCTTTCATTTTTTCGACTGTTTGGCGCCAGACTTTTTTCGGATGTCGAGCTTTAGCTGTTCCTCCGCAATGTCTATCATTGTCTCAAGTGCCTCCACCTTCAGCTCCGACAGTGCAAGCCGCTTTTGAAGTTCCTTGATTTGTTGCTTGAGCGACTGTTCGTCGCCCGTGGGCCCGGGCTGCTTTTTTTCTGGCATGGGCGGTTCGTTTTCGCCGCCAAGTTCGTACTTTCGGCGGTACCACTTGACGAATTCCTTTGCCACGCCCTTGTCCCTGAGCCCATGTTCCTCGGCCAGCACCGCATAGCTGGCCGCTCCCGATAGGTACTCTTTCGCTATCTTGCGCTTGAGTTCTTCCGGATAGCGCTTCCGGGTCTTAGCTCTCTTGATTTGCCCTGTCACAGTTTTACGCTCTTTTGTGTAAAGCTATTTTAGGACGAGTCAATCAACTCCAATATTCGACATCCAGGTAAGCAATATGCTCAAAATGCCTGTCCCGGGTAATTAATTTCAGGCCATTTGCGATAGCAGTAGCTGCAATCCAAATATCGTTTTCTGGAATTGGCGTCCCATTTTCTTTTAAATATTTCCTGATTTTGGCATACTGAGCAGCTACTTCAAAATTTGGGTTTAGCACATTATTGATTTGAATGAAATCCATTACTTGGCGGTTCATTTCAAGTGGTTTCGCAGAAATTGCGGCTCCATAAAGTAATTCCCCACACACCACCAATGGCAAACATATATCAGTAAAGCCTAAAATATTTTTTGGTGATTCTCCTTTCTCACGAAAGATGTCCACAATGATATTGGTATCAAATGCCGCTACCATTCCCCTTCGATTTGATTGAATTCACGGTCTATCGCATCCGCTAACGCATCCCCATCTGCTCCGGGAATACAGCCTATGAAGCGGGCAACAGGGTGAGGCATCCCAGCATCTGTAGCGGGAGCAATTTCAGGCTTTACTCCTGACTTCCCTTTGCCATTGGCAGTTTTTGGGAGCGTAAAAGGTATCCTTAGCCGCTCCAACAAGGGGAGCAGGACGGCAAGGTCAACTTCATTGTTTATTTCCAAGACTACTTTCATTGCTTGAATTTTGTTCAAAGATAGAGGTTTTCGGGGGAAATGAGGAGGGGGGTAAGTTACGCTGCGCTAAAACTTGCTTGAACTGGTAACTTTGTCCTTAAAATTTGTCAACGGTGATTTTCCCTCCCATTAAGTTTACGAGATGCTCAAATGCCTTTTTCAAGCGTTCTGGGAAGTTTTCATCAAATGATGCATTACCAAGTGTGATGTTAACTTCATCTTTACTTTCTTCCGTATCCGACCCAACTATGGAGAAAATAGCCTTAGAACTAACATTCAATTTTAATTTTATAATACAGTTCTTACCTTTCATTGAAGACTTATCAATTATTACACTACTAATATTTTTAGGAGAAAAAGTATAAACACTCTGATATGCATATGGAAGGTAATTACTATAAACCATCGTAAGTGCTCCTTCACCTAAGTCTATAAAAGCAATATCGCTTTTTTCACCTTGGGCACCGTTATTTTGAGGATAAGCTTCAACATATTTTTTAATAAAATCCTTAGTTTCTTCTAAGGTGGCATTTGTTTGAGAAAATGTGCATGCATGAGCAAGCAAAATGAAGAAAATTACTAATTTTATTTTCATGTCGTTTAATTTTTTATTTATTCATGAGCATGAACTGAATCTTGTTCATCCTAGCAAAGGTACGCATTAATTTAACGGGCTTTGACCTCATAAATGGTTCCTTTTTCGACTTTCATGGAAGGTGGTACTGTGCCAAGCACCTCACGACGGCCATCCGGCCATTCCTTGATTATCTGTTCTTTTTCGACAAAAGTAAGTGGCAAGCCAAGCGCTTTGGCCTCTGCCCTCGCCCGACGACCAACCTCCTTGCGAAAGGCTTGGAGCGCCTTCACGATTTCTTCTGGCGAAAGGTCTTCTAATTCTTGTTCTGGGTACAAGTTGAAATTCAATTTGTCATTATCCACTGGCCGTGATTTTTATTGACAAAGATAGGCTTTAAAACCAAACTGCGCCTGCCCAACCAAAGTCGAACAGGCGCAATCATAAATCGTAATTCGTCAATCGTAAATGGACTACAGCTGCTCTTTAAACCACCCCACAAAATCCCCCACGCTCTTCGCCCCCAAATCACCTTCCCCCTGCTTCCTTACCCCAACGGAATCAGCCTCTGCCTCCTTCTCCCCGACGATGAGCATGAACGGAATCTTGTTCATCTCCGCATCCCGGATTTTGCGGCCAATGCTCTCCGTGCGATCATCAATGATGCCACGGATATCGTGCTCGGCGAGGCGCTTTTGCACGTCGAGGGCATAGTCGTTGTACTTGTCGCTGATGGGCAGAATGCTGTACTGGTCCGGTGCGAGCCACAGCGGGAACTTGCCAGCGCAATGCTCTGTGAGTACGCCGATGAAGCGCTCCATCGAGCCGAAAGGTGCCCGGTGAATCATGACGGGACGGTGCGGTGAATTGTCCGAACCGATGTAGGTCAAATCAAAGCGCTCCGGCAGGTTGTAGTCCACTTGGATAGTGCCCAATTGCCAAGAACGGCCAAGGGCATCCTTCACCATGAAGTCTAGTTTCGGGCCGTAGAAGGCAGCTTCGCCAAGCTCCGTAACGGTCGTCAGGCCAGCCTCGGCAGCCGCTTCAATGATGGCACGTTCGGCCTTTTCCCAGTTCTCGTCGGAGCCGATGTACTTCTCCTTGTTCTCCGGGTCACGCAGCGAAATCTGGGCGGTATAGTTCTCGAAGCCCAGTTTTTTCAGCACCATCAGCGTCAATTCGATGACGCCGAGGAACTCCTGCTTCACTTGGTCGGGCGTGCAGAACAAGTGCGCATCGTCCTGCGTGAAGCCCCGAACCCGAGTGAGGCCATGCAGTTCGCCGCTCATTTCGTAGCGGTAAACCGTGCCGAACTCGGCAATACGAACGGGCAGTTCCTTGTAACTACGTGGCTTGTGGCCAAAAATCTCGCAGTGGTGCGGACAGTTCATCGGTTTCAACAAGAACTCCTCGCCCTCCCGTGGGGTGTGGATGGGCTGGAAGCTGTCCTTGCCGTATTTTTCGTAGTGACCAGAAGTCACGTAAAGTTCCTTTTTACCGATATGCGGCGTGATGACGGGCTGGTAGCCACGCTTCAATTGTTCGTCCTTGAGGAAGTTTTCGAGGCGGGTGCGGAGGGCAGTTCCCTTCGGCAACCAGATGGGCAAACCAGCGCCCACTCGCTCCGAAAACATGAACAATTCCAGCTCTTCGCCGAGCTTGCGGTGGTCACGTTTCTTGGCTTCTTCGAGCATTTCGAGGTACTCGGTCAGCTCTTTTTGCTTCTGGAAAGTGATGCCGTAGATACGGGTCAACTGGTTGCGCTGGTCGTCGCCACGCCAGTAGGCGCCGCCGATTTTGAGCAGTTTCACCGCCTTGATTTTGCCCGTATCTGGGATGTGCGGCCCACGGCAGAGGTCGGTGAAATTGCCTTGGTGGTAGAAGGTGATGGTGCCGTCGGCCAATTCATCGAGGAGTTCGAGCTTGTACTCGTCACCTTTTTCCTTGAAAAATTCGATGGCCTCCGCCTTGCCGATTTCCTGGCGGCGGTACTCGTTGCCCTGCCGGGCAAGCTCCATGATTTTATCTTCGATTTTCTTGAAATCCTCGCTCGAAATCTGGCGGCCACCGGGGTCCACATCGTAGTAAAACCCATTGTCGAGCGCCGGGCCGATGCCGAATTTGATGCCGGGATACAGCACTTCGAGCGCCTCGGCCATGAGGTGGGCGGACGAGTGCCAGAAGGTGTTTTTGCCTTCTTTGGAGTCCCAAGTGAGTAGCTGGAGCGATGCGTCAGCATTGATGGCACGGCTGGCATCCCAGACTTCGCCGTTCACTTTTGCGGCGAGTACGTTCCTCGCCAAGCCCTCGCTGATGGACTTTGCAACGTCCATCGCCGAAGTTCCAGATTCGTATTGACGGACGCTGCCGTCGGGTAACGTGATGTTTATCATTGTTGAATTATTGGATTGTTAGATTGTTGGGGACTTGTTTCTTACGACAATGACAGCTCAAAAGTTCAGTCCCTTCCAATGGTTTTTTCAAAGGCGGGCAAAATTAGCTTTTTTTGAAAAGCGGCAAGGCGACAATTTGGAATTGTTTTGAAAATGAGGATTGGTGTTGCTGCGCAAATTAGATTCCTCCGTCATTTTATGGAAGGGAAGCCAACTCAATGACCCGACCCGTTCAATAAGCCAAGCCCATCGTTTAGCCCTCCCAATGAGAATACCGTTTTTCCGCCCCCTAAATTTACGCTACAAATACCCACCCTACCCTGCGGCCTTTTGCTGCAAGAACACTAAGAAACTGTTTTAAAACGCATTGCTTTTTCAACTTTTTGATGGTTGTCAAGCTATGCAAATTTTCATCATAAACCCAATTTTAAAATGCTCAAATTGCAATCCCTGCCTATGTCAGGTTCCAGGACCCTTTTATCCAAAATCCAATTTCTCTTCATTTTCATGTTGGTTACCAGCTTCGCAAACGCCCAAAAATCGTGGGACGGTGGCGCTGGCACCACGCTTTGGAGCGATGCCAACAATTGGGACCCAGATGGGTTGCCGACCATTACGGATGCAGTTACCATCGGTGCTTTCACGATTGATATAAATAGTACCGTCGCATCTGTCAAAACTATCACAATGACCGGCTCCACTTTAAGCTTAGATGCGATGGGCATTCTTTTGATTGATATCGGCGGCACTTACGCCATTGAATTAAACAGTGCTTCCCTGAACAACAGCGGCGATATCCAAATCACAAATTGCTCCGGCGGAATCGGCCTCAAAGGCACTGGTAGTTCACTTGCGAATGGCGGTAGTATCAGCGTTGACAATTACAATGGTGCAGGTATTCAATTCGTCAGTGGCAGCTCAGGTGGCACCGTCAACAATTCGAATATGATGAGCTTCGATAATGGTACAATTGCTACTAATATAGCAGCAATTACATTTTCTACGAATGCCCAGTTCACCAACAATGGTATAATTACCATTGGCAGCACTTCCAATGCGGCGCCGGGCATTAGTTTTACTTTTGGAGGGACTTTCACCAATAATAACACTTTGACTATCGTAAATACAGGTGCTGCGAAAGCGGGCATTAATTCGGGTTTTGCACCGGGTACCGTATTGAATAACAGCAGCGCCACTATTAATTTCGGAGCTGGTATCGGCGGTTCTATCATTGGTGGATTTAACTTAAACTTGACGAATGACGGCATAATAAATACTGATAAACCAGGAACGGTAAACGCAAATACGAAAGGTATTGGAACCTTTGGCGGCTCGAAACCATTTGAGAACTCCCACAATTTTGCCCCCGGAAACAGTGGTACAGGTTGCTTGACTTTTAACAGTGGCTATTCAAATATAGCCGGCTCACCAACACCAGTTACCTTGATAGAAATCGGCGGAACCACGCCCTGCACCCAATACGACAAAATCGGTGTGACAGGCACAGCTAATATCACTGGAACACTCACTATTTCCCTACTTAATGGCTTTATGCCTACGGCTGGGGAGACCTATACGTTTTTGGAAGCCAGTAGCCGGGTCGGCACTTATACGACCATTAATTATCCCACCGTGCCGGGCATTAATTGGACCATATCATATACGGGCACGGGTATTACAGTCAATGCAGTATCTTCCCTTCCAGTCGAACTCACCCGATTTACTGCTACCAAAAATGAGAATAACACCGTCCAATTAGACTGGCAAACTGCCTCCGAGAGCAACAACCGAGGCTTTTCCGTGGAACGCATGACAGATAGGGGTCAATGGGCTGAAATTGATTTTGTGAAAGGTATTGGGACAACAACAAAGGAACAGCAGTATGCTTTATTGGATGAAAACCCCTTGCCCGGCTTGAATTATTATCGCCTTCGGCAAATGGATTTTGACGGAAAGGAGGAACTGTCGAAAGTGGTGTCCATAGACTTTCCAGGTTTTGAAAACCTGGAAAGTCTGGTACTTGCCCCCAACCCAACCAACGGCATTTTTGAACTAATAGGTGACCTCCCAGCAGATGCAATTGTCAGTATTACCGACAGCTTTGGTAGGCTGGTAAAACAAATAAAACCATCGGATGGCTTTTCGTTTGACTTAAATGGATATGAAAGCGGGGTATATTCGGTGCAAATAATAGTGGGAAATCAAATCATCTCCCACCGTATCATCAAGCAAGATTGATGCAGAGCAGCTTATTTACCCAAAAGAATACCGTTAATAATCGCACTAATTTCCTCTCCCCGAATCAGCGTCATCATGTGCGAGCCACCTTGCACAATGATGCTTGGTTTGATGTTTTTCAGCGGCAGTGTATGGTCTTTCGTGCCGTGGATATGAACGATATTGGGTGAATATTCCTCCCGTTCCCAATTGATTATCATATTCACGGCACGTTTCATAAACAGCCTGTTTTTATCACGAAGCATGACTTTAAAAACCGCCTTTTGCTTGTTTCTGTCCGGCTCCACGACTGCTTGAGCAACGAACGACAGAGCCTTGATGAACCTTGCACCAAATAATTTATTAATCGGAATATGCTGTTGAAAACGATAATGCCGAGGCAACTCTTTCCTGCACTTACTGCTGGATATGACAATAGTTTTTTCTGGCTTTATTAAGTCAGCCAACTCTGTGCAAATCATGCCACCGATGGAGACGCCAACCAGCACAAAACGTTGCGTTGTATCTATTTGCTGCGCAATAATGGCCGCATATTCAGCCATGCTCGCCTTTTTATCTGGCACTGGATATTGTACAAAGTTGGCAGTAAGTCCTTCGGGCAAAATAATCTTGGAAAACAGGCGCTCATCGGAGCCTGTGCCGGGTAGAAAATAGACATTTACAAAGTCGCCTTGTGCAGACAATATTGCCCATTTTAACACAAAGAATACTATCAAAAGCGTCTTTAAGTTCATCATATTGACCGAATTAACGTTCAATAATAGGCATTATTTCAGCAAATTCACATCGCCTTTCACGATTTCCACTTCACCATTTTTGTACAGCACTTCAGAATAGAAAAGAAAAACACCGGGACCCATTGGTTTTCCTCTGAAACTACCATCCCAGCCGCCACTTGGGTCGTTTGGCAAAAGGTTGAACGCCTCGAAGACCCGCTCACCCCAGCGGCTGTAAATTTGGAGACTTCGGATTTTCTCAATCTGGTCATTTCCAAAAAGCAGGAAAAGGTCGTTTACGCCGTCGCCATTCGGTGAAAATGCATTCGGGGCATAAACTTTCGGCAAAGTCGGTGCGGTTAAGCAGGAATCAGCAGGTAGCAATGAAACCGTCAGTAAGACAAGGCTGTCACAACCATTTAGCCCTGTAAAATGCAATTCAAAAAGCCCTGTTTCAGATGGTTCGCAGGTGAAATTATTGAGCAATGTCGTGTCAATCGGAAGGAGACTAATGGTAGTTATAACAACACTGTCACAGCCATATTGATTGGTTAAGAAAACCATATCCGTTCCCGCCAAAGCCGGGTCGCAGGTTTCATTTTCCAATAAAATCATATCTCCCGGTATGAGCGTGATAGTCGTGATGACGGTGCTGTCGCAACCTGATTGGTTCGTTAGGTTTTGCGTGAAAACGCCCGCCATTGTTAGGTCGCAGCTTTGCGAAGCGATTAAAACCGTGTCGCCTGTGACCAGTGTGATTGTCGTGATGACGGTGCTGTCGCAGCCCGCTTGGTTCGTCAGGGTTTCGGTGAAAACGCCCGTCAGTGCTGGGTCGCAGCTTTGCGAAGCGAAGAAAACTGTGTCGCCCGTGACCAGCGTGACGGTAGTGATGATGGTGCTATCGCAGCCAGTTTGGTTCGTCAGGGTTTCGGTGAAAACACCCGTCAGTGCTGGGTCGCAGCTTTGCGAAGCGAAGAAAACTGTATCGCCCGTAACCAGCGTGACAGTAGTGATGACGGTGCTATCACAGCCCGCTTGGTTCGTCAGGGTTTCGGTGAAAACGCCCGCCAGCGTTGGGTCGCAGCTTTGCGAAGCAAGAAAAACCGAATCATTTGGAGAGAGCGTGATGCTCGTGATGACCGTGCTGTCGCAGCCCGCCAGGTTTATCAGGTCTTGGGTGGAAACGCCCGCCAGCGTTGGGTCGCAGGTTTGCGAAGCGAGAAAAACCGTGTCACTGGTAAGTAAGTTAACGGTAGTAATTACGGTGCTGTCACAGATGTTTTGGGTGTAAAGGTGTTGCGTAAAAACACCAGCCTCAGCAGGATTGCAGGTGGCGGAATTAAGGTATGTGAATTTATTGCCCGGCGTTTTCAAGGTCAATGTAGTTATGACAGCCTGATTGCAAGCAGTTGATGTATAGCCATATTGAATATAGTCGCCAGCTAGGTAGCGCCAAGCACCTGCCAAAAAAATACTATCCCCCTCGCAAATCTTGGCAGTTTGATATATCTCTGGGGTTGGATGCACTTGAATTGAAAAATTAACTGGCATAAATTTAAGGCATTCTATTGAATTACCGGTCAATAGATTTTTAAAACTTCCAGTCAATGTATAAGCGTTCAGGTTGTTTATATCTGGTGTTATAAGAAAATAGGGGCTACCCGATGTGAATCCATACAATGTGTCGTTGTCGCTAGTGCTCTTTATAACCACAATGTCAAATGCATCGTTGGTGTTCCAAGTAATATTAACAGGTATGCTATCCCCCGCACAGCTTTGATTGGGCATTTGCACGGTTGCCTGAACAACGGGTAAAAAACTTACCATGACCTCATCGCTACCTGGGCAATTTATGCCATCGCTGACGGTTACTTTGTAGGTTCCCGAAAAAAAAGTAGTGATAGTCTGGCTGGTCTGCTGGCCACTCCAATAATAGGTCTTCCCAGGGTTTCCGGCATCCAAGGTAACACCAGTCCCATTACAACCAATTTGGTCAGGGCCGAGGTCCACGGTAATGGTGGGCAGCTGCTGCACCTGCACGAAGCATTTGGCAGTATTGGTAGGAAAGCCTTGGCGGGTGGTAAAACTGACGGTCACCTCCCTTGTGCCGCCCGTTGGGGAAAGCGCTATATCCTTGTATTGAACGAGTTTGAGTGCATCTAAAAAATCGGAAACACGGGCATTTCCGGCAGCATTGGTGAAGGTAATAGTCGTGGTGGTATTGCCTGCCACTCCGATGCCGATGGGCGGCAACCCCATATATAAACCTTCCATTCCGGGGTCCAATATACCGCCCGTGATGCTGACCCACATGGTGTCAATGATGGGATATGATGGGATAAAAGCATCGTCATCGGCTATTTTGACATGGTTGGTTTTGCAATTGAAAATAGCGGAATTATAGTCACTCCCGAATGCTCCAGAACTGTCGTTTCGGTCGAGGTCAATGGGGACTGGCCATGAGGGGGCAGGGTCATATTCATCTACGCCTGCCAATTCATATACCGGGAAATTAAGCTGGCACAAAGGGGTGAAAGTCTCATCGTCAATATTTATCAGTTGAAGGTTTCCGGCATGGTTGGATATAAATGTGTTGCAAAGGCTAGGGTAGATGCTTACCCCACCAATATAATTGCCGAATGGTTGCCCAAAAAGCACCTCCGTTTCCCAGGTTGCGCCGTTGAGGTCAATTCGTTTTACATCATTTCCCGCAATGCCATACCAATTGTTATCGAAATGAATGGGGTTGGCAATGAAATCAATGGAGGGGCCAGTACCCAGCAATGTGGTGGCACCTGTCAGCGGGTTAATTTTCATGAATTTTGAAGGCTCTACATAATAACCACCTGTGACGTATATCATACCGTCAGCGCCGCAGCTTAATGACCTGTATTGACTTTGACTTGGTAAAACACCCGTAATCGCAATCTTTTCCACAACCACTGCCGTGGCCTTGTCTATCTTATAAATATGGGTGCTGTCATCCCATTCATCAGCATATAAAAAGCCATCTGGGCAGTGGCATAACGATTGAGGAACCAAGGAATCAACCCCTGGATACATGATGGTAGCGATGCTGTCAAGGCTGCAATTACTGCCATTGACGGTTATTTTATAGAGCGAGGTACTGCCTTCCCAAAAACCTGGACCTTGCGGGGGATAGCTTCGCAGCGTGTAGTATGTCTGCGCAAAACTAAGATTGCAAATCAGCAATAGCAGCGAAGACAAGAATGTTGCATGGGAGATTTTCATAAATGCGTAATCGGTTATAAAACGGAATTATAATTGTACAAATTTAGACAAATAAACTGTCCGTTCATGAAAAAAAAAAAAGACCTGCGATTTAGCTGCTTCCGCTTTCGAAAACCTTTGAGTCGCAGGCCGCACCTATCGTTAATTCGCTATTCTTAAATTTGATTTTTTATTGGCTTTGAGGAGTAATGATTCAATTTTTTGGGCTTTACCTATGGAGTTATAAACAATGCAAATTTCAGCAAGAACGGCGTCCCTTGCACAGCTACCAGGACAAACGATTTCTTTGGCTGATTTTACGCCGAAGTCCATTTATTTTAATCCGCTTGGCTCTCGACAAAACGCCGTTATTTTGTGCCAATTTCCATGCTTAGAAACCTAATCATTATATCCGTTCTTGTTTTCACCGCCGCCTCCGCCATCGGGCAGTCGCCCTATTTCAGGAATTACAAGGTACGGGATGGGCTGCCTTCCAACAACGTTTACTTCGTTTTCCAAGATTCCAAAAGCTATATCTGGTTCTGCACCGACGTGGGCGTGAGCCGTTTCGATGGGGCCCATTTTACCAATTTCACCACCGCCGACGGGCTTTCCGACAACGAGGTTTTCATCTGCTACGAAGACCGGGCCAAGCGCATCTGGTTCGCCACACTGAACGGCAAACCCTGCTTTTTTCAGGATGGAAAAATACACAGCGAACACGACACACCGTTATTGCACGATTTAAACTTGGGGGGCATCGTGCTCAATATTTTTGAAGCGGAAAATGGCGAAATCATCTTCGCCTCTAACGACAAAATAGGAAGGCTGGATTTTTCAAAAAAAACAGCCTCCGTATCGACATTCCCAGTGGCAGTGGTTCAGGCTTGGCCCGCAAAAGGCGACACCATCGGCATCCTCACGGACAGCAGCGCTGTCGGTTATTTTTATCAGGAAACCATCGTCAGAACGGGCAAATTGACGAACATCATCAAGCCCGTTAAGCTGGGTGAAATGGGCGATACCCTGTACATCACTGGAATCCGCAACCTACTGATTTACAATAACTTAACCCAAAAACCCATCTCGTTCACGCCCTTCCCTGCCACTATGAACGAAGTCATCTCCGTCACCCCTGTAGCCGACCGGCTTTGGGTGGGCAGCCGCAGCGGGGCCTATCTTTTCGACCGTCAAAACCTGCAACTTCGCAAAGTCTATCTCCCCGATTCGCAGGTCTCCGCCATCCTCGAAGACCGGGAGGGCGGCTGGTGGTTTTCCACCCTCGAAGACGGCGTTTTTTACACTCCGACCCCCGAAATCCTGCAAATCCTCGATGCCGATGGCAACAGCCCAGGGCAGGTGAACTGCCTCTCCGCCGATGCTGGCGGACGGCTCTGGATCGGCATGCCCAACAACAATTTCAGCAGTTTCGAGGCGGGGAAACTGGCCCCGTTGCAGCATTTTCCGAAGGGCCTCATACCACGGGCCATCAGCTCCATCCGCCAACTGCCGGACGGCTCCACCCTCATTTCGGGCAAGGCCGGAATGACCTTGGTGAAGCAGGGCCGAAAGCAATTCATACTGCTCCGCTCCACGGACGTGAACATGGACGCCGACGGCAATTTCTGGGCGGGCTTCACGGGGCTTTACCGGGTGCCAAAGGCGAAAATCCCCCTCCTTTTTGCCCCAAATGAAAGGATGGAAGAAACCCAGGTGAAGGAGTTTTACAAAAAATACGCCCCCGAAAAGCTGAGCCTTATGCGGGTGGACCGCATCGTTTTCGACCATGAAAACACCGCTTGGCTAGGCACGCCCAATGGCCTGTTTTTTTACCAAAATAAAATGAGCGAAGCCGTGCTGCCGCACAATATGCGGGAGCTGATTTTTGATAAAAAAACCAACACGCTCTGGGCGCTTACCGAGTCCAGCGGGCTTTTTGCGCTTCGCAATGGGCAGGTGCTCGACAGCATCGGTATCGCCTCCGCAGGCCAAAGCCCCAAGATTTGCAGGGACTTCTGCCAAGATGCCAGCGGCAATTTTTGGGTGGCCACGGCCAGTGGCCTGATGAAAGTGGCGGGCGAAATTGGCAGCCTGAAACTCCTCGATTTCTCCAACGTACACGGCCTCGGTGCTGAGAAACTGAACGCCGTGGAGGTAATCGGCGAGCAGATTTTTTTGGGAAATGACGATGGCCTGGTAGTTGTCCCCTTCGCCATTTTCACCAAAAAACTGCCACCACCGCCCAGCCACCTGAAACGATGGATGGTGAACGAACAGGAGCGTCAGCCCGGTCCGTCCTTGCGCCTGAGCGCCGGGGAAAATTCGGTCAGTTTCAGCTTCGAGGGCCTGTCTTTCAAGGATTACAAAAAACTGCACTACCGCTATCGCCTGCTCGGCCTCGACAGCGACTGGCACACCACCACCAACGAGGCCGTGGAGTATGCCTCGCTACGCCCCGGCCAGTACCAGTTCGAGGTGGTGGCGGTGAACAGTTCCGGCGTGGAGAGCGAGGTGGCCGCTTCGCAAAGCTTCCGCATCGCCCCACCGATTTGGTTGCAATGGTGGTTCATCGCTGGGGCATTGGCAGGGTTGGCGGGGCTTGTTTTTCTTTGGGTAAAACGGCGGGAGCGCAAGCTGCGCAGGCAGTACGAGTACCAGCGCAGACTGATGGAAACGGAAAATGAAAAGTTGGAACTGCAATCCAAGAACGCCGACCTGAAGATGCTGGCGCTGCGCCTCCAAATGAACCCGCACTTCATTTTCAATGCCCTGAACACCATCAAGGGCTACTACGGCCAGGACAAAATCAGGGAGGCGAACAGCTACATCTCCAAGTTTGCCAAGCTGCTGCGGCTGAACCTCGACTACTCGGACGCTTTCATCCCGCTAGAACAGGAGGTGGAACTGCTGAAAATCTACATGCAGCTCTCGCAAATCAGGTATCCCGACAAGATGGATTTCACGGTGGAAATTTCGCCGGACATCGTGCCCACGGCAGTGCTCATCCCCTCGATGGTCATCCAGCCGTTTGTGGAAAATGCGGTGATTCACGGCATCGTGGGCAAGCAGGGCAAGGGCCATGTGGCGGTTGTTTTCAGCAAAAAAGATTCGGAAATCGTGGCGATGGTGCGGGACAACGGCATTGGCCGGGCGGCGGCGGCGGCCAAGTCAAACCTGCGGGACCCGCACAAGCCCTTGGCCACGGCCATCACGCAGGAGCGGCTGCAGTTGCTCCGCAAAAAAGCAGTGCCACCTGCGGTGGAAATCAACGATGTTTACGATGAAAATGGCGTGGCGGCTGGGACGGAGGTGGTGGTGCGGCTGCCGATGGAACAAATTCATAAAACAATGGAAACATGATAAAATCCATCCTCATAGACGACGAGCCCAATGCCCGTGCCACCTTGCGCCAAGAACTTGACCTGCATTGCCCCGAAATCCGCATCATCGGGGAGGCTGGCTCGGTGGCCGAGGGGGTGGCTTTGCTCCGCAAACAAACGGACGTGGACCTGCTTTTTTTGGACATCCAACTGACGGACGGCGCTGGCTTCGATATTTTGGAACAAGTTGATTATCAGTCTTTTAAAACGATTTTCACCACCGCCTACAGTGATTATGCGCTCAAGGCCATCAAGTTCGCCCCACTCGATTATCTGCTCAAACCCATTGACGCCGAGGAGCTTCGGGCCGCCGTTGACAAGGCATTGCGCACCCAGCAAACATCCTTCAACAGCCAGATGCAGCAGTTCATGCAACAGTACCGGACGGCCACTGCTCCACCAGAGCGCATCGCCCTCGCCACTGCCGATGGCATCCATTTGTTCCCCGTTCGGAGCATCGTTCGGCTGGCCTCGGAGGGGAACTACACGACGGTTTTTTTTGACACCGGCAAGAAGCTGCTCCTCGCCAAAACACTGAAGGAACTGGAGGAATCACTCGCCCGCCACCGCTTTGAGCGTATCCACAAATCGCACCTCGTGAACCTCGACCATGTGCAGAGTTACGTGAACCGTTTCGGCGGCGAAGTGGTGATGAGCGATGGGGCCGAGTTGCCCGTTGCGCAACGAAAAAAGGGGTATTTGTTGCAGGTGCTGGGGGGGATGGGGTGAGTTGAGTTGGCAGTTCGACAGTGGGCAGTGGGCAGTCTGGGGCTGAGAATTTGCACGGATTACTAAACTTTGAAAGTTTAGTAATCCTAGCCTCCTACCTAAACCATTTCCCCCCTCCCCTGTTGAATCGCCGCACAAATCAAACAGCTTTATGAAAAATTACCTCATCGCAGGCGGCTCTTCCGGAATTGGTTTGGAACTGGTGAAAAAACTGAGCGCCGAAGGCCATCAAATCCTCGTCGTTTCCCGCACTGGGGAGAGCTTGTCGGGACTGCCCGGCGTCACGCATTTACCCAAAAACATCCTCGAAGATGAACTTGCCGAAAGTGAACTGCCAGCCAGTTTAGATGGCATCGCCTACTGCCCCGGCAGTATCAACCTCAAGCCGTTCCGGTCGCTGAAACCAGCCGCTTTTCTCGAAGATTTTCAAATCAATGTGCTTGGTGCGGTGAAGGTTTTGCAGGCTTCGCAAAAGGCACTTAAAAATGCCGAAAACCCCGCCGTCGTGCTATTCAGCACCGTGGCAGTGGGGCAGGGAATGCCGTTTCATGCCTCCGTCGCCGCAGCAAAAGGCGCTGTGGAAGGCCTCACCCGCAGCCTCGCCGCCGAGTGGGCACCCAGCATCCGGGTGAACTGCATCGCCCCATCGCTGACGGATACGCCGTTGGCTGCCCGGCTGCTCAGTTCTGACGAAAAAAAGGAATCCGCAGGTGCCCGTCACCCGCTGAAACGGGTCGGGACTTCCAGTGAAATCGCCGACTTGGCACACTTCCTTCTATCCGAAAAAAGCGGCTGGATAACGGGGCAGGTCATCGGCATTGACGGTGGAATGTCAGCATTAAAATTATGACAACAGCCTCCTTATCAACCGTTATCAACTTTTATCAACTTTTATCAACTCATTAAAAATGTTCGGACTATTCAAAAAAGACCCCGCCAAACAACTGCGGGAACAGTACGCCAAGCTCCTCGAAGAAGCCCGTGATTTGCAGCGCAAAGGCGACATAAAGGGCTTTGCCCAAAAGTCAGCGGAGGCGGAGCAAGTACTGGAAAGATTGGAAGCGCTGCCCAAAAGCTAAAATGACCTTGACCCGCTCACCGATAAACATCGTTTGGTTCAAGCGGGACTTGCGCCTGCGTGACCATGAACCATTGATGCGGGCACAGCAGGCTGGGCTTCCAGTTTTGATGCTCTATGTTTTCGAGCCTTCTGTAATGGCAGCTCCGCAGTATGAGGAGCGGCATTGGCGCTTCGTCCGGCAATGCCTCGATGATATGAACCTTCAGTTGTTGCCTCATGGAGCAAAAATTGCAATCTTTGAAAAGGAGATGCTGTCAGTTTTGGAGCAATTGCTGGCGCAATTTTCCATCCAAACCATTTATTCTTACCAAGAAACGGGACTAAAAATCACCTACGACCGGGACAAAGCTGTCGCTGATTTTTGTAAAAAGCACAAAATTAAATGGGAGGAAAGCACCTCCAACGGTGTGGTGCGTGGCTTGCGCAACCGCAAAGCTTGGAGGGAAAGTTGGTACGATTTCATGTCAGCACCACAGGCCAAGGTGGACTGGAACAATTGGAGGCAGGTTGACTTGTCCAAACTGAAACTACCTGCGGCAATTGCGCAAACACCCCATCCAAATTTCCAACCCGGTGGCGAGTCCTATGCCCATGCTTACCTGAAGAATTTCCTGAACGACCGCATTCGGAATTACGCCAAATCCATTTCAAAACCTTTGGACAGCCGACGAGGCTGTAGCCGGCTTTCACCTTACATTGCTTGGGGTTGTTTGAGTGTCCGGCAAGTTTGGCAAGCCGCCGCTCATGCGCATGCCCTCCACGGCTGGAAGTTCCAACATGCGGCCTTTAGTGCACGACTGCGCTGGCAGGCACATTTCATCCAAAAATTCGAGAGCGAAGACCGCATGGAGTTTGAAAACGTAAACCGTGGCTACGATGCTTTGGAGAAAAATACAGACCTCATCCTTTTTGAAGCCTGGAAACAGGGACAAACCGGAATCCCACTCGTGGATGCCTGTATGCGCTGCCTTATCGCTACTGGCTGGGTGAACTTCCGCATGAGGGCCATGCTGGCTTCCTGCCTTACGCACCTTTTTTGGCAACCGTGGCAACCCGGCGCTGAGTGGCTTGCTAAGCTTTTTCTCGATTTTGAACCGGGCATCCATTATCCGCAATGGCAGATGCAGTCTGGGGTCACTGGTATCAATACCGTTCGCATTTACAATCCGGTGAAACAAGGCCAAGACAATGACCCAAATGGTATTTTCGTAAAACAATGGGTGCCAGAATTGCGCAACGTTCCTGAGGGTTTTATCCATGAACCCTGGAAAATGTCTGACATGGAGCAGCAGTTCTATGGTGTTATCATTGGCAAGGACTACCCCACCCCTGTTGTGGACTTGAAGGCGGCACACCGATTTGCCCGAGAAAAACTTTGGGGCCTGCGAAGCGATGAAAAGGTCAAAAAAGAAAATAATCGCATCCTGAACCGGCACACCCTCCCCGACCGGGAGGCATGGGCTGGCACCCAAGGTTGAATCAATTCATCACCGTTTCAATTTCGCTTATTATTTTTGCAAAAAAGCAAGAATATGGACATCATCTGCATTGACGACAATTTCACACCGGAGCAAATCGCCGACATCCCGAACCGGCCCATCAAGGACAAAATGTACTCCATCCGGGACATCGTGAAGTCGGCCAACGGCGTCGGGTTGCTGCTCAACGAAATCGAAAACCCGAAGACGGGCTGGACGATGCGGGCCGGCGAAAAATTCACTTTCGAGCCTAATTTCAGCATCCGCCGATTCGCAAATTTGGAGCAAATGCCCCTAACTTACGAAATGGTCAAGGAATCAACGAAGGTGGGAGCTTGAACCAAATTTTGGTTATAAAAAAATGGTTGCCAACAGTGCTGGCAACCATTTTCATCAATATTTTCTTCGTAAAAACCTACTTGGAAGTTGCAAGCCATTCAACCCTGCAATATTGCTCAAATCAAGATTAGAACTGGGTAAGAAGCATTGACTACAAGCATTAAAATAGTCAAAAGGGAAGAAATCCCCGGCAGTGGGTTCCGGGGATTTCGTGTGCTAATTTATTATTGCCCCTGACCGAGCGAATATCCTTTCGCACCGTCGAACTCGTACAGGTTTTCGGTCTTTATCACATCAATATTCTCAGTCAAAGCTTGGGCGAGCAACTGTGGGATGCTGCCTTTCTCAGCAGGCTTGCCGTTGCTCACTTCGAAGCGGCAGCGCCAGTGATCGGTGCAGAAAGTTTCCTCGAAGCCGTTGGGCCAGACCTTTACGCCCCGGTTGGTGATCATCGTCAAACTGATGTCAGTGTTGAGCTTGGCCAGGTGCTCTGCCAGTTGGTTGGCATCGCCGCCCTTCCAGTCCACGAACACGTCAACGCCTTTCAGCACTTTGCTGGAAGCCAGCTTGCGTTGGTATTTCGGCAGATTTAGTTGCACGCCTTTTTCGTATTCTGCCACTTTTAGTTGTGTTGGCAGCTGACCGAGCCGAGCGATGACAGCTTCGGCAAATTCCTTGGTGCCCACCAGCTGCTTGCTCACACCTTCCTTGTAAATATCGGCGGTGTGTATGCCCGCTTCAATGGTGCATGACCAAGCGTTTTTTATTCGCTCCGCAACGTCCTGCTGGCCGATGTGGTTAAGCATCATGATGGCTGCCTTGAGCAGGCCGGAAGGGTTGGCCACGTTCTGCCCGGCGATGGTCGGAGCCGAGCCGTGGATGGCCTCGAACATGGCACACAGCTCGCCGATATTGGAGGAGCCGGCCAAGCCCACTGAACCGGAGATTTGTGCAGCGATGTCAGACACCACGTCGCCGTAGAGGTTCGACGTAACGATTACCTCAAAGATTTCTGGCGTATCGGCCAGCCTTGCGGCAGCGATGTCAATGATCCAGCTATCGGACTCGATGTCGGGGTACTCTGCGGCGATTTCCTTGAACACCTTTTGGAACAGTCCGTCGGTCTGCTTCATGATATTGTCCTTTAGGAAGCAGCTCACCTTTTTGCGCTTGTAAAGGCGGGCGTACTCAAAGGCGTAGCGAACGATTTTCTCGCAGCCAGGCCGTGAGATGAGCTTCAGGCATTGCACCACCTCGTCGGTCTGCTGGTGCTCGATGCCAGCGTAGAGGTCCTCCTCGTTTTCCCGGATGATGACCACGTCCATAACAGGGTGTTTGGTGGCAATGAACGGGTGATAACTTTTGCAGGGCCGGATGTTGGCGTAGAGGCCGAGCGCCTTGCGCATGGTCACATTCAGGCTCTTGTAGCCACCTCCCTGCGGTGTAGTAATGGGGGCTTTCAGGAAGACCTTGTTTTGGCGGATGCTGTCCCAGGCTTCCTTCCCGATGCCGCTGGTGTTGCCGGAGAGATAGACCTTTTCACCAATTTCAATTTCCTCAAACTCGATGCGGGCATTGGCCGCCTTTAGTATTTCCAATGTGGCATCCATGATTTCTGGGCCTATGCCATCGCCCTTTGCAATTGTCACTTTTTGCATAATGATGATATTCAAATTTTGATTTTAATTTTGAGAAATATTCACTTTGACGGAGCTGTTGAACGGCTTCTTTACCATTTTCACCTCAATGTGAGCCTTTACTTCGATGTTATAACCTTGCGCTTTTGCTTGCGCTATCAGCGACTTGATTTCCTTACGCTGGGACTTCATGTCAGAGATTTTCTGGTCGAAGGGCTTGGAGTCGAAATGGTGGTTGCCCTCCCAATTGCGGAGCATCTGAATGTTGTGCTGGCTGATTCGCTCATCAATTAAGGTGTCAATCATCTCCCATGCTTCATCGGGTTGGCAGTTTTCATTGGCGAGTTGGATGGTTTGCAAAATTTCTTTAGTTAGCATAACGATTAAGTTTAAATGGTTAACGATATAATTGATTGACGATTTCCGCTATTTAGCGCACAGCGTTCTGGTGATGCACATATACATCAAGGATTACCAGCGGAAGCGGGAACTTCGGCAGTGTATGAAATAAATCAGTTTAAGTGTGCTCTGTCGTTGTCACCATTTGAGATGATGATTGCCGGGTGTCGCAATGTTTTAAGTGCCATGATCATTCCGATGATTGAACAAGCCACGAGCATTTCTTTAAAAAAAAGATAATCGCTTTTGACGGAAAGGCTAAGTGCCACGGCGAGCATCGTTAGAATGCCGAATTCCCGCAGCGTGTCCCACTCACGCCGTAGCTTTGTTTTTGGATGGGGCATGGAATTTAGGGTGTTCGATTTTTGGATAGCCGCTACTCCCGACCTGTCTATGGATTTTTTGATATGCACTGCCATGTAGTTTGAATTTTAATTCTGGGGCAAAATTGAGTTGGTTTTTTGATAAACAATAATTCATCTTTGTGATGAAAAACATAAACGTTACTTATGAATTATACTTTACAGCAATTGAAAATATTCCTCAAAGTGACTGAATATCAGAGCATTACAAAGGCTTCAGAGGAACTGTACCTGACGCAACCAGCGGTGTCCATGCAGCTAAAAAAATTTCAAGAACAGTTCGCCGTACCCTTGACGGAGTTGGTTGGGAGGCGACTATACGTAACCGATTTTGGGAGGGAAATAGCCAAATCAGCTGAGAAGATACTCGATGAAATTGAGGCAATCAACTACAAAACCAAGTCATTCAAAGGGCAGATGGCCGGCCGTCTGAAAATCTCGACTGCATCCACAGGAAAATATGTGATGCCCTACTTCCTATCCGATTTTCTTCGGCAAAATCCGGCTGTTGACCTCGTGATGGACGTGACGAACAAGACGCAAGTAGTGAAGAGCTTGGAACAAAATGAAGTAGATTTTTCACTGGTGTCCGTTCTGCCGCAGCACCTGAAGCTGGAATCGGAGCAATTGATGCAAAACAAGCTTTTTCTAGTAGGGGGCACCCGCATACGGCGAAATACAAAGCTGCCAGTTCGGAAGTTGTTGGAGACGCATCCGCTGCTTCTTCGAGAGTTCGGCTCGGCTACCCGAAACTCCATGGAGCAGTTCATGGAGAAAGAAAACTGGCCCACTTATAAGAAGATTGAACTCACCTCTAACGAGGCACTAAAACAGGCAATTATTGCGGGCCTTGGATACTCCATCATGCCGCTCATAGGCATCAAAAACGAATTGATGAATGGCGACCTAGAGATAATCCCCTATAAAGGGCTTCCAATAGTCACCCAATGGAACCTCGTTTGGTTGTCAGCAAAAAGGCTGTCCCCCATTGCCGAAGCATTCCTTGATTTCATCCGAAAGGACAAAGAGCGAATAATTAACGACATTTTCCCGTGGGCTGAGAGGTACTAACGATAGGTATCTTGGCTTGGGAAAATAAGGTTAAAGAACTACATGCCATTACATGTCCCCAGATTAGAATGCGGTTAGAAGTGCAACAGTTTCTCAACTTTGTACCCCATTTCATCATTCATGGTTCTGCAAACAAGTACGACAATGAAACCAATCAATCGTTTTTTTAGGCTGATAAAACTGGACAAAAAGGACATTCTCTACATATACCTTTATGCCATCTTTGCTGGGCTGATAGCCCTCAGCCTCCCCCTCGGCGTACAGGCCATTATCGGGCTGATAGCTGGGGGCAGCGTTTCCAGTTCATGGATGATACTGATCGGTGTGGTGACACTGGGCACCATGCTGGCCGGGGTGCTCACCGTCATGCAGCTCTCCGTCACAGAGACCATCCAGCAGCGCATCTTCACTCGTTCGGCCTTCGACTTTGCCTACCGCATCCCAAAAATCAAATGGGAAGCCATCCACCGGGACTATGCGCCGGAGCTGGTAAACCGTTTCTTCGATACCCTCACCCTGCAAAAAGGGCTGCCCAAAATCCTGATGGATTTCTCCACCAGCGTGCTGCAAATTGTTTTCGGGCTGCTACTCCTGGCTTTTTACCACCCTTTTTTCGTCTTCTTCGGGTTAACACTAATCGCCATTGTGCTGATAATTCTTCGTCTTACCGGGCCACAGGGACTGAAAACCAGCCTGAAGGAATCGAAGTACAAATATGAAGTGGCCTCTTGGCTCGAAGAGCTGGCCCGCACGATGGGCACCTTCAAGCTGGCAGGCGACAGCGATTTACCGCTGCAAAAAACCGACTACCTCGTCAACGGCTACCTCGATGCCCGCAAAGCGCACTTCCGGGTGCTGGTGACGCAGTACAGCAGCCTAGTAGGGTTCAAGACACTCGTGACGGCGGGGCTGCTCATCCTTGGGAGCGTGCTCGTCATTGACAATCGCATCAATATCGGGCAGTTCGTGGCTGCGGAAATCATCATCATCTTGGTCATGAATTCCGTCGAAAAGCTGATACTCACCATGGAAACCATCTACGACACCCTCACGGCGCTCGACAAGCTTGGCGGCTTCACTGACCTCGAAATTGAGCGGGAGGAGGGTATTCGCTTTGAGCAATGCGACACAGGCAGGGGCATCGCTGTGGAACTGACCGGCGTGAGCTACCGATTCACTGATTCTCAAAAAAACACCTTGAACGACCTGCACCTCAACATTGTCGAAGGCGAAAAACTGTGCATAGCGGGCTACAACTCTTCGGGCAAATCCACCCTGCTACACCTCATAGCAGGGGTTTACACAAAATTCACAGGCTCGATTACCTACAACAAAATACCTTACCGCAACCTCGACCTCGTGAGCTTGCGGGCACATATCGGCGACCATATTTCACAAGAGGATATTTTCAAAAGCAGCCTTTTGGAAAACATCACGATGGGCCATCAGGACATACAGTTGGAGAACGTCATCAGTGCTGTGGAGCAGGTTGGCCTTTCTGATTTTGTGAAAAAATTGCCCGAAGGCTACGACACCATTTTGCTGCCTGGCGGCAAAAACCTGCCCCGGAACATCATATCGAAAATCATCTTCGCGCGCTGTATCGCCTCCCGGCCCTCGCTGCTGGCCATCGAGGAGCCCTTCGATTTTTTGGAAAAAGAAGACCGGGAGCGCATCGCCAACCTGCTCACCTCCATCCCCAATTGCACCCTCGTCACCGTTACCGACAATGCGCAGATGGCGGCCAAGTGCGACCGCATCATCATCATGCAGGAGGGGCGAATCCTAGAGGAGGGCAGTTTTGAAAAAATACGCAAGAGCAAGCATTTTGAAAACGTGTTCAAATGAAAAAAAACAAGCCTATCCTTCAAGAACGCTACCCGTGCGGCCCGCCAGAAATAGCGCCCATCATCAAGCAATTGCTGCATGTACGGCACGATTTATTGCGCAAGGAAATGGCCTACAAAAACCTCGGCAAGGTGCACCCGGTCAATTTAATGAGCGCCCGAAACTTGCTCCAATACATGGCCTTTCGGATGCACGACCTGCGGGACCTCCAGCTTTTGCTTTCCGAATGGGGCCTCTCCTCTCTGGGCAGGGCGGAACGCAAGGTGCAAGCCACCGTGGATACCGTGCTGCACAGCCTGCACGTGCTTGCCGGACGTGAATTTACCACCAAGGAAAAACCGCCCGTCTGCTACCGGGAGGGTCGCATCAAGCTTGAAGGCAACACCGAAAAACTGCTGGGCGAACCGCCACCAGGCCGTCGGGTGCGCATCATGGTCACCATGCCCACCGAGGCCGCCCACAATTACGACCTCGTGAAAAACCTGCTGCTCAACGGCATGAACTGCGCCCGCATCAACTGCGCCCACGACGGTACCACCGTTTGGTCGAGCATCATTGACAACATCAAACAAGCCGCAGAGGCAACCGGAAGAAACTGCAAGATTCACATGGACCTCGGCGGCCCCAAGCTACGTACCGGGCCGATAGCTCCGGGGCCACCGGTGGTGAAGGTGCGCCCTACCCGCAACGATATTGGCGAAACCATCCTACCTGCATCTGTCTGGCTTTTTGCCGAAGTCAAAATACCAAATGCCCCGAAGGAGGCCAATGCCTGCTTGCCCTTGCCAGCAGCTTGGTTGGCAAAGTGCAAAACTGGCGACCGCATCCAATTTCTCGATGCAAGAGGAGCCTTTCGCCGGATGAAAATCAAAACCGTCAACGCAGATGGCGTATTGGCTACGGTAAAAAAAACCTGCTATTTTATCCCAAGAGTGGCGCTGAAACTGGAGCGAAAAGGGGCGAAAATCAAGCAGCCGACTGGATTGGTTGGCGATACGCTGCCTCGGTTGGCATCGACCATCTCCCTGAAAAACGGCGATGCACTTATGCTCAAAAAACAACAGGTGGATGGCACGAATGCCATTTTTGACAAAAATGGCAAGATGACGGCACCTGCTACCCTCAGCATTTCCATCCCATCGGTGCTGGACGATGTGCACGAAGGCGAGCCAATCTGGTTCGACGATGGCAAAATCGGTGGCATTATCGAGGAAAAAAAGCCGGGCCAAGTGCTCGTCCGCATCACCCAGGCCAAGCCGGGCGGCGATGTCCTGAAAAGCGAAAAAGGCATCAACCTCCCCGAAAGCAAGCTCCACATCAAGGCGCTGACGGAACAAGACCTGGATGACTTGAATTTTGTGGTAAAACACGCCGACATGGTCGGACTCTCCTTCGCCAACCACCCGGAGGACGTGGAAGACCTCGTGCAGCGTATGCAGGTGCTCCGGAAAGACCGAGTGCCAGCCGTCGTGCTGAAAATCGAGACTCGGCTGGGCTTCGAGAACCTGCCTGTCATGCTTTTGTCCGCCATGCAAGCACCATCCTGCGGGGTGATGATTGCCCGTGGCGACCTCGCCATCGAGTGCGGTTTTGGCAGGTTGGCGGAGGTGCAAGAGCAGATACTTTGGGTTTGCGAAGCGGCACACGTACCCGTCATCTGGGCCACACAGGTGCTGGAAGGCTTGGCAAAATCGGGCCTGCCTACCCGAGCCGAAGTCACCGATGCCGCCATGGGGCAGCGTGCCGAGTGCATCATGCTCAACAAGGGCGCACACATCGTGGAAGCCACCAAGGCACTCACAGAAATCATGCTGCGGATGCAAGACCATCAAACGAAGAAGCGTTCGTTGCTGCGCAAATTGAGCTTTGCAGAGCGGTTTTTCAACCAAGGTTGATAAGGGTTGATATAGTTGATAAAGGTTGATTTCCAGCGGACCGATGAACTAATCAACCTTTATCAACTCTCATCAACCCTTATCAACTCAAAAAAAATTGCCATGAAGCCTTTACAGCTTTTTATCAGCTTTACACTTTGCTTTTCTTGCTTCGCAAAATCGGCGGAAAGCCAAAACTGGGCGGTCGGACTGCACTTTGGCGAAAACCTTTCCACCTTGCGAGGCAATGTCAAAACAGACTACCAACCGGGGTTCATGGGCGGCCTACACGTCAGCCATTACCTGACCGAGAACGTCGTGCTGCGATTGGAAGCCAATTTTGAGCGCAAAGGGACACTGCTTGAGGGTGGCGACCCAAACCCTAACCCCGGCGCTCCAAACTTCGGCGACGATTACCGCTTCGACTACCTCTCGCTGCCCGTAATGCTGCGGTATTCCACCAGTTCCGGGGTCAAGTTTGTGACAGGCGGCGGTGCCTCGGTGGACTACCTCATTCGCCAGCGCACCGATTATGGCGACCTCAGCACCAACGAGCTTGGGCAATACCGCCGTTTTGATACCGATCTCATTGGTGTCGTTGGCGGCGCAGTTCCCTTCGGTGAAAAATGGACCTTTTCCATTGAAGTCCGGGGCATGTGGGGCTTAGTGAACGTGGACAAGCCCAAAGGGCTAACCCCTGAATTGGGAAAAAACCTCACTTGGGGCCTGATGGCAGGTGTGAACTATTATCTTTGATAAAAGAAAGATTTAAATGCTGAACATTTCAGATATATCCATCCTCGACAAAGTTGACCAGCAAAAGTACCGCTCCTTCCGGCGGACGAGCCTGCCCATTGCCAACCGCATGTTCAAGCGCTGGCTAGTGGTGACGCTCGTTATCTTCGTCATCATGCTCTTCCTGCCCTGGACGCAGAACATCCAGACCAAGGGAAAAGTGACCACCCTGCTGCCCGACCAGCGCCCGCAGACCATCCACGCCACCATCGGTGGGCGGGTGGAAAAATGGTACGTGCGGGAAGGCCAATTGGTGAAGGCAGGCGACACCATTGTTTACCTCTCGGAAATAAAAACGGAGTACTTCGACCCGAACCTCGTGGGGCGCACCGGCTCTCAGGTGGCAGCGGTGGAAGGCTCAATGGGCAGCTACACGGGCAAAGTGGCGGCGCTCCAAGACCAGATTGTTGCGATGCAACAAGAGCTGAAGTTCAAAAACGAGCAGCTTCGCAACAAGGTGCGCCAAGGCCAACTGAAAATCACCTCTGACAGCATCGAACTGGCAAGGGCAAAAATTGACCTCGAAATCGCCCAAAACCAGTACCTGCGGGCAAAGGAAATGTACGACAAGGGCCTCATCCCACTCACCACTTTCGAGCAGCGAAACCTGAAAGTGCAGGAGACGGCCGCCAAAAAAATCGGGGCGGAGAACAAATGGCTCACCAGCCGAAATGAACTCGACAACGCCCGTATCGAACTCTCGACCGTGCTGAACGAGTACGCTAACAAAGTGGCCAAGGCAGAGTCGGACAAGTTCAGCACCCTCAGCGACCGTTTCGATGCGGAGAACAAGCTCAACAAACTCAAGGTGGAGCAGGAAAACTACCGCCTCCGTAGCGGCTTTTACTACATCACCGCCCCGCAGGATTGCTACATCACGCAAGCTATCGTGGCAGGCGTGGGCGAAACGGTGAAGGAGGGCGCACCCATCGTGACCATCATGCCTGCTGGCGCAAAATTGGCGGTAGAGATGTACATCGAGCCGATTGACCTGCCGCTCGTCTCGCTCGGCAACCGGGTCAATTTCATCTTCGATGGCTGGCCCGCCTTAGTCTTCAGCGGCTGGCCGGGCCTGACATTTGGAACCTTCGAAGGCAGGGTGGTCGCCATTGACAACAACATCGGGGCGAACAGCACGTACCGCATCCTCGTCGCACCGGACGAGGTGTTAAAACCTTGGCCATCAGCCCTTCGGCCCGGCGGAGGGGCGCAATGCGTGGCCCTGCTGAACAACGTGCCGTTGTGGTATGAAATGTGGCGAAAGGTGAACGGATTCCCACCAGATTTTTATGAAACCAGTCCAGTCCCCACTGAGAAAGAAAAAACGCCAAAGAAGTGATGATGAAGCGATTATATTTTGTCTTGGCTGCGGTTTTGGCCTTTTTCTCGGGGTCAGTTTTTTCACAAAAAACATGGTCGCCCGATGCCTTCCTCCAGCAAGTGCGCTCGAACCACCCATTTGCGAAGCAAGCCAACCTGCTCGACGCCGAGTCAAAAGCTGCCCTGCTGGCGGCCCGTGGCGGCTTCGACCCAAAGGTGTACGGTGATTGGGAGCGCAAGAGTTTTGATGGAAAAAACTATTTCAACATCGCCGAAGGCGGCCTGAAACTGCCCACATGGTACGGTATTGAGGGCAAACTGGGCTACAATTATTCGAGCGGTGTTTTTTTGAATCCAGAAAACAAACTGCCTGCCGATGGCCAAGCTGTGCTCGGGGCTTCCATCACGCTGCTACAAGGACTAGTGATTGACGAGCGGCGGGCAGGGCTTTTCCAAGCCCGGATTTTGCAGCGGGCAAACGTTGCGGAGCAGCGCCAAATCCTGAACGACCTGCTGTTCGAAGCGACGAAATCCTACTGGAACTGGTCGCTGGCCGATGCGTGGGTGCAGACCTACCGGGAGGCCGTCCGCAACGCCGAGACCCGCTATACTGGCATCCGGGGCAGTTGGGAGCAGGGCGACCGGCCCGCCATTGACACGCTGGAGGCGCTCATCCAGGTACAAGACCGACGGCTGGAACTGAGCGCTGCGCAGGTCTTTTTTCAAAATGCCAGTCTGGCGCTGCAAAATTTCAACTGGGAAAATGGCGAGGCCATGCCTGTGGACACAAGCCTGCGTCCCTTGCCGCTGGCTGAGGGACTGCTTGTTGATGCAATCGCCCTTACTCCCGCTGATTCGCTGGCGGCACAACACCCGCAAGTCCAAGGATACCGCTTCAAGCTGGAGAGCCTCGATGTGGAGCGACGCCTGAAACGGGAGGCACTGAAACCTCGCCTCGATGTGTCGTACAACCTGCTCGGTGACGGCTTCGACCTCTCGCCCGACAACGGCGATTTTTTCCTCCAAAACTACAAATGGGGTGTGCAGGCGGGGTTCCCGCTTTTCTTCCGAAAGGAGCGGGGCGGCCTGCAATTGGCGGAACTGAAAATAATGGACGCCGAGTACCAGCTGGCGCAAAAGCGGCAGGAAATCAGCAACAAAATCAACACCTACCAAAACGAACTGACCAATTTGCGCCAGCAAATACTGCTCGCCACGCAGATGCGGGACAATTACACCCGACTACTGGCCGGAGAAAACGACAAGTTCGCCCTCGGCGAAAGTTCGCTGTTCCTCGTCAATTCACGGGAAAACAAGCTCATCGAGGCGCAACTGAAACTGGCGAAATTGCAGGCCGAAGCACAGAAGGCCGAGGCGGGACTGCGCTGGGCAGCGGGGCTGTGGCAGTAGCATTTGCTCAAAAATAGGTTGAATGCGAATTTTCAAAACTTCTTCATCCGGCCCAAAATTTCCTTTTTGAAATTGCGGCCAATGGGAAGTTCTTCCTTCCCGATGAACAGCACATCCTCGCCGGAATCTACGGAATCAACCCAGTCAAGATTTACCACGAAGCTTTTGTGGATGCGGCAGAATTGGTTGGCTGGCAGTTTTTGGACGGTGTCCCGCAAGGAGGTATTGATTAGGGTCTTTTTTCCATCGGAAGTTTTGATGACCGAATAGCGCCCGTCCACTTCTACCCAAAGGATTTCGTCGAGACTCACCTTTTTGTACTGGGAGCCGAACTTTACGTAAAAATCCTCGCTGCTAGCGGTCTGCTGCTCGGTTGCGACGCTAGCTCCCAAGTGCTGCACGGCCAGTTCGATGGCCTGCCGGAGGTTGATTTCATTCATCTCCCTGCTGATAAAGGCATGGGGGCCAAGCTCCCTTGCCTGCTCGTACATTTTCGAGGTGTAATTGGAAGTGATGAAAAGGAAAGGTGTTTTGCTTTCCGATTTGATGTAGCGTGCCACATCCAAGCCGCTGCGCTCCTCGCCAAGTTCAATGTCCAACAATGCCACGTCTGGCTGGTAACTTCGAAATAGCTCGATTGCGCTGCGGTAGGTGTTGGCCGTTTTTATATCAAGAATGCCAATGCGCCGGAGGAAGAACTCCAGGATTTCCAGTTGGGCTGGTTCGTTTTCCAGCACCATGAGCTTGATGGAAGAAAGTGATTTCATGTGTGTTTTTTTGCAAAAATACGGTAGGTTTTAGACATGAAAAATTGGGCGGGTGCGGGTTGGGCTGCTGTTTGGCTTGGTTTTGCACATTATTACAAAAAGTGTGCTTTTTATTGCACGAAACCATTAAAGAATAACATTTGGCCTCAAATTCCTTAAAATCGCTGCGGAATCAAGAACTCGTCAACTGCTGCCGATGAGAAAAACAATCACAATATCCCTTTCCTTCCTGCTTTTGCCAATCATGGTCGGGGCACAGGTAAAATCCGACAACCTGCTCCGGGTAGGTGAATAGTCGGTAAGAAGGGCGGCATGGGCAGCTCGGGCATCAGGCTGGCTGTTTGCAAGCAAATCGTGGAAGGGTACGGCAGGCGCATCTTGGTGGAGTCGGAATGGGGCGAAGGCAGCGTTTTTTTTTCGCTATACCAACATGAAAAATTGATTTATTGAAATTCATCTGTACCATATCATTTCTCATTTTGCCGTTTTGGGCCTTGAACGCCCAAAGCACATTGGATACCTTGCTCCAAAAATGGGAGGCGGCCAAATCAATCGGCCCCGGCGCAGAAGCAAATGCATTGGGAAATATTTCCAACCATATCTACATCAAATCTGATGACTGGAAAAAGGCTACCCCTTATCTCAAACTGTGCATTCAGAAGGCAAAAGAAAGTGGCCTGAAAGGGCTTCAACTTGTGGCCATGGCCCAGCTCGGCGAGCTTTACTATTATGAGGGAAAGTTTGATTCTTCCCACCTCGTTCTCCAAGCGGGGATTTCCTATGCAGACGAATATGGGATGACAAACGAAAAACTCCTCCTCCTCTCAACCCAAAGCAGTACCTATCGTGAGGAAGGTAACATGGGCAAGGCTTATGAGTGCTTGTTGCGGGCCGTACGGGAAATGGCAAAATGTTCGGACTGTACGGACGAAAAGAAGCTATACCTGTATGATAGGATATCTTGGTATTCAACCTACGTTTCTGGAGACATGGACAAAGCGTTGGAATGGTGCAGTAAATATTTGAGCGCAGCAAAAAAGGCGAAAAACCTTGAAGCCGTTTCCACTGCTTATGGACGGATGGGAGATGTTTTCGGAAACACGGGGCAATTGGACTCTTCCGAACACTACCTCAACCTTGCTTATCAACTGGCCGTGCAAGAGGAACAATTCCTCAAAAGTAAAGGCTTCCTACCTCGCCTGGCAGATGCCCAAATCCAAAAAGGCAATCGGGAACGGGCACTCGGCATGGCCTTGGAACTGATAGGAGAAGCAAATCAGCAACAAACGCAAGAACCGTATTTCAATGATGCAATAATCATTGTTGGTGAAGCCTACCAAGCGCTCGGGCAAACGGATAGGGCGAGGCGGATATTGAACCAGTTGGTCATCAGCGAAAATGCCGACTTTGGAGAGAAATTCATTTTGCAGGACTATTATGAATTGATGTCCAAAATCGAAAAAAATGACAATCCTGCCAAGGCGCTCGATTACTACCAAAAATATATCGCCATTCGGGACACCATTCAAGAGCAGATGTACAATGTCCAACTGGCAGAGGTGGAAACGGCCAGCAACCTCGCCGAGCAGGAACTGGAAAACAAACAGCTCCAATTTGAAAAAGAAAAGGAAACCGAGCGGGCAAAAAATTTCAAGATTGCCCTCTTCGCCGCTGCCGGGGTACTGCTGCTGCTCTCTTTCGCTGTCTTTTACATTCACAAAACCGCCCAAAAGAACAAGCGCCTCGCCGAAGAGCTTGGCCAAACCAATCAACTGCTCGAACAAAAATCGGAAGCGCTCCAAACCGCCAACGCCGACCTCGAACTGTTCAGCTACTCCCTCGCCCACGACATCCAGAGCTACGTCACGCAGGCGCTCAACTACACCTTTTTCTTGGATGATAAACCCGGCTCGCTCCCCGAGGCGCAGGCGCTGGATTTCATGAAAAAAGCCCGCCGCAGCATCAAAGGGCTTCACACTTTCTGCCGAGACCTCATCAGCTACGCCCGCTCAGGACAAGATGCCTCCGAACCGGAGGAAGTGGAACTGAACGAAGTGCTGGCCGAAGTGCGCTCGGCGCTGCTATCCCAAATTGAAGAAGCAGGTGTACAGTTGAATGTGCCGCATGACTTGCCGGAGGTAATCGCCCACCAGCCACGCATGGTGCAGCTTTTCCAAAACCTCATCGGCAATGCCGTCAAGTACCGACGGGCTGGCGTGGTGCCAACAATTCAAGTGTCTTTCGAGGAAAAGGGCGACGACTACCTTTTCACTGTTTCCGACAACGGGCAGGGTATCCCACCAGAGCGGATTGGCCGCCTTTTTGACCTTTTCGTGAAAGGCGACATGGGCGGCTCCGGCATCGGTTTGGCCGTTTGCAAGCGCATCGTGGAAGGCTATGGCGGGCGCATCTGGGTGGAGTCGGAAGTGGGGAAAGGGAGCCAGTTTTGTTTCACCATACCTGCCTGATGCTCTCGCCGTTCCTTGCAGATTATTGAAAGTTTGTCCGCACATTATTGCACCAAACCTGCCCTTCCCTACGTCCTGCCATTTTTCTATCCTTTTTGATTTCAACTTTGCATCCTTTAAAAGTCCTTCCAGATTAGCTGATTTTCCCTTTCATTTTAATTGGTCTCACTAACCCAAGCAAGCATTTTCAGGTCTCCCTGTCTGAATAGGACTGGGTGGATTCATTTGTACTAATTCAATTTTTTTAACCAAAACTTAATTCATTTTATGAACAAGCACTTACCATTTGCATGGGGTTTGGATGATAGCAATTTTCCAAAAATCCCGACAAGGCTGGCTGGGCCAATATGTTGTAATCCAAAAACTATTGACCACTCCATTGCGCCGAAGCATGCTTCGGGGGCCGGGGTTGCCCAATCCTTCCATTCCTCCCGTTATCATTTATTCAAGGCATTGATGCTGGTGATGACATTCATTTTTCCCTTCGGCAATAATCTTTTTGCCAACGGGGGAAACAACGAACCACTTTCTACCTGCGTGGACGAAGTTACTGGTAGCGTTTATGTGATAAACCTTGCTAATTGCCCCGTTACGGTCTACTGTTATGAAGCCAATGGCGCTTATGCCGGGCAAACCTTCAACATGGGCACACTTAACTTTGGTCAGAACTACACAGTATTTCCAAGTGCATCCAGTGGTACAGTGTACTGTAAGTATGGCAGCACAACCACCTCTACTGTTAATTTTTCAGGAGGGTATCACACACTTTACAATAACTCCTGTGGCGGCGGTGGCGGCGGTGGTTCTACCTCCTGCACGGTTGCCTTCACGAACACTGGCTGCCAAACGGCTGAATTGTTCTGGAACAACAACGGCACATTGGTTTCTTACGGACATGTTACTGCCAATTCTACAAAAAACCAGTCCACCTACAACGGGACTGCATGGGTAATCAAGGTAGGCTCCACCACGGTGGGCAATTACACAGTAAACTGTAGTAGCCCAACTTATTCTTTCAATTCTGGCGGTTGCGCACCCTCCACCTGCACGGTTGCGTTCACGAACACCGGCTGCCAAACGGCTGAATTGTTCTGGAACAACAACGGCACCTTGGTTTCCTACGGACATATTAATGGCGGTTCTACAAAAAACCAGGGTACCATCAACGGGCATGCATGGGTAATCAAGGTCGGCTCCACCACCGTGGGCAATTACACAGTCAATTGCAACAGTCCAAGCTACTCTTTCAACGCAGGAGGCAATACCCCCACGCCGCAGGTGACGTTGACGCAACCGACCTGCACCAACCCCAAGGGCAAAATCGTCATCACCAACCTGCCGAACGGGTACTGGAGCATTCTGAACAACAGTGCATGGGTGCAAAACAAGACCCTGTACGACAACCTGAACCCCGGGACGTACCAAGTGGGCATCGGTGTCAACTCCTGCAACAAGTTCATCAACGTCACCATCAACAATTTCGGCCAAACCCCCGGTACTGCCTGCAACGATGGCAACCCGAACACGACTAATGACGTGGTTCAGGCCAACGGCTGCACTTGCGCTGGTACGCCAGTAACGACCTCTGTTGACCTTGAATTGACCAAGACGGCCAACGCCACCACCGTGACTACCGGGCAGACCGTAGTTTGGACCATCAGCGTGGTGAACAAAGGCCCAGCCGCCGCCACGGGCGTGACGGTGAAGGATAACTTCCCCACAGGCCTGACCTACAACTCGGCCAACGCCTCACAGGGCAACTTCAATGTAGGTACGCTCACCTGGAATATTGGCAACCTCGCCGTGAACCAGACCGTGACGCTGACCATCAACACTACCGTGACGGCCACCAGCGGTACCATCCGCAACTTCGCACAGGTGCAGACAGCCAGCCCGAACGACGTGGACTCCACGCCGGGCAATGACAACAACCAGACGCCCAACGAGGACGACGAGGACGACGCCACCATCAACGTGCAGCCAGCCGGCACGGGTGTCGAAATCTCCAATTGCGGCAACGATTGCTTTGTCTTTGAAGGAAACGTGGACTACAAGGTCATCGGAAACAGCATGAGCTTTTCAGAAGACCAATCGAACTGCAACCAAAAGTCGAGCTCTTCTGCCAGCCTCAGCATTCCAAGCGGTGCCAACATCGTGAAAGCTTACTTGCAATGGTCGGGCAGCGGAAGCACTGACAACGCAGTAAACCTGAATGGGGCGGGAGTGACTGCTCAGAAAACCTACACCGACAACAGCCTCGGAACCTTGACCTTCTTCGGGGCTTATGCAGATGTCACTGCAATGGTACAGGGCGGAGGCAGCTTTACGGTTTCCGGTTTGAGCTGGTCGAATGCGAGCGCCTATTGCAACGCCAATGCGGCCTATGGGGCCTGGTCCATGGTCGTGGTCTATTCTAGTCCATCATTATCCAGTGCCAGGGTGCATGTTTGCCAAGACAAGTTCAACTTGACCTTTCCAGCAAATGACTATTCTTCTTCCATCGGCTGCGTTGAGGCTTCGACGAATTGCCCGTCTAACGCAAAATTGACCATCGTGACCTTTGAAAGCGACGGCTACAAAGGGGAGTACCTGTACATTGGTGGCCAGTATTTTGGCGACAACAATTTCAATGGGCAGACTGCACCGAACCTTGACATTGCTACTTTCTCGGTAGGCAGCTTGGTAAATGGAAATACTACCAGTCTGGGATATACGATTGAATCTTATAACAGCAACAGTGTTTGGGGGCCAGCAACAGAAGGGCTGTTTGACTTTGTGAAAGTGCTCAAGTACGACGTTTGCGGAACGCCCGTTGACCCCTGCGCCAGCCAGGGCGGCGACTCCGATGGCGACGGCGTCTGCAACAATCAGGACTGCCAGCCGAACAACCCGGCCTTCCCAGCCACACCTGGCACGGCCTGCAACGACGGCAACCCGAACACCACCAACGACGTGGTGACGGCCAATGGTTGTGGCTGTGCGGGTACCCCCGTTAACCCATGCGCCAGCCAGGGCGGCGACTCCGATGGCGACGGCGTGTGCAACAACCAGGACTGCCAGCCGAACAACCCTGCCTTCCCCGCCACACCGGGCACGGCCTGCAACGACGGCAACCCGAACACCACCAACGACGTGGTGACGGCCAATGGTTGTGGCTGTGCGGGTACCCCCGTTAACCCATGCGCCAGCCAGGGCGGTGACTCCGATGGCGACGGCGTGTGCAACAACCAGGACTGCCAGCCCAACAACCCTGCCTTCCCGGCCACACCGGGCACGGCCTGCAACGACGGCAACCCGAACACCACCAACGACGTGGTGACGGCCAACGGCTGCGGCTGTGCGGGTACGCCTGTCGCCACCTGCACCATCAGTGCTGCTGTTTCTGACATCGTTTGCAACAACAACGGTACACCGAACAATGCTGGCGACGACACCTACACCTTCAAAATCACCGTGACCAAGAACGGCTCTTGCGGCACTTCATGGAGCGGTGGCGGCAAGACGGGGAACTACGGCACAGCCGTTAGCTTCGGCCCGTACCCCATCAGCGGCGGCAATAAAACGATTACCGTTTGTGACAACCAGGTGACGACGGCCTGTGCCACGGTGACAGCCACTGCGCCCGGCACCTGCTCTGGCGGTGGTACGCCAGATTGTGAGGCGGGCATCAGCATCACCACGGGCAACGGTTCCATCATCGTGTCCGGCTTGGGCGGTGCGCCCATCAGCGCATTGCAGATTTTCACGTCCAATTGGCAGTCGGTCTTCTCCTGCTTCGCAAACTGCAACGGCACGGAGACCATCAGCGTACCTGCCGGCACCTATTTGGTTTACGCCAAGTATTATACGGCTGGCTATAGCTTGATTTGTGAGAAACAAGCGACCGTGACCGTCGGCGGTGGTGGCGGCACCTGCGACAACGTGACCAATGCAGGTACCATCGGTTTCGGAACTGCCTGCACAGGTGCAACGGATTACTGCCCGAACCAAGGCGCTGCGCCCGTTGTGAAGAACTGCGTGGCCCCGTCCGGCGGCGCTGGCAACCTGGAGGTCATCTGGCTGAAAAGCACGACCTCCTGCACCTATCCCACGACGACCATCACGCAGATACAAGCTGGACAAGACCCGCATTGGACTATCATCGCCGGCGCAACCAGCCTTGACTACAGCCCTGGCAACGTCACGCAACAGACCTGTTACCTGCGCTGTACCCGCCGTGCGGGCTGCCCGAACTATGTGGAGTCGAACATCGTGACGCTCGGCATTTCCACCAACTGCGGCGGCGGTGGCGGTGGCGGCAACCCGGATTGTGCAAACGTCGTCATCAGCGCTGGCCCCGGCAGCATCTCCGTGGCGGGCCTCAACGGTGCGCCTGTTACTTCCGTGCAGATTTTCAGCGCCACCTGGCAGCCGGAGCACAACTGCTTCGCCAACTGCCAAAGCCCAGCGGCTACCTTCTCCGTGACGGCTGGCGCTCATTATGTCATCGTGAAATACTACACGGCCAGCTACCAACTCATATGTGAGGTGAACCAGACGGTGAACGTGGTGCAAGCGCTGGAGGCTGACCAGTCGGACAAGTTCCAGTTCGAGGCCATCAAGCACCTGGAGCATGTTGAGCTGATTTGGTTGCACAACGGCGACTACAAGGTGGACGAGTACGTGCTGGAGCGCTCACTGGACGGCACCGACTTCGAGGAGGTCTATGCCACGGCGTCCGACAAGTCGGTAGCCGCCGATGTTTACGAAGGCTTCGACCTTGAACCACAAACGGGCGTGAACTACTACCGGGTACGGATGCTGAACGAGGACGGCACCGAGCGCCTATCGGAGGTAAAGGAGGTTGTCTATGAGGACATCATTGACTTCGGCCTGTTCCCGAACCCTGCCAACGGATTCACGAACCTCAACCTCGAAAGCGTGGTAGGCAAGCATGATGTGGACATCCACATCTACAACAACATGGGCCTGCGCATGAAGCAGTTCCACCTCGATGAGGTTTGGAGCAAGTACTACCAGATGGATTTGAGGGATTTGCACGAAGGCCACTATACTGTTTGGGTGAACGTGCCCGGCAAGCGGCCACGGGCGGTGACCTTGGTCATCGGCAGATTGTAATTATGTCTTAAAGTTCATAGATAGTAAACGGGCGGGCCATTTGGTTCGCCCGTTTTTGTTTGTGCAGGGTAGTTGGTGCTTTTGAGCGGCCATTTTTTTACGAAGGCAATACCAACTCTAAAACACTGCCCCCGTTTTCCATACGCAGGATACGAATGCCTCGTACAGGTTCACCATTTCACGCTTGGCGCTGTGGCGGCTGGAAAGTTCGGCGTTTTCCAACAGGCCGGTGATGAGGCCGTTCATGCGGGTCTCCGCCCTGTTTGATAGGCGATTATCTATAATGGGAAATCCGGTTTTTACACCCCGATGCATATTTTACGTCAAAAGCCGTATTTTATTACATATTGAAATAGCATTGGTTACAGGCCGCCCACCTATTGTTGTTCACCCTGATTTTCAGGACAAGTAATTGCAATTCTATGTAGGTTGCAAGACATCTTCCCTCCCCTTACAGCTTCCCTTTTCATTTTGATTGATACCCGTTCCCCCTTTTAAGGATAAAATTTTTTGTTTTTGTTTTGTACTCATCTGTTACGAGCTGGTCTGGGGGGCTATTGGCCTCCCGGCCAATTCTTTTCTGGATGAACTGACAGGCCACCCTTTTCCCCATTCTCTCAAATCCCGCTCGGCGACAAATACTATGAACAAAATGCTGCCTTTGGGCGCAGCAACAAACACTACTATGAAACAACATTTTACGCAAACACAAATAATGAGGATAGTCTTCACCCTTCCGGGCTGTCCATTTATACTAATCCTATTATTGATGAGAAACATGACAAAAAACAACTCCTTTAAAGGGCTATCCTGCCCACGGCAACCCATCCAAAAAGCCTCGCTCATCCTGCTCGCATTGCTGGTTGCTTTGCCCCTCCTCCAAGCACAGGGCGGAGCGGCAATGCCTACGGACGACAAAACCGAACTGCTGCGTGCCAATGCCCAGATTTTGCGCTTCGAGCAGAACATCGGGCAATTCCCCGAAGCACAAGTGCTCTACCGCAGCACCGACGCACAAGCCACCTACTTTTTCACCAAAAATGAAATTCGTTCGGTCGTTGCGTCCGCAAAGGACTCGATGCAGACGGCTTATGCCCTGCAATTCGTCGGAGCCAACGAAGCGGTGGATATTCGGGGCATCGGCAGGCCACGACCAGAACACGGGGCAATCAATTACATGACCGCCGCCGGCTCTTTTGGCGATGTACCCACGCACAACCGACTGCACTATACCAACCTCTGGGACGGTGTGAATGCCTACTTCTACGAAAGCCGGGAGGGCAAAGGCACCATGAAATACGATTTCATCGTGCAGCCCAAGGCTGACCCCTCAGTAATCAAACTGAAAATGGACGGCGTGAAAAATTTGAAAATCAACGCCCAGGGCGAACTGGAATTCACCACGCCCTTTGGCACATTGCAGAAAGGCAAGCCCTACACCTACCAAATGGTGGACGGAAAACAAGTGGAAGTCGCCTCCGAATATACCCTCACCGAAGAGGGCGAAATCGGCTTCAAAATCGGTACATACAACGCCGCCTTGCCCTTGGTCATTGACCCCATCGCCCTCAAATGGAGTACCTACCTGATGGCAGGTATTTTGGAAGTTTCCGATATTTATGTACACCCCACTACGGGCAGGATTTACCTGGTCGGTAGCACCAATAGTGCTGCATTTCCCAATACCCTTGGGCGACCTTATGGAGGGGGCACCGATGCCTTTGTTACTTGCATGGAAAAAGATGGTACTACGCTGGTGTGGAGTACCTATTTGGGTGGGGCTGCCACTGACGAGGCTTATGCCGTTTCGGTTGATGCAGCAGGCGATGTCTATGTCGTGGGTTATACCTCATCTACTGATTTTCCAGTCAATGGTACTACGGCTGCTTATGATGCTACTTTCAATGGTAACGGTGATATTTTCGTAGCCCGGCTCAACAGCACGGGGGCAACCCTGAAATACAGTAGTTATGTGGGCGGTTCAGCCAGTGACGCCAGTTCAACATTTCGTAAATCAATTGTTTCTAATGGAAAGGTATATATAGGGGCAAATTCAAATAGCACAGATTTCCCCACTACCCCGGGTGCTTATCAGGCATCCAGGTCGGGAATAAGTGCAGTAGCTGTTTTATTTTGCCTCAACACCAATGTAGGGGGTGCGGCAGGTCTTGAGATGTCCACGTATTTCAATGGTTTGCAAGGTGTTTCATCTGGAAATTACTCAGATTTTAACGAAATAGAAGAAGACAAAGACGGTAACCTATGGTTGGTGGGCAATGCAAAATTTGATGCCAGTTTTCCTATCTCTGCCAATGCCGTTCAGAAATATGCTGATTTTAGTTATACGGGTTCAACCACAGCGAACTTCGTGGCAAAGTTCAGCAAGTCGGGGCAGTACCTGTATTCTTCGTGGGTGCATCCGCTATGGTCGCCATCGAATGTTGGTAATTCCTGGAGCACTCAGTTCGCACCCAGCCTCGATGTGGATGCGGCGGGCAATGTCTATATCGGAGCGGCTACTTTTATCGTGGATGCTACCGCTTCCACGGTCAAAAAAGCACCCAACATCCTTGCATTCCATGAACTGTCGCCATTGAATAAGTTGGAATATTTTACCTATATGTCGCTGGGCTACTTAGCCAAAATTCCTTACGACCTCGCTCCGCAATACGATTTTGTGAGCGTGTTCCCTTCAAATGCTGCCGATAATTATGCAGACCCTGAAGTTGCTGTGGACAAAAAAGGGAATATCCACTTGCTCACCCATGGTGGTGACTACGATTGGGATTTTTACCATCCGCTCACACCCGGGGCGGTGAACACCGTTATTGGGATTAATGCCTCGCCTTCGGTTTATTATGTGCTGCCGCCTTCGGGCAATAGCGTGCTGTATGGAACGGTGCTCAATTCCGCTTTTTCTTATACTATTTGGGGCATGTTTGTCAATGACGACTGCGAGGCATACCTGATATCACAAGGAACAAAATGGATAGGCAGCAATTACCCCATCACGCCTTCTTATCGGGATTTTGAGACCAATACACAAAAAACGGTCTATAATTCTACTGTAAATAGCGGTTGGGCATTGTCGGTATTTCATGAGCCAAGACCCAATAACAATACCATCCCAAATTTTGCCGTAGGCAACAATACCTTCTGCGTGGGCGGTGCAATATGGCAAAACCCGAACGACGGGCCGATTTTAGGTTCCACGCCCACCTACACAAGTGGCAATGGTTCGGCTTCCTCCCACAACCTGCCCAATATCAGTTACGACGGGGCATCGCCCGTGGCACATCCCACGCCCGTTTCCCCCGCCATTGCCTATCAATGGCAAAAAAGGGTGAACGGCGGTGCATGGACAGACGTGGCCAACGGCACTTATGCCGTGTATAAACCTTCGCCCGAACCCGCCGCAGGCACGGTCGAATATCGTCGTAGAATCATCAGCAGTTGCGACGGGTCGGCTAACAGCACCTCCAATATTGCCTCGGCTACTATTGCGGGAACGTTTAACTTACAGGTGAACACGCCTTCCAAACCCGTTTATTACTGCCCGACGGTGGCAGGAACAAGTTTGGGCATCACGATAACAGGCGCATCGGGCAATATCTCCTGGCAGTGGTACGACGGCTATGCCCCCCTCAGTGGTACGGGCATCATTTCACCTTCGAGCGGGAGCGGCGTGGCGCAGGGCAGTTTTACGGCAAACGTCGGCACTTCGGTAACGGGCAGCGGCTTTTACCGCCTCGTGGTCACCGATGCGGGGGGCTGTAAAAAAGAGGCTTTTGTTGCCATTGCCCCCAAGACCGCCGATGCGGGCAACGCTGCAAGCTTGGCGCTCTGCCCCGGAGGAAGCAACAGGGTGACGCTGGGCCCTTCGGCAGTCAACCCAGATTTTGATTATGCGTGGCAGGGACCGAGTGGATATACTTCTATACTTCCCAATCCAACTGTTTCGGCGACAGGCACTTATTTTTTATGGGTCAAATTGAAGACCGAAGGACCATATTGTAACACCCCTACATCGGTGACAGTAACTGGCGCTACGCCCCATGATGCGGCATTGGTCAATATACCCAACAAGGGTTTCTGTCAAAGTGAAGCCCCTGCCAGCATCGGTTTGAGCGGAACGCCGCCTGCGGGCTACGTTTTCCAATGGGTGCCTGGCACAAACTTGGACAACCAACAAGCGTACAATCCGGTTTTTGACCCCGGAAATGTAGCAGGTGGTTTCCCAATCGGTAGGATTAACTTCACCTTTTCGGCTCTGCGTGTTGCCGACGGCTGCATTTTTGAAGATGTAGTAACCGTGACCGACACGGCAAGGGCATTGGCGCAGGCGGGCATTGATATGCCATCTTGTGGCACCAACCCAAGTGCCATATTGGGCGCAGTCGAAACGCAGGGCAGTTATTTCCAATGGCGGGCAGTAACGACGACCTACCCGGGCGGCTTGGCGGCTTTGACAAGCCATGCCAAGTTCAGGATGGACGGCGTGGCAACGAATCTGGGCAGCAATAAATTCCTCACGGCGCAGATTCCCGACCACACCGCTTGTTACACCGTTGACTATGAAATCATCGGCTCTCATGTGCCTTTTGCCAATGGTTGTTATACCCGTGATACCGTCCGTTTGTTTTACTGCCCCACTTGTGGCGGCGATTGGTGCTCGAATTTGACCTCCAATTCACAAGGCACGAACGGGGCTTGTTCGGGCGCTGAAAATTGGATTGGCGGCGAAAGCCTCGGTAGCCTGACCTACACCTGGGAAACTGAAAGCGTAAATGGGGTGGTGCAATCGGGCAGCAACCGTCAGCCCAGGGGCTTGTTTTATTTGAATGCCGACGGCACCAAAGGTGCGCAATTGCCCATCACGGGCGCACACCCCAGCAAGGCCATTGCCGATTTTGACAATGGCGCTTGGGGTTGGCCAGGCGCCAACGTGGTCATTTACCGCCTCAAAGCCAACGGTAATTTTGGCGATGGCATGATTGATTGCCATAAAGATATCCAAGTGTTTTCTGCCAATAATGGCGTACCAGCCATTGGCGTGATTGACCAGTCCCTTTGTGTCATCGCTTCCCCGGGTATCCGTCTGGGAACAACAGGACAAGCAGCCCCTTATACGCTGAACGGAACGGACTACACCCAAGCACCCAATTCGGCTTTCAATTGGTTTTGGACAAATGTGGACGGAACGGCGGCAACGACCATTACTTCGGGTGCAACGACCCGTTTTCCGACCTTCAGCCCCTCTGCCACCACCCAATACTTGGTGACTGCCCGTGACCCAGGTACAGGCTGCTTTGCCAAAGATACTTTGACTATTAAAATAAAACAGGTCATTGCCGATGCAGGGTTTAACCTGACAGATATATGCCCGGGTTCATTGGTACAATTAGGGACTTCGGCTGTGCAAGGACATACCTACTCATGGTCGCCATCAGGGGGGTTGAATTTTCCGATTGGAACGCCCAACAGCACGACCGCACGACCTTATTTAAGCGTGCCGAGTGTGCCCGCCCCACCGGCGACTTTGACTTATACAGTCACCGTCACGGACAGCGAAACGGGTTGCCAAGCAACTGATGATATGACCATTGGCACAAGCACTACGGCACCGCCCGCTTTGACGGCTGCGTCTTACAATGCTTGTCCGAGTTCGTCATTTATCCTTGGTAATTATGTTAATGTTGGAGGTGCGACCTTTCAATGGACGGTCGTAAGTGGCGGAAATTTGTCTTGGTTGAGTTCAACAAGTGTGATGAGACCAACGGTCACCCTGCCTTCTGGTTTTACAGGGCCTGCCGTATTTAGGCTCACCTTGACCAAAGGCACTTGCGGGTCGGTCTCTGCCAATTATACCATTAACAACAGCAATCCTGCCATGACAGGCGGCACAGTCACGGCTTCTTGTGCTTCGCCTTATACCCAAATCGGGGAAACGGCTTTATCGGGCTATAGTTATAGTTGGTTTCCTTTGACGGCACTTTATACCAATTCGACGCTGACAAATCCCTACTACGGCAACAATACAGCACGACCTTATGCCTTGCCATCGGCGACAACCACCTACACCGTTACCCGCACGAACACGGCTACAGGCTGCACCCGAACCGCCACATGGACGGTCAATCCACCTACGGGCGTAGCGGTAAACGCAGGTGCCGACAAAAATTATTGTACGGGTGGCAGCAGCATCACGATTGGACAATCTGCCAGCGCCACCAGGTCTTGGCAGGCAATCGGCTACTCCGCCGACCCTTATGGGGCAGCACCTACAAGTATTGCTACACCCATGACCAGCGCAACCATGTTGGGTTATATCGGCGGCAGTTCCAATGTGGCGACCAAGACTTTTCCTGCATCCGGTACTCCTCTGGTAGGGCAGTACGTTTACCGGGTCATTTCGACGAGCGGCGGCTGTTCAATTTCGGATGACGTGGTGGTGACGGTGCCAAATATTGCTTCGGGCATTGCAGGGCTTCCCCAAAATGTCTGTCCGGGCGAAAGCGTCCAATTGGGTTCAGCGACTGCGCCATCATTTGGCATATACTCATGGACAGCCATCAACCCAAGCACCGAAAACGGCACCATTGACGACCCAACCGCAAAACGCCCCAATGTCAACCCCTCAGTAAACACAACCTATCAGGTCATTTATACCGATGGTGGCTCTGGCTGTTCTGTAACAGAAACGGTGCCTGTGGTGGTGAACCCTAAGCCAAACGTGGCGGATGTTTCTACTGCCATTGCCTGTGCGCCGTTATCGGCTCAAAACTTGACGACTTTGGTGAGTGGCTACGGCAGTCTGGTCAGCCCAGTCTGGTACAAAACGCAGTACCCAGGCGGCACGGTGGTGTCCACGCCGACCTCGGTCACACCGACCGCCACTACCGATTATTTTTTGCTTTCGCAAAACACGTATGGCTGTTATGATACGGCGCAGGTGACCATCAATGTGGCAAATCCACAAACACCGAACATCATCCCTTCCATACAAGTGCCTTGTGGTACGACTTCCGTTGATTTGGCAAATTCCCAAGGTACACCGTCACAAGCTGGCTATACCTTTGAGTGGCACAATGCCAATAATACTTTGGCAGGGACCTTGATGTCGTCAACAGTTGTTTCAACGGCGGGTACTTATTATCTTTTTGAAAAAGCACCCAGTCCGAGTAACTGTTATTCGGCGAGCGATAATATTGTTGTGACTTTTCAAAAACCAGACCCAGGTGCTATATCCGGCAACCAAACGGTTTGTAGCGGTGGGAATCCCGTTGCTTTCACCAGTACCACAGCAGCAACAGGGAGCGGCACCATCAGTTATCAATGGCAAAGCAGTACAACGAGTACGACAGCGGGTTTCAGCAATATCAGTGGTGCAACGGGTGCGACGTACAGTGCCCCCACAGTAACCGTTACGACGTATTATCGTCGTGTTGCAACGTCCACATTAAGTGGTGTTTCCTGCACGGCAAACAGCAATGCGTTGACGGTAACGGTGAACAGCCTGCCATCGGCAAGTGCGGGCGCCAACGTGGCCATCTGTGCCGGCGCTTCCACCACCCTGACCGCCAGCGGCGGCACCTCCTACGCCTGGTCGAACGGCCTCGGCAGCGGCGCAACGAAGACCGTAACGCCTTCCTCCACCACGGCCTACACTGTCACCGTCACCAATGCGGCGGGATGCACCGCCACCAGCACGGTCACCGTGAACGTTGGCGTTTGCCCAGAAATCTGTGACAACGGCCTCGACGACGATGGCGACGGGCTGATTGACTGCGCAGACGGGGACTGCCCCTCCTGCACAACTTTTAATTGTTCTGATGGGGTCAAGGTCGTCAGTCAAATTTCTGCGACCGCCACTGGGGCTGGGGCTTCCGGCACCCCCTCCATCAGCAATTTCACCGTTCCTGCTGGCCAGAACCGGGTAGTTTTCGTAATCGCAAGTTTTGAGCGGGAGCATTGTGGTTCCACCGACAACTGCACCGATACTAACACAACAGGGGCCGGTCTGGGCGATAATTTTGCCTCGCCAAATATAATCTCCAGCGGCAACCAGCCACAAATTACTGCCAGGTTTTCTGGGCCTGGTGGAACCCTTAATAAGCAAAATGCCCTGGCTATGCCAGCTGGAGACTTACGGTTTATGGTCCAATTTGCTTTTCCCACTCCGCCAGGGACACTTGCTGCCGCCTTCTATTCCAGGGAGTCCTATTTCATTGCCATTTACGAAAGCGAGCTGCAAAGCCTCTTGGGAGGTGCTGCCTCTGGGAACATCAACATCCTGCTCCCAGATGTGGTCGCGCCAAAAGACAATGCCGATGACGCCATCCTGCTGGCCTATACTTTGGTCAATGTAGCGCAAAACGCTGCCGGGGTGGTGCGAAGCGGACTGAATCTAAACGGTCTTTTCATCCACAGTTCTAGTGGTAGCACGCCTGGCAATTTCACCATCAATATACCAGATTTGGACAACGGCCAGGAACCCAACGAACCGACCGACGGGCTGCTGATCTTCGGGGTGAGCGGCCTTGGTGGACCTACCAGTACCGGGGGTTTCTTGACCACGGCCGGTTTCACGGAATTGAATGACATTAATACTTCAGGGTCGAGCGGGGACTTCACCACCTTCAACGAGCCGGACGGCTTCAGCGTGTCTGCCCAGTTCCGCAACGGGCCCAGTACGGGCATCATCAATGCCGTGAGCATGCAGTCGGCAGCCAGCAGCGGCATTACGAGTAACGGGGGTATGATGGCAGCTTTTACTTTTCAAAGTGCAAGCTGCCCGGAAATCTGTGACAACGGCATCGATGACGACGGCGACGGGTTCGTGGACTGCGCCGACCCCGATTGTTCCAATGGCCTCGCCGTATCTGCGTCCGCATCTGCGGCCAGTATCTGCACAGGCGGCAGCACCAACCTGACCGCTACGGGTTCAGGTGGCGGCGGTAGCTACACCTACGCTTGGAGCAACAGCCTCGGTACCGGAGCCGCCAAGACCGTCACCCCAGCTGCCACCACCACCTACACCGTCACCGTCACCAATGCGACGGGATGCACCGCCACCGGCCAAGTGACCGTCACCGTCAACAGCCTGCCCTCGGCAAGTGCGGGCGCAAACGTGGCCATCTGTGCGGGCGCTTCCACCACCCTGACCACCAGCGGCGGCGCCTCCTACGTCTGGTCGAACGGCCTCGGCAGCGGCGCAACCAAGACCGTAACACCTGCCTCCACCACGACCTACACCGTCACCGTCACCAATGCGGCGGGATGCACCGCCACCAGCACGGTCACCGTTACCGTCAACAGCCTGCCCTCGGCAAGTGCGGGCGCAAACGTGGCCATCTGTGCGGGCGCTTCCACCACCCTGACCGCCAGCGGCGGCACCTCCTACGCCTGGTCGAACGGCCTCGGCAGCGGCGCAACGAAGACCGTAACGCCTGCCTCCACCACGACCTACACCGTCACAGTCACCAATGCGGCGGGATGCACCGCCACCAGCACGGTCACCGTGAACGTTGGCGTTTGCGCTGAAGTTTGCGACAACGGCATTGACGACGATGGCGACGGCCTCATTGACTGCGCCGACCCCGACTGCGCCAGCTCGTTCACCGTGAACACCACCGCCACCTCCCCGGCCATCTGCCGGGGCGAGAACACCACCATCTCCGCCAGCGCAAGCGGCGGCACCGGGCCGTACACCTACGCCTGGAACAACGGCCTCGGCAATGGCGTGAGCCAGAACATCAGCCCGTTGGCCACCACGGCCTACACCGTCACCGTGACCAGCGCCCCCGGCTGTACCAGCACCGCCCAGGTCACCATCACCGTGAACTTCTGCGCAGAAAACTGCACTGACGGCATCGACAACGACGGAGATGGCCTCATCGACTGCGACGACCCCGACTGCGGCCTTTCGATTGCCGCCTCGCCGACCAGCGCCACCTGCGGCAGCAACAACGGGCAGGTGGCCATTTCCGCCAGCGGCGGCAGCGGCAGCTATGAATACAGCAAGGACAGCACCACCTGGGTGGGCAGCAACCTGTTTTCCAATATCACGCCCGGCAACCACACCTTTTTTATCAGAAATGACGACGGCGCCTGCCCCATCTCCGCGGACGCCACCGTGGCAGACGGCTGCGAGGCCTGCAACGATGGCATAGACAACGACGGCGACGGCCTCGTGGATTGCGCCGACACCGACTGTGGCCCGACTTCCAGTGCAGGTTCAAACATCTCCATCTGCATGGGCACCAGTGCCATGCTCACAGCCACTGCGACAGGTGGCACCACGCCATACACTTTTGTTTGGGACAACGGTCTTGCTGCTTCCGAAACGGTAAGTGTCAGCCCGTCCAATACCACCACCTACACCGTCACCGTGACCAGTGCCACGGGCTGCAGCAGCACCTCGCAGGCCACCGTCGCCGTGACGGCCTGCCCGGAAAACTGCACCGACGGCATTGACAACGACGGTGACGGCCTCGTGGACTGCGCCGACCCCGACTGCACCGCCGTGGCGGCGCCGCAACTGGTGGACGATGCCTTCGTGACCTGCCCAGGCGTGGCCTTCCAAGGTATCGTCAGCATGAACGACGGCAACCTGCAAGGCCCCGTTTTCACCATACCGGCACCGCCCACCAAGGGCAGCGTGGCCATCAACAACTGGGGGGGCTTCACCTACACCCCATCCGGCAGCGCCTGCGGCAGCGACCAGTTCACCTACCGGGTGTGCAACACGGGTGGCTGCTGCGCAACGGCAACGGCCTCCATCAGCATCGGCGACAACGTGCCGCCGACCCTGCAGAACGTGCCCGCCGACCTCGCCATCTCCTGCGACGACGAAGTGCCCCAGGCCCCGGCCGTCTTCGGCCTCGACGCATGCCCCGGCATCTACATAGAAGCGACGGAAACGGACGACGAGGGCAACACGGGCGCCTGCGGCACCTACACCATCACCCGCACCTGGACGACCACCGACCTCTGCGGCAACTCGGCCAGCCAGTCACAGAACATTACCGTTTCAGATGAGACAGAGCCGGAGATGTTCCGGGTCTATACCTTGCCGAACGGCAAGAAAATGGTGGCGGGCAATGCGCCCCGCACCAGCCACCTGTGGAAGTACGTGAGGTTCCCCGTCCACTTCGACGCCCCGCCGCTCGTGTTCGCACAGGTGGCGAGCAACAGCGACGCTGCCGCAGTGACGGTGCAGACGAGGTACATCTCGACGACCGGGTTCGAGGTGAGGCTGCGGGAGGAGGAGGCCGCCGACCAGTTGCACGGCGGCGAGACCGTCTCGTGGATGGCCATGGAGGCGGGCAACGTGGACGGCAGTTATACGATGGCGGCGCAACTGCTCAACAACGTGAACCACAACGACCAAACACTGACTTACCCATTGTCTTTTTCATCAAAGCCCGTCTTCATTGGCTCGGTGAACGGCACCGTGCAGGCCGACCCCGTCAGCGTGCGCACCAAGGCCGAGACGGCCAGCGGCCTTCAGCTTTCGTTGCAGGAGGAGCAATCGGCCGATAGCGAGACCGCACACAGCAACGAAAAACTGGCCTGGCTGGCCCTGTCCGCCGGCTCCGATATTTATGATGAAAACGGCGGTTTCGTGGCCGAGGGCGGCACGGTCAGCACCAACCACAACTGGGCGACGGTCAACCTGTCGCACCACTTTACAAAACCCGTCGTGCTGTTGGGCGGGGTGGCCAACAACGGCAGCCAGGCGGCCACCATCCGGGTGCGCAACGTCACGCCCACCAGCTTCGAGGTCAGGGTGCAGGAGTGGGACTACCTTGACGGCAACCACGCCAACGAACAGCTCGGTTACCTTGTGGTGGAGGGCAGCATCCCCACTTATGAGGAATTTTATTGTTTTGGTGGGAACCCCCTCCAGCCCGGCGTGGACTTCATCGCCATCGACAACTGCGACGACCAGGTGGCGTTGAACAGCACGGAAACCGAAGACCAGCTTTCGGTCGGCCTGAAGGCCATCCGCACCTGGTCTGCCTCGGACGACTGCGGCAACGTCAACATCCTGACCAGGTACGATACCTGTGGGGTGGCGGCCGTGCGGCTGAAAACCTTGCTCAGCGGGGCGCTCATCAATGCAGGCACTTCCGGCCTGATGCGGGACGACCTGCGCACCAGACAGCTCATCCCCACCAAAGAACCCTACAGCGGCATGGGCGGCTATGCCCACAAGGGTATGGGCGGCGGCGAGGTGGCCGACGACCAGGTGATGCTTGTGCCGGGCGCAAAGGCAATCGTGGACTGGGTCTTCCTGGAGTGCCGCTCCGCAACAGACCCCGCAAACGTCCTCTCCACCTGCTCGGCGCTCCTGCTCCGGGACGGCACGGTCGTGACGCCCACCGGCGGGGACGTGGCCTATTTCTGGGACTTGCCCGCCGCCGACTACTACGTCTCCGTCCGCCATCGCAACCACCTCGGCCTTGGAACGGACAGCCCCTGGGACCTGGACTCGGAACTGCCACCGATGGTGGACTTCACCCTCATCTCGACCCCGGTCCAGGGGAGCGCCGTGGCCGGGAAACTCGTCAACGGCAGCCGGGCCATGTGGGCGGGGGACTTCAACGGTGACGGCAGGGCCATCTACCAGGGGCCATACAACGACTCCTTCTTCCTCTTCTCCAAGGTGCTGTCCGAGCCCGACAACACCGGCTTTCTGGCCAACTATATTGCGCAAGGGTACAACCGGGCGGACGCAAACCTTGATGGCAGGAGCATCTATCAAGGTCCGAACAATGACCGCTCCATGCTGCTGCTGAACACCATACTGGCGCACCCGACGAACCAGCTGCTGTTGGCGAACTTCATTGGGCTGCAGTGGTTGCCGTAAAGGGGCGGCATACAGGATGCTTGGCATCTTGTGGGATGGTTTGACAATATCAAAAAGCACCCTCCGCAGCTGTGGAGGGTGCTTTTTTGCTTGAAGGCTTTTATGTTCAGCAACCTAACGAAACATTGATAAAAAAAATGCAGGGCGCTGGTGAACCAGACAGCCCTGCACATGAAACATTGTGGCGACTTAAGGCCTTTGAAGCCTTTTTATTCCTTAACCACGCTGCGGACAATGCTTCCGCTAGCGGTTGTAATCTTTAAAAAATACGTGCCTGAAGTCAAATCTCCAACAGGTATCCGTTGGCTGAAAGCGCCAGTTGCCACGCCAACAGGCTGGTGGAAAACCTGCCTGCCAAACCCATCGAAAAGGATGATATCCAGTTCGGTTGGAGTGTTCACATCCAGATTAACATTCAGGAAATCAGATACTGGGTTGGGATAAATTGCCATATTCTCTATCTCCACAGCCTCCTTCGTTGAGCTGATGAAATCCAGTGGAAAAGTAGTACCATCTGGAAGCGAAACCCAAAGACCGAATGCAGGCTGACCCGCAGCAGGTGACAAGAAGCCGGAGGCAAAAACCACCGCAGCGCCGCCGCTCAAACCAGCAAGGTCAGCTGCATAGGAAGCAACAATCGTATTTGCCTGGCCAGCTGGTGTAATGTCCAAAATATAACCATCTGCCGCTGGCACGGTGATGTACGGCGTCACGTCGCCATAGCTGGCGTTGCTCACCAAAGTGGCCACGCCACGGGCGATGACGTCCACTGCGGGGGCGTCCGTCGAACCGTGGTTGACGATGAAGTCAACGTCGCCGGAGGTGGCCGCCTCACGGGTGTCGACCACCACGTTCAATGTGAAAGGCGTGGTCGGGTCGCCCACAAGGCCGGAAGCGATGACAACATAGCTGCCGTCCGGTGCAAAGTTGGCCGGGAACGTGGCGATGATGTCCGCAGGTGTGGTACTTGGCGATGGCGCAACGCCGATGCTCAAAGTGGTGCCCGCTGGAACGTCCACGTATGGAGTAGCCGTGCGGTATTCAAAGTTCGTCAGGAACGGCGCACCGTTCACCCAGATGTCCACCGTCGGGCTGGCCGAGTTGTGGATGATCTGCACACGGGCCGTGTTCTGCACGGCGGGAAGCTCCAGCACCGTGCCGTCGGGCAGGGCGGCGAAGAGGCCGAACGCAGGGTCGCCCATTGCTGGGGCAAGGAAACCAGAGGCAAATACAACCGCAGCGCCGCCGCCAAGGCCGCTCAAAGGTGCAGTGTACGAGGCAACGATTTCGCTGTTCTGCCCTGCTGGCGTGATGTCGAGGATGTAGTCCGCTGCTGGAACGGTGATGTAAGGTGTCACGTCGCCATAGCTGGCGTTGCTCACCAAAGTGGCTACGCCACGGGCGATGACGTCCACTGCGGGGGCATCCGTCGAACCGTGGTTGACGATGAAGTCAACGTCGCCGGAGGTCGCCGCCTCACGGGTGTCGGCCACCACGTTCAATGTGAAAGGCGTGGTCGGGTCTCCGACGAGGCCAGAGGCGATGACAACATAGCTGCCGTCCGGCGCAAAGTTGGCCGGGAACGTGGCGATGATGTCCGCTGGCGAGGTGCTCGGCGATGGCGCAACGCCGATGCTCAAAGTAGTGCCTGCCGGTACGTCCACGTATGGCGTGGCGGTGCGGTATTCAAAGTTCGTCAAGAACGGCGCACCGTTCACCCAGATGTCAACGGTCGGGCTGGCCGAGTTGTGGATTATCTGCACACGGGCCGTGTTCTGCACGGCGGGCAGTTCCAGCACCGTGCCGTCGGGCAGGGCGGCGAAGAGGCCGAACGCAGGGTCGCCCATTGCTGGGGCAAGGAAACCGGAGGCAAAGACAACGGCTGCGCCGCCGCCAAGGCCGCTCAGCGGGGCAGAGTAGGAAGCAACGATTTCGCTGTTCTGGCCGGCTGGCGTGATGTCTAGGGTGTAGTCTGCCGCTGGCACGGTGATGTACGGCGTCACGTCGCCGTAGCTGGCGTTGCTCACCAAAGTGGCCACGCCACGGGCGATGACGTCCACTGCGGGGGCATCCGTCGAACCGTGGTTGACGATGAAGTCAACGTCGCCGGAGGTCGCCGCCTCACGGGTATTTGGAACAACATTTAAAGTAAATGGCGTCGTGGAACTGCCGACCAGACCAGCCGCAATCACTGCATAAGTCTCGTCGGGCGTAAAATTCACTGAAAAATTGGCGATGATGTCGGCAGTGGAACTGCTCGGCGATGGGGCCACGCCAATGTCTAGATCAACACCAGCAGGCACGTCCACGTAGGGCGTTGCGGAGCGGTATTCGAAATTGGTTAGGAATGGTTGCCCATTTACCCAAATATCCACCGTTGGGGAGGCGGAATTGTGGATGATTTGCACCCGTGCGGTCTGCGACCAGCCTGTGTATCCTGCGAGCAGGCATACTAGGAAAAGCATAAATTTTTTCATCACATTTTTTTGGTTGGAAACCCGAAGCCGTCATTGTCTGCCCGACTTTTGGTTTGGTTGAAAAATTTTAAAAAGTAGTTTTCTTTTCAAGCTCAAAAAACAGTAGTAGTGGCGACTTAAAGCTGCCACTACTTTTGTAAAATATCACCTAATTATTTGAAAACGAGTTGTTTGTACTTCCTTGCCTATTTGCATCCGCATGAAATAGGCGCCGTTTTGAAGGCCATCTGTATTGAGTGTTACCGTCTGCGAACCAGCGGATTGGATGCCGAGGTCACGCACCATCACGGCTTGGCCGTTGAGGTTGAAAACGGTCAGGATGACCTCCAATTCTTGTGCCGTTTCCAGCGCTAGGTTGATTTGGCTGGAGGCGGGATTTGGGTAAAGTGTGGCTTTGATGGCCGAGGTAGTGGCTCTGTTTTCGCCAGAAAAAATAAGGTTGTTAGTGCCACCATTGCCGCCTGTGAAATTGGTAGAAACAGGGAGCGGGAAAGTGCCGCCATTGTCGAGGGCAACCCATGGCTCAAAGCCAGGGTTTGCACCGCTGAGGAAGCCGCTTGCGAAGACGACCGCTGTGCGTCCTTTCCAAAAGCTGAAGTCTGCGTCATAGCTGGCTACTACCGTGGAGTTGACGTTGCCGGGGGTCACATCAATATCGTAGCTGGCGGCAGGTACGTTCACGTAGTCGCTGAATTCGCCGAAGCTCACGTTGTCAAAAGCCACGCCGCCATTGGCGAGGATGTCCACTTCTGGTGCATCGGGTGAGCCGTGAAAGAACAACAGGCCGACATTGCCAGCGGCATCAGCCACCTCTTGGCCCATGTCGTAGATGGCGAGCCCAAAGCCGGGGTTGCCACCGACGATTCCGTTGGCCACGACAACATATTTTTTACCAGCGTCGAGAGTAAGGTCGTAGCTCACGAGGGCATCGGAGGCAACTGTGCTGTTGCCGAGGGCAATGCCAAGGTTGAGGTTCACGCCAGCAGGCACGTCCACGTAAGGCGTGGCAGTCCGGAAGGCGAAATCGTCGAGGAACTTGCTGCCATTTACCCAAAGGTCAACGGTTGGCGTTGGGGAGTTGTGGATGATTTGAACACGGGCTGTGCTGCTGCCGCCGCCGCCATTTCCTCCACCACCGCCGTCAAAGAGTGGCAATGGGAAAGTGCCGCCGTTGTCGAGGGCTACCCAAGGCTCGAAGGCAGGATTTGCACCGCTGAGGAAGCCGCTTGCGAAGACGACGCAGGTGCGGCCTTTCCAGAAGCTGAGGTCGGCGTTGTAGCTTGCTACGATGGTCGAGTTATCGTTGCCGGGGGTTACGTCGAGCTGGTAAGTAGCGGCAGGAACATTGAGGTAGCCGCTGAATTCGCCGAAGGAAACATCGTCGTACAAAACGCTGCCGCCAGTGGTCACGTCGACGGTTGGTGCATCGGGCGAGCCGTGGAAGAAGAGGATTCCGACATTGGCTGCGGTATTGGCCGTTTCGGCGCCCATGTCGTACACGAAGAGGTTGAAGGGTTGTGCGCCGCCAACCACGCCGCCTGCCACTACCACATAGGTTTTTCCTGCGTCAAAATTCACAGGAAAATTGGCGATGGCATCAGAAGCGCTGGTGCTGTTGGCCAGCGCAACACCGATATTAATGTTGACGCCAGCTGGCACGTCAATAAAAGGTGTAGCGGTGCGGAAAGCGAAGTTATCGAGCAACTTGTCCGCATTTGCCCAAATGTCAACAGTGGGTGTGGGTGAATTGTGGATGATTTGAACGCGGGCGGTCTGTGACCAAACGGCGCAAGCGAAAAGCAGGCCGATGAGGGTAACTGTCAGTTTTTTCATAACATTTTCTTGGTTAGTAACTCGGAGCTTGATGGCTCCGGGCTTTGTTTAACAATTAGGTTTATAGCGAAATCTGGATTTCAAAAATACTATGTGCGGGGGAGGTGGGAAAGGTTGCCTAGTGTTTAATTATTTTTTTAAAAAAGTTAAACAAAAATTCAAAATTGATAGTATTTGTTGTGATTCAAGCGACTTTAAATAACTCAAGTGCGGATGAAAGTAGGATTTTGGCTTCGCCAAAATAGGATAGGACACTGATTAAACTGATTGGACTGATTAGGACCGATTTTGAAATCTGTGTAAATCTGTTTTATCCGTTCAATCTGTGTCCCACAATTTTTGGCGAAGCCAAAACAAGATTTTCCGCAACTTGAGTCATAAATGCCTCGTGAGTTGTTAATATCTACGCTGCCGAAGTGGACTTCGGCAGTACCTGCGACAACCCAGTCCGCACTTAAGAAGCATAGACGCTTCCAGTTCGAACAACAAAAAAGTCATCAAACAATTCATCAGAATTGATTTGACGAGCTGATAAGTTAGCTTTCGGAGCAAACCAAATCAAATTCCTTCTGTTTCTCAGGCAACCTTTTTGTGCGTACCCGCACATAGGTTTTTCAGATAACTATCTATTGTGGCAATGACAGATGAACTTCTTGTAAACGGCTGTTTGAGGGATGACGCCCGCTACCAGCAGGCTTTGTACGATAAGTACAAGGGCGAGATGTTCATGGTCTGCTTGCGCTACGCCAAAAGCAAGGTAGACGCTGAGGACTTCTTGCAAGACGGATTCATGCAGGTTTTCCGAGATTTACGACAGTACGATGCGGCGAAAGGCTCCCTGCAAGGCTGGGTGCGCAGGGTCGTGGTGAACAAAGTGCTACAGCATTTGCGCAAGAAAAAACTGCAATTCGCAGGGGCGGATGTCAGCGATTTTTCCAATCAATTGCCCAACAACGAGGACGTGCTGTCCATGCTGTCGGCCAAGGAAATCGTGCAGCTCATACAGCAACTTCCAGATGGTTACCGGGTGGTTTTCAACCTTTATATGGTGGAAGGCTTCTCGCACCAAGAGATTGCAGAGCAACTGGGCGTTTCGGAAAGCACCTCCAAATCCCAGCTATACAAGGCAAGGCAGGCACTCCAAAGAAGTGTCATGGATTTAATTTCATCTTGAAGAATCATGAGCGAAGAAGATAAAAAGACAGAAGAAATCAGGGAGCTGCTCCGCAAGAAGCTGGAGGGGCTGCCACCGCCCGACGACGACTGGAACGTTCCTTCGACGGGCGTCTGGACGGGCTTGTCGGAGGAGCTGAGAGCAGCAGCTAAGCCCAAGCCCACTCGGAATTGGGTAGCCCGACTGGGTAGCATCATCGCCGCACTTCTGGTGATTTTATTCTGGCGGGAATGCTCGAACCAGCGCCAACTCACCAGCCTGCACTCGGAGGTAGAAAAGGTATCCACAGCCTACGACAAACTGCAGGAAGCCTGTAACGAAAGGCAATCAGCCGCTTTGCCAGCAACCGGCAGCCAAGCCGACGAAACCAAGCCGACTTCGCCCAAAACATCAGTTTCAGTTGCATCGCCGCCTACTACTAACCGCTCGGCAGGCACCCGCTCCGCCGTACCGAGCCAGTTTCTATCGCCAATCACGAGGACAGGTTTCACGAATAAATCAATAAATTCAATCCAAATGGAGACCGGAGCGCTTACCACCGCTTCGGCTATTTTATTTTCTGAACAAAACTCAACGGAATTGGAAGCCCCAGCTGTTTTATCCAAAAAACAGACGCTGCCGGGCCTGTTGCCGTTGCTGGCGATTTCAAGTTTTGAAAACAAACCTGATAAACCCCAACTCGACCTTCACCTGCCCAACCCAAAAAATACGGTCCCTCTCTTCCAATTAATCGCCAGCCTGCACGGCGGCCTTGCGCTTACCGGCAATCGTCTTTCGGGGCAAGAACCTGCCATTATCAAAGACCAAAAAGCGTTGCTGACCTGGCGCACTGGTCTTGGGCTGGAGGCTGTCTTAAACCGTCATTGGTCGCTGATTTCGGGGGTGGACTACACCCATTCCCGGGTTGAAACTGATTACAACCTCGCTGTACCCTACACGCACAATGGTGAGTTCCAGCACGACGACGGCAATTTTGACAATCAGTACAACCACTCCCTGCCGTCATCGCTTGGGAACTACCCGTTGCAATTGGTGCTTACCCGTGAAAGCACTGCAAACGTTGAAGAAGGCGAGGTGATGAACCTTGATTTGGCCATCAAACAACAAACCCGCTTCGTGAGCCTGCCGCTGCAATTACGCTACGGCTTAGGCAAGCACCGCTGGCAGTTTGGGGTAAAAGCGGGCGTTTTCGCCAACCACGTCCTCGGTATTTCCTCCGAAACTCCCAAGCTCGTATCACACCACGGCGCTATCCATGAGCGCAACACTTCCATCGGGACCCCGCCACTCAGCGACCTGAAAAACTGGACGTTGGACTATACGTTTGGTCTGGATATGCGCTACCAGTTGACGCCCCGTTTCGGGCTTTCTCTCTCCTCGGCCTACCAGCGGGGCATTACGCCAGTTTACGAGGATGCTTTGGTAAAAAATTATTTGCAAGCATGGAGCTTGGGGGCGGGAGTACAGTACTATTTACGGTAAACATTCTATCACGCCGCCTGTTTTGTAGCAAATATTTCAAATGAGCTTCCTAAACGCCGAATGGCGAAAACTGGCCTTGGCCAACTACGAGGTCGAACCTTCCCTGCTTTCCAAATACTTGCCGAAGGGCACAGAACTTGACATCTGGAACGGGCGCTGCTATGTCAGCCTCGTTGGGTTCCTGTTTAAAAAAGTGCGGCTGCTGGGCATTCCTGTCCCTTTCCACACTGAATTTGAGGAGGTGAACCTGCGTTTTTACGTCCGATACCTTCAGGATGGAGAATGGAAACGTGGCGTGGTTTTCATCAATGAATTTGTGCCAAAAATGGCCATCGCCATGGTCGCCAATACGATTTACAAGGAACATTACAAATCCATGCCCATGCGCCACCGCTGGGAAACAAAGGCCGCTTCGCAAACGGTAGAATATGGTTGGAAAATGGGCGGGCAATGGCATTCCATCCAACTGGAAACTGGCTTGAAATCCCAGCCCATGCTGCCGGGAAGCGAAGCAGAGTTCATCACAGAACACTATTGGGGCTACTCCCGTCAGGATGCGAACACGACGGTCGAATACCAAGTGACGCACCCGAAATGGGAGGTTTACGAAGTGAAAAACTACGAAATAAAAGCTGATTTTGCCGTGAATTATGGCGAGGATTTCCGCATTCTGAACGGCATGAAACCGACCTCGGTGATGCTGGCGGAGGGGTCGGAGATAACGGTGGAGAGTCGGCGGAAGATTTGATTCAGGTAAGCATTATTCCTTGCCTTTTGCTCATTAACGCTCCATGAGTGTCATCTAGGTTGTCGTCGCCTTTGTCATGGCCGAAGGCCACCTGCGACATAATGCACGACGCACCTAATGACGTCGCAGGTAGCCTACGGCGATGACAAAAGGGGCGCACAGTGTTGAGAACACATCATCTTTTGAAAGTTATCGAGGAGTTAACGCCCTACTACTCCCAATAATCCGCTCCCCATCGCCCATCCCGACAAAAACGCCCCTTCCACATTGCCCGAACCAAACCCATCCCCGCCGAACAGCAGCGGGAGTTCCGTCTTCGCTTCCCAAAACGGTTCTGCATACCGCTCATAAGCCAGACTATACCGCCAGCGATGCAGTTGATGCTCGATGATTTTGGCAGGTTTGATGAATTCCGCCGCAGCTTCCAGCATTTTTTCCGCCACCACATTCGGGTCAATGTGCAGGTGCAGTTGACTGAAACTTGGCGACGCATGGATGGTCACAGAGGGTTGTTTTGAAATTCCTTTTTGGAAATTATCGGCAATCCAAGTCACGTTTTTATGTTCTAGCGCCAAGCCACCGGGAGCGGGCACGCTGGAGGCTTGGTCGAGTGTGACGAGCAGCGCAAGGCAAGGGTGATAGGCAATCTGGTGCAGGGGTTCGTGCGAGAATTCCGGCAGGTGGCCTGCACTTTTGTCCAGCAGCTCCAAGGCTTGCGGGGCGGGGATAGTGACCAACACGGCGCTCGCATGGTACATGTCCAGTTCCTCCGTAATCACATGCCATTCGTCGCCTTGGTCCTGGATTTGCGTCACCCTTTTTTCTTGGAGTACAGTGAGGTTTTCGGCCAAAAACTTCGGGACGGCGTTCATGCCAGCCGTTCCAATCCAGCGTGGATGGTGGTTGTCGGGGATTTTTGGCCACCAAGGCTGAACGATGTCCAATCGCTTTGCCTCCTCCACAACTCGCTGAAAATCAGGCGTTTTGGCGGAGAAAAACTGAGCGCCGTGGTCGAAAGTCGCATCGCCGGAACGACGGGTAGCCATGCGCCCACCGAGGCCTCGGCCCTTGTCCAGCACGAGGACTGGGATATTGGCAGCCGCCAAACGACAGGCAGCGGACAATCCAGCAATGCCTGCGCCAATAATGATTACGGGAAGATTTTTTGACATAAAATAGATTTCTAACACCATAACCAATAACAAGATACCCTTTCATAAGTCAGCGCTATATGTTGGGTATTTCACCTTTTCTAACAAAATCACCAATATTTTATTGTGATGTTAGAATTTATGTCAATGCTGTTCAAGCTGGCGTTATCTATATCCAAAGAAATAAATCGTGAATTGAAAAAAATTATTTTTCAAATTTCTTGAATTCTTGCAGACCAAGATAAAATCCAACACCAAATAATATGGTGATCAATCCAGCAAAATAGGGGATGTACACAGTCATTTTGTAAGATTTAGAATTTTCAAATAAATACCAAATCCTAGGATTGATGGAACCCAAAGACCGATAAACAATGCAGCATCTTTTTCTCCTTTGAACCATAAAAACTCAGAAAAAACAAGGGAAAGAAATGCAGAGATGAAAAGTAACTTATCTGTTACTGTAAATTTTTTGAACATGATTTAATTATTAAAAATGAAATTTTAGTTCTAGGTGATTTTCTGCGTTTTGAGCATGGTTAAGGAACATGTGAATAATAACTAATCACTTTGGGCGGCGTCTTTTTCCCGCTTGCTGCGCTGGCGAATCAGTTGCGTAGCGCCACTATGCGCCTGATTCACCGCCTTACCATCGGAAAAAATACACTCGCCGAAAGTGACAACTTATTATTCACACGTTCCTAACTTGAATAGGTTTTAGGCGACGAACAGTACCTATTTCTCAATGCCCCTTCTTCCTTCAAATCTTTAGAAAGGAAGAATACATCCAGACCAGCTTCTCTTGTGCTCGGATATAGTCGCTCATCAAGGCATTTGTACCTTCATCACCAGCATTATTTGATACTATAAGCAATTCTCGTTGAAGAATAATAATCGTTTGAAAGGAAGCCAAAATGTCTCCAACGGCTTCGGTTCCATCGCTGACTTGGGCGCTTTCCGCAATTTTTGAGATTTTCTTGTAATCGCTAAAATTGTGTGACGGGGTATGCCCAAGGGTCAGAATCCTTTCAGCAACTTCATCAATTTTCAATAACAAATCATTGTAAAGCTCCTCAAACTTCAAATGAAGTTCGAAGAATTTTTCTCCTTTTATGTTCCAATGATACCCTCTTGTATTTTGGTAAAATATAGAATAGTTTGCCAAAAGGTCGTTTAGCTTTTTTGCTAAATCTTGGGCTTTTGTGCTATCAAGGCCGATGGCGTTTATCGTGTCCATTTTTTGTAGAAACTATTGATTTTAGTGCATTTTTGAATCGTCATCACAAGTTCGATTGCAAAGTGGCTGTAAATAAAATGAATTTTGACTTGCCAAGGTTATTATTTTTGTTTCATTGGCAAACTAATTTCAATTTTATGCCACATTAACATTTCTCCAATTTTAATGTTTAGAGAAACATGAAAATACTTCTCACCGGTGCCAACGGCTATATCGGCCAACGATTGCTTCCCGTGCTGCTCGAATTGGGGCATTCCGTTTATTGCTGCGTCCGCAACCGCAGGCGCTTCGATGGGCCAGCTCACGAGCGCATCCAAATCATCGAGGTAGATTTCCTCGACCTTGCGCAGGAAACGGTGTTCCCCGATGACCTCGACGTAGCGTTTTTTCTCATCCATTCCATGAGCGACAAGGGCGATTTTGCGAAGAAAGAAGCCAGCACCGCAGAGAATTTTTCAAAAATGGTGGCCGCTACACAATGCCAGCAAATCATCTACCTGAGCGGCATCGTGAACGAGGAGGAGCTTTCCGACCACCTCAACAGCCGCCTCGAAGTGGAGAAAATATTGCGCAGCGGCAAAGTACCCGTGACCGTTTTGCGGGCGGGCATCATCGTCGGTTCGGGCAGCGCTTCCTTCGAAATCATTCGGGATTTGGTGGAAAAACTGCCCGTCATGATTGCCCCAAAATGGCTCAACACGCTGTGCCAGCCCATTGGCATCCGCAATGTCATCCAGTTTTTGTCGGGAGTAATGGGCAGGGAAAACACCTACCACCAAGACTTCGACATCGGCGGGCCGGAGGTCTTGTCTTACCGGCAAATGCTGCTGAAATTCGGGGAAGTAAGAAAGCTGCGGCGCTTTATTTGGACCGTGCCGGTGATGACGCCGAAACTCTCCTCCTACTGGCTGTATTTCATCACGGCCACCTCCTACCACTTGGCGCAGAACCTCGTGGACAGCATGAAAATCAACGTGATTTGTCGCCCGAACACGCTGGCTGCCGAGCTGGGCATCGAACTGATGTCGTATAAAACGGCGGTGGAACTGGCTTTCCGGCGCATCGAACAGCACATGGTAGTGAGCAGTTGGAAGGATGCTTTCAGTTCTTTTGGCACCAATCCGAAGCTGATGGAATACATCGAAGTGCCGAAATTCGGCGTCTTCAAGGACGAAAAAAGCCGCACACTCGCTGGCAACAAAGTAGAGGTGCTTGAACGGATTTGGAGCATTGGCGGCAGTCGAGGCTGGTACTACGGTACATTCCTTTGGAAAATACGTGGGTATATGGACAAAATGGTAGGTGGCGTGGGACTGCGTCGGGGCCGCACCCATCCGCACGAAATCAGCCCCGGCGATGCACTCGACTTCTGGCGTGTGCTGGTGGCTGATAAGGAAAACAAACGCTTGCTCTTGTTTGCTGAAATGAAGCTGCCGGGCGAGGCTTGGCTGGAATTCAACATTGCCCAGAAAGACGGTGCCTGGATGCTTTCGCAAACAGCCACCTTCCGCCCCCGTGGCCTTTGGGGCCGGGTATATTGGTACCTCGTGCTGCCGTTCCACTTTTTTATCTTTAACGGGATGATTGATGGGTTGGCAAAAAAGTAGGCAATAATTGATTTATACTGCTATATTTTGCTCAAACTTGTTGTGTATCGTCAATATCAACAAACCAAAGGCAATGGCAGACACAATCAATAGTGTATTGACCAAGCCATCTACGGAAAAGGATATTCGGATTAAGATGGTGGAAATAATGTATCCTGAGTTTCGTATAACCTTATGAAATTCATCGGTATGGAAAAACGACAACAGGAGCAAAACAACATCACTTATTATCAAAACCGTAAAGAACTCACTAAAGAAGATATTGTTGATATTTTTGAAAGAAATATCGGTTTCGGTCGGTGAATAAACAGTGCCAACGGCCCAGTTAACAAAGGAAAAAATAGCCAAGGCCAATAATATCAATACCAAACAAATAGCTATCTTTTTTTTGAATGTGATGAACCTTGCTATTTTCGTGGGCATGGTTTTGACTTCATTCATACCAGCCAGATTTTGCTTACTTTTTGCATAAAACACATAAATCAAATAGAATAAAATAACAGCTGCAACGATGTCATAAGTAAACTGCAAATCACCTTTCAGCTGAAACCAATCAGGGGAAAGCTCCAATTTTGACAAATCCTTGAATAGCCGCCGGATAACGATAAGCGTCATGATTTCATATTGTTTGCCAATATAGGTGGTGATGGATTTTGGCAAATAATAGATGAGTAGATAAACCTCATAAACAAGGATAAAAGAAAATGGGGTATAAATGGCCGAAATTGGGTTCTTGAGCAGCTCATTGGCGGGGTTCAGTTTGATAATTTTGAAATCAACCAAGTAAATAAGGGCCAGGTGTACAAGAAAGCTGATAATGGCAATTATCAGGATAATTTTTTCACTTTTCTCTTTTATTTCATCGGATAACAGTTTGTTATAAAGCCAGTCAAGGTTTGTGGAATAGGCCATTTTATTGTTTTTCGCTGATGAGTTGCAGTTTTGGTAATAAACCTAAAAAGGAAACCCCTGCCAATTGGCAAGGGCATCCTTTATGGTTAGCAACCAACAAAAGCCATACACCTTCGTTGATTTTACCCAGATAGTTAGGCTTTAGCTGTTTTGCTGGAAACAGCCAAGGAATAAATGACAAGGCCAAAGCCGATTTTGTTAACGGCATCGCCGATGTTGTAAATGATGTCCAAGCTCTTTGGGTTCAATACCCCACTGAGCCAGCCTGAGCCATCAATGGCCATGTAGCCTACTGGGTAGATGGCCCAACCTACCAATACGAACCAGCCCAATGCGCTAAAGGCAGATTGGAGGGCTGGGTTGTTGGAATTGTTGGCCAATTTCTTGGCACTGCCCATCCATACCTCGTAAACGATGCCTAAATAGCCGATGGTTGAGATGAATCCCCACAAAGGCGAGTTGTCACGGAACAAGGTCTCACCCAAGTACCCAGCTACCAACATCCAGAGGGAGTAAAAAATCATCTTCCACAGTAGGCTTTGTTTTGCCCCAAAAGCCTTCAGGATGAGGTAAAACTCAACGCACATGAGCGGCACGGTGAGAATCCAGTCAATGTATCTAAATTCTGTCGGTGAGGTGCCGTTGGTGGCCCAGAAATCCCGCATGTAAAAATAGTGTACCGCTGCAATGAAGGTAATCAAGCCCGATACCAATAGTGAAGTACGCCATTTGCCTTCTTGATTCCACATTTCCATGAAGAAGAAAACAGAAGCGGCCATCATGGCCATTGAACCAATGAAGAATGTAAATCCTACATAATCACCAGGTTGGAGAATGGTCAACATGATAGTCTGAAAATTCAATGATAGTTCCATGTTTAAAGCATTTTTTTAGTTAGAATTAATTATAGAATGAATCCAGGTATGGTCTGGATTTCAATTTTCAAAATACGATTTGGTGCTTTTGCCCCTTTTAATTCTTCCATTATAGAGGGTTAACTTTTTCCAGCACAGGTTTACCGACTCGATAGAGCCACTCCATGAGAACAGCATGTGGGATAGTAATAACTGCTATAAAAATGAACAGAAATCCTAAGTTTTGCCCTTTGTCAAAATACCCATTGAAGAAGAAATAAAACAAGCTTAACCCTGTGAATGCAACTAAAGTCAAAGGAATCGTGGACCGGATGTATGCTTTAAAACCAAACGATTGGTCATTTGATTTGACGACTTTAACTTGGTCCAAAATAGATGTCAGGGAATGCCACATCACAAAATAAACCCCGAACCCCACGAGCAAAGGCGTTGTGAAAAATAAAAGCATCAACAAGAAAAACTTTCCGAGCTCGATTTGAAAAAGCTTCGCACTTAATACACCACTATTATATAGGAATATCAGAGTTCCTGTTACCCCAAAAATCAGTAAAAAAATAAATGCCGCTCGATAAGCATTTTCCATGACAAGCTGTACGCCTGTCATTTCTAAAACAATAATAGAAGCTTGGTCAAAATAAAGGATTACAGGCACGCCCAAAATGGCCACACCCCAGAATAAAAATGTAAAATTTTTGACAATGCCGTTGCGGAATTTCAGGAAAGACCAGTTGGACTGTCCAAAATGGTAAGCTGAAACCAAAATAAATATCCAGAAGGCCAACTGCGGTACAAACCACCAAACCGCCGAATACAATGCCATTATCATTAAATATCCTATCAAAAACAAGGTTAGGGTTACCCTTTTACCACTATTTTGAGACAATTCACGTGCAACATAGAAATCGGAAGCGCCATGTGGGACTCCAGCAAGAATTAGCAAAAACCCAAAAGCTTCCAAATGCGGTTCCACCATCATCTTCGGTAGTACAAGACCAGCGAACACAAATGATAAAGTGGTAAACATTACCAATTTTTCTATTGAAAAACAAGGTAACAGCGACTTCATAAGTCCAATTTTAGGATGTTAGGAAACATAGGACAACCATTTTAAAATCGCTTCAGTGTTTTGGCTATTTGGAAGATTTGAAACCAAGACAATCATAATGATTCTTTGTTTAAGCATTTTCACCTTTTTATTAGACAAAACACGATTATTTTTTGATGTTCAGACATCTGGTGAAATTTAAGTCAAAACAAGTTGAGCCGAAATTTGTAATGTTACTAAATTATATATCTGTAAATAATTTACTGACAGTACCTTACAACATTTTTGATGAAGACACCAAACATTCATGGCTTATCTTTTTTGTTCGACACTTTCAGTCAGTTCGATAACAAAAAACAGACTTTTGCGGCTGCAGGCAGTACTTGCCTAACAACCTTAAGTGCTGAAACCCTAGATAACTTTAATTGAACGCAGTGAACTAGGTAGGACGAAATCAAACGCTTGAAGAAGGCTGTGGATGGCCTGAACCTTGATGGCATGTAAATGGGCGCAACAAAATGCAGGGAACACATTTCAATGGTTCGTGAAATTTTTGGTTCTATTCTACCAGTCGGCAGGTAGAGGTTCTAAGGTTTTAGGAAGCTCCATGGGGCAAACGATTTTAAGAAGGGTAAATGAAAACAAACATCTATTCTAGGAAGGTCCAATTACCCACAATCGTAGAACCCCAAACCCATTTCCCCCTTCCCAATTTCATCACCTCGACTGAACCGATTTCAGCTATCCGCCACGGCGATGCCTGGCTGGAGTTCTGCATCGCTGAAAACGGTGAATCGGCGCTAAGGCAAATGGCGACCTTCCAGCTAACTGGGCTGTGGGGCTGCTTCTATGGGGTATTCGGTGCTACCTTTTCATTTCTCTTTGTTTGGGGGGATGGTGGGGAGGTTGGGGAGTGGGTAAGTACCTAATGCGACTGATATGCGGCGGTTTCAAGCATTAGTATTTTTATTTTTTTTTAATCTTTCATGGCAATCAATATTTAATGCAATCCCACTTTTCCCAAGTCTTTCCATCTCTTCAGGATGAAACGACATTGCACATTGATGTTGATATTCGTAAACAAGCCAAAGCAAAATGTCATGTTTTTCAATACCCAAAACTTTTAGTTTGGAAAAATTTGGCTCAAGGATATCAAGAAGTACATTGATAAAATCAATCGGCTTTTCCAACTTATCCTCTACTAAGTGAAATGAATTTAATAAAATAGACCATTATGGCAATATGGTGTAGGAGAACTGTGGCAATGTTGGATGAACCAAGATTCGTTTGCTATCCAAATTCGCTGCCCTTGACGGCAGCTTAATCGGATAGAACTTGTCCACGATTCTTACTTCAACCTTCAGCCCGGTTTCAGTGTGGGTCTTCTGCATCAACATTTTCACTTGCTCCAGGTCAGTCAGAATGGTCCCTTTCAAGGTTTG
>JBGSWN010000222.1:0-1693 GCA_041752395.1 Saprospiraceae bacterium | reverse complement strand
CCACTATGGTTCGGCAGCCATGCAGGAGTTGGCAGCCTGCGAGTTTGCCGTAGGCCGGGTAGATGATGCGCTCGACCATGCTATTTTGGCATTTCAATCATTTATCGAGGCAAAAAACAACCGGGGCGCACATGAATCCGCTGCCTTGATATCAGAGGTCTACAAAAAGAAAGGGAATTTCCACAAAGCATTGGAATACAGCGAACTGCGCTTTAAATTCCAGCAAAATGTGGAGCGCCAGCAAAGCACCCGCCAGCTTGCCTTCGGCGAATTCAACCGTGAGAGCGAGGTGAAAACCGCCCGCCGGGAAGCCGAAGTGCAAGCACAACTCACCCGCCAGCGCAACATACGCTACGCCCTCTTCACCGGGCTGGGCGTGCTCGCACTGTTGGCTTTTCTGCTCTGCAACCGCTACCGCTTCAAGCAGCGCACCAACGAACAGCTCGAAGCCAAGAACCTCGAAGTGGAGGCCGCCCGCCTGCGGGCCGAAAAGAGCGAAGCCTTCAAGTCCCGCTTCCTCGCCAACATGAGCCACGAGATACGCACCCCGCTGCACGGCATCGCCGGGTTTACCGACCTCGTGCTGGAAACCTCCCTCTCGGAAAAACAGCGACGCTACCTCGCCTCCATCCACCACAGCACCGAGCGCCTGACCGAAGTGGTGAACGACATCCTCGACATCTCGAAGCTGGAGGCTGGGGAGGTCAAGCTGAGGCAAGTGCCGTTTTCACCCGTCCGCATCGCCCACGACGTGCAGGAAGCGCTCTCCGTCCGGGCCGAAAACAAGGGCATCGAACTGACCGTCCATATCGGCGAGGGCGTGCCAGCCGCCGTCCTCGGCGACCCGACCCGCCTTTATCAAATCCTGATGAACTTAGCGGGGAATGCTGTCAAGTTTACCGAAAAAGGCGAAGTCCGGTTGACGGTGGACGGCTCGCCCGCTCTCACTGTCTCACCTTCTCACCCTCTCGCTTCTCTCACCTTCTCACTCTCTGATACAGGGATTGGGATACCTCCCGAAAAACTGGCCAGCATCTTTGACAGCTTCCAACAGGCTGGCGACGACACCACCGCCCGCTTCGGCGGCACGGGCCTGGGCCTTACCATCGCACGGGAACTGGCGCAGTTGCACGGCTCCGACATCCAGGTGGAAAGCGAGGTGGGCAAAGGCTCCACGTTTTCATTTGCGCTCAATTTGCCATTGGCAAATACCACCGATATAGAACAAACAGGCGTCACAGTCGGCGATTTATATTTCACGCAAAAGTTGAAAATCCTGCTGGCCGACGACAATGCCTTCAACCGGGAAATTGCGACGGAGGCATTGCTGCGGCATTTTGAAAATGTGAAAATAGTGGAAGTAATCAATGGAAGGGAAGCGATTGCCAGCGTGGAAAAAAGCACTTTCGACCTCATCCTGATGGACATGCAGATGCCCGAAATGAACGGCACGGAAGCCACCCGGCACATCCGGCAGCAACTTGGTTCCGGCATCCCCATCATCGCCCTAACCGCCTCGGCTACGCCGGAGGAAATCGAGCGTGCGCTCGAATCGGGCATGAACCGACATCTGGCAAAGCCCTTCAAACCGCATCAACTGGCTAAGGCCATCGCCGATGTGTTGGGGCTGCAAGCTGGCCCTGCGAGAGACTTTCCAAGTTTTGAAAACTTGGAAAGTCTGGCCGTCAAGGAA
>JBGSWN010000221.1:0-57358 GCA_041752395.1 Saprospiraceae bacterium | reverse complement strand
AAGCCCAGTCCCAGCGAGCATATCCAGGCGGGGCACAAGGTTTTGCATTTGAAATTTGGCGAAGGGAAAATAGTGGCCGTGGACGGCAGCGGCGACAAGCGCATGGCGACGATTTTCTTCCCGGATTTGGAGGTGGACAAGCAAAAGCGGATCATGTTGAAGTTTGCGAAGCTGCAGATTGTGGGATGATGAAATTCGCCCTCATCACCGGTGCATCCCAAGGCCTTGGCCGAGCTTTTACCTTCGAACTTGCGAAGCGCAAAATCAACCTGATATTGGTATCGCTGCCCAATGAAAACCTTGCCTCGCTCGCTGCGCAACTTACTGATTTTCAAATCGTTGTTCATTTTTTTGAAACTGACCTTTCCCTTCGGGAAAATGTAGAGTCGTTGGCGAAAACCATCAACGAAAACTTCCAAATTGAAATATTCATCAACAATGCTGGTCGTGGTGGCACTCGCCAATTTGAAACTGCTGAACCAGCTTACCTTGATGGGATTTTGCAACTCAACATCACCGCAACAGTCATGCTTACCCGCCTTTTGCTCCCCAATTTGCGTCAGCAAAAACCAGCCTACCTACTGAACCTAAGCAGCATGGCCGCCTTCAGCCCGATTGGCTACAAGACGGTTTATCCGGCCACAAAGGCGTTCATCCGGCATTGGTCGCTGGGTTTGCGGGAGGAGTTGAAAGGAACGGGCGTCTCCGTCAGCACCGTCTATCCCGGCCCGATGGCCACTAACGCCGATGCTTCGCAACGCATTAAAAATCAAGGATTTAAAGGGAAAATTGGCTTGGTTTCGCCTGAAGAAGTGGCAAGGTTTGCCGTTCGAGGTATGTTCAGCGGCAAGGCCACCATCATCCCCGGTTTCATGAATAAACTGAACCGCCTGCTGATGGCCTTGCTCCCAAACTGGCTGAAAATCCCGTTGATTTCCAACACCATAAAAAAGGAAATCCAATAACCGCTCACCCCCCGCTCACATCTCTCACCCGCTTTCACTCCACCCAATCCGCCACAAACACGTTCGTATCGTGCCCGCCGCCGTTGTTTCGGTTGCTGGAAAAAGCGACTTTTTTGCCGTCAGGTGAAAACATGATGAACGAATCAAAGCCTTCATCGAAAGTGATTTGCTCCAAGCCAGTGCCGTCCAGATTTATGGAAAAGACATTGAACTGCCTGCCGCTTTTGCTGTGGTGGTTGGTGGCAAAAAGGATTTTCTTGCCGCTTGGGTGCATGAACGGCGCCCAGTTTGCACCGCCGAGGTGCGTGATTTGGCGCAGGTCAGAACCGTCCACATTGCAGGTGAAAATTTCAAGTGCAGTAGGCTGGACGAGGCCTTGCGCTAGCAAATCCTTGTAGGTTTTAACTTCTTCGTCGGTCTTTGGTCGGCTAGACCGGAATACGAGGCGCTTGCTGTCTGGGGTGAAAAATGCGCCACCATCGTAGCCCAAACCAGTGGTTACTTGGCGTTGGTCAGAGCCGTCAATGTTCATCGTCCAGAGCTCCAAATCGCCAGAACGGGTGCTGGTGAACACGATTTTTTTGCCGTCAGGCGACACCGTTCCTTCGGCGTCGTAGCCGGGCGAAGTGGTGAGCTGCTTGAGGACATTTCCCTTCAAGTCAGACACATAAATATCATATTCCTGATGAATGGACCAGACGTACTTGCCGCCGACGCTTCGGGGCGCATTAGGGCAGCCCTCGCCGCTGTGTTCACCGTGCGTACTTGCAAAAAGAACGCTTTTGTTGCCTGGCATGAAGTAGGAGCAGGTGGTCTTGCCCGTACCGGAACTAACTTGCAGGGGCTTGGCTCCGCTGCTTGTTCCGCCGTCAATTTGCATCGTGAAAATCTGGTCGCAGGATGCGCCCCATTTTTCGTTGGTGGCCTGAAAGGACAGCGACTTGCTGTCGGAACTCCAGTACGCCTCCGCATTGTCGCCACCGAAGGTCAGTTGGCGAACGTTTCGGAAGTGGTTTTCACCAGCCAAGCGGAGGGTGTCCGTGGCCGGATTGTAGTTGGTAAGTGCTTGATTTCCAGCTTTTTTTGAAGTGTCGCAAGCCAAAGCCATCACGGCGACTGACAGAGCGAAGATGGTATATTTTTTCATAATTTTTTTTTCGCAAAGATAGTAACCATGACCGTTTTACCTGTTTTTGATGTTGCTGGAAGCGTAATTGTTTCGTCAAATTAGTGGTCGCCCAATTTATTGGGCAGACCGTGCATTAAATCGGTCAGCCCAATAAATTGGGCGACCACGAAGGTTACATCCTTCTTTCCATCAGCACATTGTCATGCCATGCCCCGTTCCGCTGCGCAATGCGTTCCCTGAACCCAACCACTCGAAAACCTGCCTGTTCGTGAAGAGCAATACTTGCTTTATTTTGGGCAAAAATGACTGCCTGCAAGGTCCAGAATCCTGCGGCCTCTGACGCTAAAATTAGTTGTTTCAGCAAAGCTTGACCAATGCCCTGTCCCCTGCTTTTTTCACCAACATAAATCGTCACCTCGCCTACGCCACGATAAACTTCCCGCTTGGAGTAGGGCGTGAGTGCCGCCCAACCCACGACTTCGCCGTCAAGCAAGGCCACGAAACGGCAAGTTGGCAGGTATTTTTCATCCCAAACTGCCCAGTCAATGGACTGTGTTTCAAATGTGGCGATGCCCGTGGCCAGTCCTTCTTCGTAAATGCGGCGGACGGCAAGGTAGTGGACTTGAAGCAGTGGTTCGATGGTCAAACTCATGAGCAGCAGCCAACGGTTGAGCAGCCTGCGAGTTCCAACTCGAGTTTGGGCTTGCAGACCGTGGGTGGTACGAACATTTTTACAACCAATTGATTATCAGCATTCTCGATGTCTAGCGGGCTGTAATTGGAAGTGGGCAGGTACTCATTTCCCCATTCAAAAAAAATGTCGGCATCGCCCCGCATTGGCTTCATTTTGTCCACAATGTCGAAGATTTTTAAAGCTTTTTCAGCGGACATGTGGCGCTCCACCTGCTCATCGCCGGCGACCCAGAGCTGAACAACTGTTTGAAAATATTCGCTCGGCCTGCCCCCGCAGTCCACCGCCTCGATGTGCATGTTTTTCACTTCCGTGATGTGGTAGGCCATCGGCACGAAGAAGCCTTGGCGGTACTCGAACAGGAGTTCCTTGGCGGGATTTTCCCGAAGGGTTTGGAGAAATTGATGGGTTGTCATGTTGATAATTGGCAATTTAATTTTTGAAAAAAGGAGATAAAAAAGCGGCGGCGCTCCGATTGCGAAGCTCCACCACAAGTTTTTAGCAACAGCCGCTCAGGCAGCCTGTGCCACAGCAGCCGCCTTCGGCATTGCTGGTTTGGATTGACATTGAATTTAGCATAGCACAAATAGTTAAAAAGTGAAAAAATATGATTTTCATCGCAATATTGCGATGATTTTAACCAAAAAAAAATCTCAGGAACTGATGCTTAACAGCAACGACTGAACATCTCCCCGAACGCTGCCGTGAATTCCCGCAAAACCTCCATGTTCAGGCAGTAGCAGACCTTGGGCGGCTTCACGCTTCCGGTGATGATGCCTGCCGTTTTCATGGCCTTCAAATGCTGGGAAACTGTACTTTGCGACAGCGGCAACACATCCACCAAGTCACCACAGATACAGGCTTTGGTTTTCAGCAAGTGCTGCACGATGGCTACCCTCGCCGGGTGCGCCAGCGCTTTCGCCAATTCGGCGATGCGGTTCTGTTCGGTTGAAAATGCTTCGGTTTTGCTGAGTCCCATTAGTTGGATTTAAAATCAATCGCAATATTGCGATTAACTATTTTAGAAAGCAAGTTTTCAAGAAAATTGTTTCAAAAAAAATGCTTGTCAGGTTTTCGGTTGTGGCCAGTTTTGCCGTGCGCTACCTTTGACCTGAATCAAAATCTTACAAAAAATGACAACAACGACGCTTCCCGACCTGCCCACGATGTACGAGGCTTTGGTGAACAAAGACACAAGTTTCGAGGGTATTTTCTTCGCCGCCATCAAGACGACGGGCATTTTTTGCCGACCGAGCTGCACAGCCCGCAAGCCCAAACCCGAAAACGTAGAATATTATACCACGGCAAGCGAAGCCATCCGCCACGGCTATCGCCCCTGCAAGGTTTGCCACCCGATGGAGCTAAAGGATGCCACACCCGATTGGCTGGATGGACTCCTGAAAGAAATTGCTACCGACCCTTCCATCCGCTTGCGCAACGAAGACCTGCGTGCCCGTGGCCTCCAGCCGGAGCGGGTGAGCCGCTGGTTCAAAAAAACGCATGGCATCACCTTCCAAGGCTACCTTCGGATGCTGCGCATCAACCAAGCTTTTGGTCAAATCAAGTACGGGGAACGGGTGACGGACACGGCCTTCAACAACGGTTACGAGTCCCTCAGCGGCTTCGGCGATTCGTTTAAAAAAGCCACGGGTTTTGCGCCAGCAGAAAGCTCAAAAAAGAAAATCATCACGGTGACGAGGCTGCTGACCCCGCTCGGCCCGATGATGGCTGGCGCCACGGACGAGGGTATTTGCCTGCTCGAATTCACCGACCGAAGGATGCTGGAAACGCAACTGGACCGATTGAAAAAATACCTCAAGGCGGAAATCGTGCCGGGTGAGCATCCACTTTTCCAAGTTTTGGACGAACAATTAAAGGAATATTTCGATGGAAAACGACGGGATTTTGACTTGAAGTTGGAGGTGCCGGGAACGTCATTCCAGCAGCAGGTTTGGGAAGAATTACAGCGGATTCCGAGTGGGAAAACCCGCTCCTACAAAACCCAAGCTGAAAATATTGGAAACCCAAAAGCGGTGCGAGCAGTGGCGAGGGCGAACGGCGACAACCGCATCTCCATCATCATTCCTTGCCATCGGGTCATTGGCTCGGATGGCGAACTGACGGGCTACGGCGGCGGGCTTTGGCGGAAAAAATGGCTGCTGGAGCATGAAGGCGAGTTATTGGGCCATTGAGTTATTGCCTGCTAATTTTCAGAATAACTCAATAACCCAATAACCCAATTTTCAAGGTTTCGACCCTTCCAGCCATTTATCAATGTCGGGGCACCCAAGGTAACTCTGGTCAATGCGGATGTAAGTGGAACCTACTTTTTGCTCCACCCATTTGGCGGTTTGGGTTGATTTTTTCTGCTCGATGGTCGCTGTCTGGATTTTGGCGTAATCCTTCTCCAAACTGGCCACGTGCGGCTGCGTGCGGCTCTGCAATTGCACGATTCTGAAATAGGTCTCGCCCCGTTGGTCGGTGTAGCTGAACGGCTTTGAAAATTCACCGATTTTCATCGTGTCAATGGTGAAATAGATGGCTGGCTCCAAATCGCCAATTTCAAAAAAAGAATTGCCGCTGGCCGGGTTGACGAGCTTGCCATCGTTGTTGAAGCTCTGGACTTCTTTGTAGCCAAATGCTTTCACGGCCCTCGAATAACTGATGCTGTCCGTCATCAGCAAATGCCGCACAGAGTCAAGTTTGTGCTCTGTCAACTGGAAGTCGGCTTCTGTGATTTCTGGTTTGACGAGGATGTGCCGAGTGCTGATGCTGTTGCCTCGGCGGCCCAACAACTGGATGAGGTGGAAGCCAAACTCTGACTCTACGACCTCAGAGATTTGATTTTCGTCGAGTTTGTAAGCTGCCGCTTCGAAGGCTGCCACGAACTTGCCCCGCTTCGTCCAGCCGAGGTCGCCGCCGATGCGGGCGCTGGCGAAATCGTCGGAGTATTTCTTGGCCAATTCCTCAAAAGATTCGCCACCTTCCACGATTCGCTTGCGGATGCTTTCCAGCTTGTCAATGGCCTTTTGGTGCTCCACTTCGTTGACTGTTGGCTTCATTACAATTTCCCCAATTTCCACTTCAGAGTTGAAGTAGGGTAGGCTGTCCCGGGGTATTTTTTTGAAAAAAGTCTTGACTTCCGAAGGCGTCACGCTGATGCCTTCCATCACTTTGGCTCGCATTCGGTCGGCCAACAATTGGCTCTTCAGGTCTTCCCGAAACGATTGTTTCACCTCACCGATGGACTGGCCGTAGTATTCTTCAAACTGGTTCACATCCCCGCCCATATAATCAAGAATCTGTTCGATGCGGGCATTCATCTGGTCTTCGACTTCTTCGTCTGATACCAAAACGCTGTCAATCTTAGCTTGATTGACGAGGAGTTTTTGTGTGAGCAAGTTGTCCAACATCAAGCAGCGGGCATCGGGTGGGAGTTTGCCACCTTGTTTGTCATTGATGAGCGCAATCTGCTCCTCCAGTTCGGAAAGCAGGACGTATTCACCACCTACATTGGCAATTACTTTGTCAATCACTTCACGCTGAGCCATCATTTGCGAAGCAAGAAAAATGGTCAAAAGCCCAAGGGCAATTCTCTTTATCATTGGTAATTATTTACTGGCATTTTGCATATTGGCGCATTGGCTGGGAAACTACTCAACATGCCAAAACGCAAAGCCGCCAAACACCTATTCATACACTTCCAAGTTGTTTTTACGGACAGCTTCTTGGTACAATTTGTCTTTTAAGTCTTCCAGAAGTTCCGTTTTTCTTTTGTGCAAAATGACTTTTCGGGCTTGGTCTTCGATGTAGGACAGTGGCGCAATTTCCTTTTTTCGTACCACTTCCAGGAGCTTAAAATAGTACACAAAATTGTCGTCACGTTGGATGAAATCCCGACGATTTTCAACGTTGTTAATGGTTAATGTTCCCTGCGGCATATAGGCTGCAATATCGTCCACATTGTACCAGGTGCTGTCCTGCAAATGGTGGACGGCGGCATGTTGGCTGCACCATTTGGCCAATTCCAAGAAGTCTTCACTTTTATTACCGTTCCACCAGTCCTGCGCCTTGTCAGCGTTCGGTGCATTTCGGGGTGCTTTGATAAAACGGCAACGCAAAATGGGCGTTTCCAACTGGTACTGGTCCTTGTTTTTAACGTAAAAATCCAACAACTGTTGGTTGGTCACCGTCGAGTCCAGCAGTCGGTTCATCACCAGGTTTCCGTAGTTGTTTTTGATGAGCGAAGCTCGGTAGTCCGCCACTAGTTTTTCGAGGTTGAGGTCTTGAGGGATGTTCTGTTCTGCCTCGTGGAGCAGCGCCATTTCCCGCATCCAATAACGCACGTAGGTGTTGATGATGACGGTGCTGTCTTCTCCGGTGATACCCTCTGGCAACATGCCGTCCAAGTCGGAGAGGAACAGTGTTTTTCCATAAATTCGGCCTAGCTGGCGGTCATTTTTGGAATGTTTGCTACCAGTGTCGCAAGCACCAAGCAAAACAAAGATTGCTAAAAAAAGCAGAAACCAGGCGGAGAAACGCTCCCCGCCTGGCTTTTGATTTTCCTGAAAAATAGGTGAAGTAGTGCAGTTCATATTTTGTTTGCCAGCTGCAAACTTACTTTTTAACCATGCTATTGAACACTTTTTCGTTCGTTTTTACTTTGTATTCCTTGCGGAGCGACTCCAACCAACGCTTTTCCAGGTAATCTTGATAGTCGGCGACCACGTAGCCACGGGCTTCAGCTAGTGTCTTTTGTCCCGGCGCCAATATCTCTTCCAATTTGAAAAAATTGTAGGATTTGTCCCGCTTGCTGATGTCCACTGCCGAAAGAGAACCGACTTTCCACTCCATCTTGTCCACTACCTCGTTGCGGCCTTTTTCATACTGTTTCTCTGTGCGGCTCAGGATTTTGTCCTCGTCCGTGTTGAACTTTGCCAGTACGGCATCGGGGTTATTGTACTTCGAAAATTCCCGAATCTGGTTGATTTTGTCCTTCGCTTTTTCAACCAAAGCATACTGACTCAGCACGGCACGTTCCTCCCATTTGTAGCTTGTTTTGTCTTTTGCAAAAAACGCATCCAAGCCCACAGAGTCCGCAGAGGCTTTGTCCCAGACTTCCATTTTGGTTACTTCGAAAAGCATTACGCCCTCTTCGTACTCCCGCATCAGTGATTTGAACTCGGGGTATTTGGTGTCGAGCAATTTCTCCTCATGCTTCAACGCCGTTTCGCCAACGTAGTCCGAATATAGACTGTTCACATTTTCGGCGATACCAGCACCAGCCATTTGCTGGCGCTTGCGGGAAGCTTTGGCGCAGTAATCGGCAAAATCACCCAGCGTGACTTTCTCCGAATTGCCGAAGGAAAAAAGCGGCTTGGTGGACGGCGTCTCTGGCGCTTTCCATTTGTATGTCAAAAAACTTTTGGCAGTATCCGCTTCTAAGGAGGTGATGAACCCTGCCAGCGTTGTATGGTCTTCCGTGAAATTACTTTCCTTTTTGATGCGCTCTATCATTTTCAGGCGTGCCAAATCGTAGCGGGTATCCTGCTTGATCTGGTTTTGCAGCCTTGATTTTACCACTGTGAACGGCTCGTCCCGCTTTAAGCTGATGCGCTTGAGGATGTGCCAGCCAATGGTGGTTTGCACTGGCGGTGAAAAATCGCCATCGTTTTGGAGGGAAAAGGAAGCGTCTTCAAAGGCTTTTTCATAGCGGTTGATGCCAAAGAAGCCAATGTAGCCGCCCTTTGCTGCTGTAGCTTGGTCCATGGAGCTAGACTTGGCTACTTCTTCAAAACTGGCACCACCCTGCACCGCTGCGTACAGCGAGTCAATGGCCCGGCGGGCTTTGATGCCGTCGGGGAATTTGTCCAAACGAACCATGATATGTGCCACCTCCACTTCGCCACGGGCAGGACGGCGACCATGAACCAGCAGTAGGTGATAGCCACCGTTGGTGCGGATGGGCCCTTGCAATTTGCCGATTGGGCCTACGTAGGCTGCTGTTTCCAGGGCGTAGAAGCCGTTGGGGAAAAGGGCCGTTACGAATCCGACATGGCCCAAGTTCTTATTGACCGATTTATCGGTGGAGTAAACCATTGCGATAGCGCCAAAATCTTCACCGCCATCCAGTTTTTTCTTGGCTTCCATGATTTTATTCCAAGCTGCAAGTGTGTCCGCAGGCGAAGCGTTTGGGGCAACTGCCACCATGATGTGACTGATGTCCACGTCTTGTTTGGTGCGGTCGTAGGCTTCGTCCACGAGTTTTTCCGTGACCTCCCGGTCAATGAGGTACGAGTCGGCGAGCTGGCGGCGGTATCCGTCCAGTTCCTGTTTGAGGGAGGAAATGGTGTCCAATTTCATGTCCTTGGCCTTTTTCACCTTGAGTTTGAAATTGGTGTAAAGGTCGAGGTATTCCTGCAGGCTGGCTTTCGAGTAGTCAGCTTTGTCTCCGTTGGTCTTCGAATAAATGTACTTGAATTCGGAAAGATGGACTTGGGTGTCGTCCACGGAGAAAAGAACTGGATCGTCTTTTTGCGCAAAAAGGCCAGTAGAGAGGAACGTTGTGAAAAGCAAAATCATGAAACGATTCAGCATGGTAGGATATATTTTGGTTATCAAAATGCTTTGAAATGGTTGTCGGGAGTTGCGCAAAAACGGCGGCAGTTTGAAAAAATTGTCGGGGTGTTTTGTGCAACGGCCGGAAAAGCGCCGCAAAAGTAGCAAAATTTAAAGGCGGACAATCTTTTGCCCCAGTCATTTGAATTTCATTTGATTTTGCGGGCTTTCTTTAGTTTTAGCCTATTTTTGCGTTCTTTTTGAGTTTCGAGCTGCGAGCCGTGAGTTGCAAGCAGCACCAATCTATTTGCAATTATTGCTCAAATCTTTCAAAAAAGCACCCCTCGCTCGAAACTCGAAACTCACAACTCGAAACTAAAAACAATGTCCGAACAAGAACTCGTCCGCCGTGACAACTTGCAGAAAATCAAAGACTTAGGTATCAATCCCTATCCGCCGGAACTGTTCCCTGTGAACGTCACAGCCATAGAAATCAAGGCAAATTACCAAGAAGAAATCCTAGAAGACGGCACTAAAAACCGCCTGAACTACCAGCAGGTTTGCATCGCTGGCCGCATCATGGCGCAGCGGGAAGCTGGCAAGGCCATGTTCATGAACATCATGGATAGCACTGGAACCATACAATTATACATGAAGCGGGATGAGCTTGCTTCGCAAAATGAGGCAGGTGAGTCTGACTTCACTTTTTTCGATGTTTTGGTAAAAAAACTGCTCGACCTCGGCGATTTCGTCGGCATCAAGGGCTTTGTTTTCAACACAAAAACCGGCGAAACCAGTATTCACGTGCAGGAATTGACCTTGCTGGCCAAAGCACTACGCCCGCTCCCCATCGTGAAGCGGGATGCCGAGGGCAATGTCCACGATGCCTTCACCGACCCTGAAATGCGCTACCGGATGCGCTACGTGGACCTCATCGTGAACCCAGAGGTCAAGGAAACCTTCATCAAGCGGACGAAAATGGTCGCTTCCATCCGCAATTTCCTCAACGAGCGGGGCGGCATGGAAGTGGATACGCCCGTGCTGCAGCCCATCCCCGGCGGTGCTGCTGCCCGCCCGTTCAAGACGCACCACAATGCGCTCGACGTGCCGTTTTTCATGCGAGTCGCCAATGAGCTTTACCTCAAGCGCCTCATCGTCGGCGGCTTCGAGTGGGTGTACGAATTCAGCCGAAACTTCCGCAACGAGGGCATGGACCGTACGCATAACCCCGAGTTCACTATCCTCGAATTCTACGTGGCCTACAAGGATTATTTCTGGATGATGGAAACCACCGAGCAGCTCCTTGAAAAAGCCGCTTTGGACACATGTGGCACAACAGACGTGGAAGTTGGTGACAAAACACTCAGTTTCAAGGCCCCATTCCAGCGCATCAGCATTTACGAAGCCATCGAAAAGCACAGCGGCATTGATGTTTCAAACATGGACGAAGTCGCCCTGCGGGAAGTCTGCAAGAAGCTGCACATTGAGCTGGATGCGAGCATGGGCCGTGGCAAATTGATTGACGAAATCTTCGGCGAAGTGGCTGAAAAGCACATGATTCAGCCCACTTTTATCACTGACCACCCCGTTGAAATGTCGCCGCTGACGAAGAAGCATCGCAATAAGCCGGGCCTTGTGGAGCGCTTCGAACTATACTGCAACGGCAAGGAAATCGCCAACGCCTACACCGAGTTGAACGACCCGATTGACCAGCGGGAGCGCTTCGAAGACCAAGTGAAACTCATGGAGCGGGGCGACGACGAGGCCATGTATATTGACCACGATTTCCTGCGGGCTATGGAGTTCGGGATGCCGCCCATGTCGGGCATCGGCTTCGGGATTGATAGGTTGGCGATGTTGTTTACGGGGCAGGCATCAATCCAAGAAGTTTTGTTTTTTCCACAAATGCGGCCAGAGGTTTTTTAGGTTTCCTTCGGGAATGACAAAGGATTGCGGATTGGCGCAGCTTTGAACGAAAACGCTTAGTTTTGGGTAATGAAAATAACAGTTTCAACGACTGAACCTGATTGGTGGGACGAACTGACACCTGAGCAACAGGAAGAACTTTTGTTGGCCATCGAAGAAAGTGAAGACGAAGCCAATTGGGTGTCGGAGGAAGAAGCCAATGCTTTGATACAATCATGGTTAAACAAAAAATCTGACTGATTATGGGAGCGACGCAAGAATCCACCAAACTGAGCAACCTACAACTTGAACTATTAAAGTTGTATTCGAGAAATGTCTCTGATGAAGAACTTAAAGACATCCGCAAGATGCTGGCCGACTATTATGCAAAAAAGGCCGATGAGGAAATGGACAGGCTTTGGAAGGAAAAAGGCTATACCCAAGAGACGATACAGCAATGGAAAAAGGAGCATTTTACTTCAAAAACTCCAAACCTGAAATGAAATACCTAATCTGGATTACTGTCATTTTATTGTTTCAAAGTTGCAAGTATCAATCAAAGCTCGACGAGAAATTCTCATTGAAAAGTTGGCATAATGATTTGGAGGAACTATCAAAAAATGATGAGATTGAACCTGAACAACTGTTTAAACTGGAATGTATAATCAGGTTTCACAAGCAAAGGACGTATTTTGATACCACAAAACCAATAACTTACCGACAATTACTTGGTGTTGGCTTTAATTTTCATGGGCTTGAAGAAGATAAATACATATCAACTGGACCAAAAGGAATAGCAGATTTTCATTTAAACAAAGGAACCCAAATTATGATGAAAAATACAGAAAACAGTGAAAAGATGAAGTTTTCTGAAACCAATCTAATTGTACGTAATCATTCAAAAGAAAGCGTTTTGGTTAGCAGAGTGGTACTTTGGTCAGAGACTATTCATGGGATTTATTTTGGTAGCCCAGTTTACGAGATTAATAGAATTATTGAGCCGACGTCAACCGATACAATTCATTTTTATTATGATGAACCATCTATAATGTCGAACTTTCTTGGAGATTTCCCTGAAGCTGAACTCTTAGCAGATAAGCAGATAATATGGGACAATTTCAATTTGCTTTTGCAACAAGTTAACTTTGATACGATTAAGGATGATGCCAAAAAATACCAAAAGGAAGATTTTTATTTTCATTCTGGTGCTTGGGAAAAAGTATCCGAATCTCCCGAAAATTGAAAAATAATAGTTTGCTATGTCCAAACTCACCACTGCCATCCTCTGCGGAGGCACTTCCCCGGAGCACGAAGTCTCCATGAACTCGGCCCGCAACATCTACAAGGCCATTGACAAAGCCAAGTACAACGTGGTCGTCATCGGCGTGAGCCGCAGCGGTCAATGGCTGCATTTGCCGGAGGACGAGTTCCTCTCGCTGACCAGCATCGAGTCCGGTAATGTCGGGTTTCCGTTGGTACTGATGCCCGGCGCAGAAAATCCAGTGCAGTATTTGGCCACATCCCACGGCCCCCAATCCGAAATCGGAAATCCGAAATCCGAAATCAAAATAGACGTGGTCTTCCCCATCATCCACGGCCCATTCGGTGAAGATGGGATGCTGCAAGGGCTGTTGGCACTCCTTGGCCTGCCTTTCGTTGGGCCAAATACCTTGGGCGCTTCCGTTGGCATGGACAAGGATTTCACCAAGCGGCTTTTACGGGATGCTGGCATTTTGGTAGCGCCTTGGGTCACATTGCGCCAGCACGAAACGCCTGATTATCAAGCTATGGTGAAACAACTTGGCTATCCGATGTTCATCAAACCCGCCAACATGGGCAGCAGTGTGGGTGTTAGCAAGGCGGAAACGCTGGAAGAACTCATTGCGGCCATTCATTTGGCTTTCAAATTTGATACAAAAGTGCTGGTGGAGCAAGGGCTGAAAGGCCGTGAAATCGAAACTGCCGTACTCGGAAATACAGAAGACCTGCAAGTGAGCGGGGTAGGGGAGATTGTGATGGAAAAAGGTTTTTACGATTACGAAAGCAAATACATCTCACCGGATGCCGCCAAGGTGGTCATTCCTGCTGAAAATGTTAGTGAAAAAGATGTGCAAAATGTCCGTGAAACGGCGCTCCGAGCTTTTCAAGTGCTTGGTTTAGAGGGGCTTGCGAGAATGGACGTGTTCCTGCTGGACGATGGCCGGATTTTCGTCAATGAACCGAACACGCTGCCCGGGTTTACCAATATTAGTATGTATCCCAAGCTCTGGATGCAGGCGGGTGTGAGCTATCCTGACCTGATTGATAGATTGTTAACATTGGCCTTGGAGCGTCACAAACGGGACGGAGCGCTGCAACGAACGAGGTTTTAATCCAAAATATCGTTACTTCGCAGCCGACATTAGACTTTCTTGCGGTAAGTGCCAAACTCATAACTCTCCGCTCGAAACTCGAAGCTTTTCAAAAACCACCCTATGCAATTCAACCTAAAAAAGGACCTCGTTTTCTTCGACCTTGAATCCACGGGACTGAACGTCATCCGTGACCGAATCCTACAAGCTGGGTTCATCAAATACTTCAAGGACGGGCGGGAACCTGCCGAACTCGAAATGCTCATCAACCCTGGCATCCCCATTTCGGAGGAGGCGATGGGTGTGCACGGCATCACGCCGAAGGACGTGGCGAACAAGCCCGTTTTTGCCCAAGTTGCGAAGCAACTATACGATTTCATCGGCGATGCAGACTTGGCGGGCTACAATATCAGCCGCTTCGATGTGCCGATGCTGATGGAGGAATTCGCTAGGGCGGGCTTTGATTTTGACATTGACAAGCGCCGACTGGTGGACGTGCAGCGCATTTTTTATAAAATGGAGCCCCGAAACCTCAAGGCGGCGCTTCGTTTTTACTGCGGAAAAGAAATCGAAGATGCTCACGATGCCATGGCTGATGTGCGGGCCACGATTGATGTTTTCAAAGGCCAACTCGAACGTTACGACGGCGTGGACCACCTCGATGACGATGGCAACACGACACCAACTCCTATCGTAAACGACATGCAAGCGCTCCACGATTTTACGCAGGACACCAAAAATATTGACGTCACGAACCGCCTGAAATACAACGAACAGGGCGAAATCGTCTTCAATTTTGGAAAGCATACAGGTGTGCCTGTGCTGAAAGTGTTTGACTTGGAACCCAATTACGGCCAATGGATTTTGAGCAAAGACTTTGGGGTTCAGGTCAAAAGCATCATCCGAAAATTGATGAAGGAGCACGAGCAACGGAAGAAAAGTTAGCAGTTTGGCAGTTGGCCCCGACCAAGGTCGGGGGCAGTCAGTCTTGATGTAACACCGAGTCACCAATCACCAATCACTAATCACCACCATGATAGATTTATCAAAAATATCCTCCACACCACCAGCGGGCACTGACAAAGACGACATCAAAAAGCTCACGGAAAAATACTGCAAGCGCATCGGCGAGCTGAACGAGGTGATGCGGGCACAGCGCAAACATTCGCTGCTCATCATTTTCCAAGGCATGGACGGCAGTGGCAAGGACGGCGCAGCGAAGAACGTTTTTCAAGACTGCACCCCGTTCAACCTCAGCGTGTATGCTTTCAAAAAGCCAACGGAAATCGAGTTTGGGCATGACTTTCTTTGGCGGGTACATCAACAAGCGCCCTCGAAAGGCGACATCCGCATTTTCAACCGCTCGCATTACGAAGACATCCTGATTCAGCGGGTGCATAAATGGATTGACGAAGACCGGGTGAAAAAGCGCATGGCTGCCATCAATGCTTTCGAGGATTTGCTTCAATTTGACAACCATACAACCGTTTTGAAATTCTGCCTGCACATTTCAAAGGACGAACAAGAAAAGCAATTGCAGCAACGCATTGACGACCCAGAAAAGCACTGGAAGCACAACGATGGCGACTGGAAGGAACGGGATTCTTGGGACGATTATATGCGCTGCTACTCGGATGCCATCAATTGGAGTACCATCCCTTGGACCATTGTGCCGGTGGATGACCGCTGGTACCGGGATTATGTGATTGCGAAGAAAGTTTGTGAAACGCTGGAGTCACTTGACCTGGCGTACCCTGTATGATTTATTCATAATCAATTAAATATCAGGTGTTTATGGGAATTTTTAAAACACTTCTTTTTATGCTCCCCCTGCTTTTTGCATCCTGCGCCAAAAGTATCGTCGTGAATTATTCGGATGACACAAGCTCCAAAGGTAGCGTGGTCATGCTTCCTTCCAAACCGCTTTTTGGTTCCTCATTGACGGTAAACGGAAAATTGTTGGTCGAGCAGAAGGCGGTCCGTAGGATTACGGTCAAGAACCTTCCCGATGGCAATTTTAATTACCACCTGACCTGCGACAATTCAAGGTTTCAGGAAAAAGCCGATGTAGATAGGAGTTTTGAGATAAAAAGTGGTGCTGAAAAGACAATTTTGATAGAAACTCCACCGTATTCCGGTGGCTATTGGGTTTACACTGGTTTAGCAACTATTGGTTCTTGGGTTGCGCTTTATGTGTTTTTGTCTTTGGATTAACACCATTTCCCAACGAAATTAAAACGCTACCTGTCCCGTACTCATGGAAAAAGTCCGAATAGACAAATGGCTCTGGAGCGTCCGCATTTTTAAGTCGAGGACGCTGGCTGCTGACGCCATCAAATCTGGCAAGGTGCGCATTGGCGAAGCCAATGCAAAACCTGCCGATAATGTGGTGGTTGGTCAAGTGGTTCAAGTAAAAAAGGACGGCTTCAACCTGGAGTTTTTGGTCAAAAAATTGATTGACAAAAGGGTTGGTGCCATCATCGCTGTTGAATGCTACGATAACCAGACGCCCGTCGAAGAGATGAGCAAATACAAAGAATGGTACGTCGGAAAAGCTGGTGTGGAAGTGCGGGAGCGGGGAACGGGCCGTCCGACCAAGCGGGAGCGCCGGGATATTGAGGGGTTCAAAGGCGGCAGGTTCGAGCTGGAATGGTGATTTTCTGAAATTTATTTGCGGAAAATCCCATGTTTACGCAGCGAAATGATGGAAAAATCCATTTTTTGAAAAATTGAAATGTTAAAACATACCCTAACATTAGATTTTTAGTTTTACTGCTGCTATTTTTACCATCATTTTACAATAGGGCCATCGCTCATCGAGTAAAGCGCTATCAACCACCAATATTTTTTCACCTAAATCATTATGTTTATGAAAACGAAGCTCTTCTTTCTCCTTTCAGGAGCAGCCCTGCTGCTTTCCTCCTGTCTAAAAGATAACAGTAAAACGGTAACAGTAGGTTACACGCCAGCGCAATACGATGATATCAAAGCTGTTCTAAACCTCCCGCTTGAAGTGGACAAGTACACCCTCCAACTCCCTGAAACGGTCGGTGGGTTTACGGTTTCTGCTGATGACAAACAGGCAACACTCGGTAGGGTGCTGTTTTATGACAAGCGTCTTTCCTCTACCAATGAGGTGAACTGCGCATCTTGCCACCTCGCTGAAAAAGCCTTTACAGACGGCGAACAATTCAGCCCTGGCGTAAAGACTGACGAACGAACTTCCCGCAATACCCTTGCCCTCGGTACTTTCCCTAGCTTCAATGCCTATTACGGTTTTGGCGGCACTCGTATGTTCTGGGACAATAGGGTTGGGACAGTGATGGAACAATCAGCGGAAACCATGAAAAACCCGGTAGAAATGGGCAACACTGACCTCACTGACGTAGCTGAGAAATTGTTGCAAGAGCCATACTACAAGGTTCTTTTTGATAAAGCCTTTTCCAACGCCAACTATTTGACCAATGAGGAGAAAATGCTCATGGCCATCCAGGCTTTTGTTAGTTCCATCGGCTGTTTCAATACAGATTACGACAAAGAATTGGTGAAACATGGCGGTAATCAAAATGCAAATTTTGAAAGCTTCAGTGCGGAAGAAAACATGGGCAAGCAATTGTACAATACCAACTGTGCCAGTTGTCACAACCTCGGTGCAGTAGCCTTTACTGCAGGAATTACTGCTGCGAACAATGGCCTAGATGTTTCCTACCAAGACGAGGGTATTGGTGAAATTTCGAATGACCCATCCGAAATGGGTGTTTTCAAAGTGCCAATGCTGCGCAACATCACCCTCACAGGCCCATACATGCACGATGGCCGCTTCGCAACTTTGGAGCAGGTGGTTGAGCATTACAGCACTGGAATCAAAAACCATCCGAACCTGCATCAAAACTTGAAGCCGGGCGGCATGAACTTTAGCGAAAGCGAAAAGGCAGCTTTGGTCGCTTTTCTGAAAAAATTGGAAGACAAGGAGAGCCTTTTGGCTAGCCGCTATTCAGATCCTTTTAAAAAATAGGCTTCGTTTTTTGAATCAAAAAAAGCCGCCAGGACTTGCTCCCGGCGGCTTTTTTTATGCTGGCTGCGCCAATTTTTTCTCCAGAATCACAAAATCCAACGGCACTCTCGGCACCCCAAACTTTGGGTCACCATCGAAAGGTTTTCTTTCTCCAGTAGCCACATAGCCGTGCCGCATGTACCAGTCCATGAGTGAAGTGCGGGCAGGAATTACCTGCATGAAAATAGCACGGCAACCCACCGAAAAGGCATGTTCCTCCGCTGCTGCGAGCAGCCGTTTCCCAATACCGCTAGCCTGCCAGGCGATGTCCACAGACAACATGCCGAGGTAAAGCCGCTCGCCCTTTTTATCGAGGTAAACAGTAGCTACGATGCCCGCTTCTGGGTGCAGACATTTCAAATAAGTGGTGGTAGGCACAGCCATAAATTCCGCAATATTGGCCTCATCCGTGCGGATTTCACCTGCGATAATATCGGCCTCCGTTGTCCAGCCTTGCTTGGATGCATCGCCCCGGTAGCAACTATTTATCAAAGCCACGAGCCGAGGGATGTCGGTTGGCTCAGCCTTTTTTATGGTAAAAATATCGTCACTTGCTGTTGTCACGTTCGCTTTTTTTTTGTTGAAATTTTACCTGATTAAGTTCACCCCGCCTTTGAACAGCTGCGTTTGTCCATCCTTGAAAACGATTTCTGCATACCAGACGAACACAGCGGGGTCGAGTTCTTCACCTTTGAAATCGCCTTTCCATCCAAGCTGCAAATCATTCGGGTCGAAATTGTACAATTCATGAACCAGCTCGCCCCAGCGGGAGAAAACCTTGAAGCTCTTGATTTTTTCAACTTGTTGTCCGGCGAATATCGTCAATTCATCGTTGATGCCGTCGTTGTTGGGGCTGAAAGCACTTGGCACGTAAACCTGCACCACTTTTTCCACAAAAACCGCCAACTCGCCCTCAGCGGTGCAGCCGTTGGCATCCATCACAGAAATTGTGTAAACGATATCGTCGAGCGGTGTACTGACAGGATTTGGGCAATTGGTACAGCTGAGGTAGTCTGGTGGCGACCAAGCCCAAGTGGTGATTTGCGAAGAAGAACTCGCTCCAAGCTGGACACTGTTGCCAAGCTCCACATTGTACGGACTATCCATGTTGAGCTGTATCAATGGTGCGTCGGGCATGAAAATCTCCTGCGTCGTGATGGTGCCTAGCGCATCAATGATGGTCAAGGTGTGAAATCCAAAAGTCAGCCCGTCGAACACTACTGGAAAACTGACTACTGGAGCGGAATTTCCACCGTTCAGGGCCACCACATACGGCGGTGTGCCGCCTTGAATTCCCGTCAAAGTAATCACGCCGTCTCCCCCAAAATGGCAGAGCGGCGAGCTTACATCCACGATGCCCACCGCACCCTGACCTTCAAAAGCCAAATTGATGATGACCGTTGAATCGCAGCCAGTGTAGCTTGCGCCTATGAAAACCTCTGTACCCGTTGGGTTCTGCTCGTTGTAAACCGTTCCGTTCACCACAATGCTACCGCCCATCTGCAAAATCTCCGTGATATTGCCAACTGCCGCCGGATAAAATGACAAGTTCACATTTATGATGGAATCGCAGCCGAGGTAACTGCCGTTGGGGAAAGTCTCGGTGCCCATTGGGTCGGCGGAGGAATAAGTTTGCCCATTTACCACCACCACTTCGTCGGGGCAAAGTATTGGATTCAGTGTCACGATGACCGAAGTTCCGAAGGTCAAATTGATAAAAACCGTTGAATCACAACCGTTTTCGCTTGCATTCTGCAAAATCTCCGTCCCTGTCGGGTTCTGTTCGTTGTAAAGCGTTCCGTTCACCGTGATGCCCCCGCCGATGCAATATTGGTCATCAATTGTGCTATTCGCTGCTTGGAAAAACGATAGACTAACCGTTACTGTCGAGTCGCAGCCATGGAAACTTCCGTTGGGAATGATGGTCGTTCCACTTGGGTTGGCTTGGTTGAAAACAGTGCTACCAATCATTATCATTTCGCCGGGGCAAAGCGTCGCTGAATAACTGCCTTGGGCTGGCGGATAAAACTGGAGGCTGACGTTTATCGTCGAGTCGCAACCATTCACGCTGCCATTTTGAAGGACCACGGAGCCGCTCGGGTTGGCTTGGTTAAAAACCGTCCCACCGATTGTGACACTTCCGCCGGGACAAAGTGTTTGAGCAATATTGCCACTTGCTGGCGGGAAAAACTGGATGCTGACCGTCACGGTAGAGTCACAACCACTCACGCTGCCGTTGGGAAAAGTGACCGTTCCGCTCGGGTTCGCTTGGTTGAAAACGGTGCCACCAATCGTGACGGATTTGCCGGGGCAAAGTGTTTGAGCAATATTGCCATTGGCTGGTGGGAAAAACTGGATGCTGACGCTGACCGTTGAATCGCAGCCGTTCACACTGCCATTCGGAATGATGATTATCCCGTTTGGGTTGTTTTGGTCAAAAACCGTCCCGGCCACTGTGACACTGCCACCAGTGCAGAGGATTTGGTTGAAACTGCCTTGGGCTGGCTGGTAAAACGACAGGCTGACCATTGCGACGGAGTCGCAACCAAGATAGCTGGCACCGGCCATTGTCTCCGTGCCACTTGGATTGGCAGCGTCGTAAGTCGTTCCATTCACCGTGACACTTCCATTCGGACAAAGCGTTGGGTTAATGTTCGAGGTCACGACCGAACTGAAACTGATGTTGACATTGATGGTCGAGTCGCATCCGTTCACACTGCCATTCGGAATGATAATTATCCCGCTTGGGTTGTTTTGGTTAAAAACCGTCCCACCCACGGTCACGCTGCCGCCAGTGCAGAGGGTTTGGTTGAAACTGCCTTGGGCTGGTTGGAAAAACGACAAGCTCACCATCGCCACGGAATCGCAGCCGAGATAGCTGGCACCTAGCATCGTCTCCATTCCGCTTGGGTATGCAGCGTCGTAAATAGTTCCATTCACCATGACACTTCCATTCGGGCAGAGCGTCGGGCTGATGTTCGAATTCACCACGGAACTGAAACTGAGATTGACGTTTATCGTCGAATCACAACCATTTACTGCGCCACCCACTATCACCTCTGTTCCGCTCGGGTTTGATTCGTCGTAAACCGTGCCGTTCACCGTGATGCTGCCGCCTGTGCACAGCGTTTGAGTGATGTTTGTAACGACAGGCTGCTTGAAAGTCAGGTTGATGAAAACCGTTGAATCACAGCCGTTTATGCTGGCGTTTTGAAGTACTTCCGTGCCGCTTGGGTTGCTTTGATTGTAAACTGTCCCATTGACGGTCACGCTTCCGTTTCCACATAAACTTTGCGCAAGCGTAAAATTGGCAGGCGGATAAAACGCCAAGTTGATGTTCACTGTGGAATCGCAGCCGGAAGCACTGCCGCCCGGAAAGAACGCTGTACCACTGGGGTTTGCTTGATTGTAGGTGATGCCTTTTACCACCAAAGACCCGCCGGGGCAAAGCGTAGGTGAGAGGTTATTTACGACGCCATTTCCGACCGTGAGGTTGATGGCGGGTGCACTTAGTGACACACCACAATTGTTCCCATCTTCCAGTGCTGTGATTTCAATTCTCACCACGCCGCTTGTGATGTTAAAATCGGCAGGACAAAACTGCACCGCTGTATTGGTTGGGAGGTTGCCCGCAGAGCTGTTTCCCACCAAAATATTGTTGTAGTAAATATTCCATTCAATGTAAAAAAGTGCAACCCCAGTAAACTGTACCGGAATATCGTAGCAGTCGCTTGCGCAAATCGTGACGTCATTTCCAAGCTGCACGGTCGGGATGTAGAACACAATTGGAATGGCCTGTGAATAGCTGAAGCAAGGTTCATTGAAGTCCACGTTGCCAGTGCCGTCGTTGTTTCCAGCGACTGCCGACACGTAGTAGGTTTGCCCCAAAACCAAGCCCGTAGGGACGTTGATAACTGGCGAATTGCTTTTTAAAATGATATTGGAAGTGGTGACATTCGGGCCGTCATGCAGCACGAATTGCAATAAATCATTAGCGTCAAGTACCTCATCCTGGTTGAACGGCACTGAAAATTGGAAATGGTTGTAGCAAACTGTAAGTGGGGAGTTTGCAAAGTTCATCGTACCCGCATCAGTCGTACAGCTACAGTTTTGAGAGCCGCTCACCGATACTGGCCCGCATCCATTTACATCGTCAATATCAAAGAAATAACTAGTACCGCTTGGAATTGGAGCGGAAATGAAGGTATTGCCCGAAATGGTTACGCCATTTATCGTGAAAGGCGCTGTACCGCCTGTGATGGTAAAACTGACGGTATAAGTTTGAGTGGTTGGGTTGCAAACTTTGGATAAGTTCGTGAACACAAGGCTTGGATTTACCGTGATAGTTGTGGTGCTAGGCACTGTACAGTTGGCCGTAGGCACAAAACTGAGCATCACATTGCCGTTCTGACCAGTTGGGTTGAAGTTGTTACCAATCACACCGGGACCAATCCATGTTCCTGTTGGGAAATTTGGGTCGGCGAGGTTGGTCAAATCGTAAAGGCCAGTGTTTTCACAAATGTTTGCAGTGCCAAGGATCGGCGTTGAAGGCAGATTCACGGTGATATTCGTAGTAGCTGCATTGGCACACTGCCCGGGAGTTGGGGTAAAAGTGAGCGTAATGCTGCCAACCAATCCCGATGGGTTGAAGCTGTTCCCTGCGACTCCCGTCCCCGACCAATTTCCGTTAAACCCTCCTTGCGAAGTAGCAAGGTTGATGGGTGGAGCGCTTTGGCAAATTGAAGCTGGAACGCCCGTGATTACTGGGGTTGTCGGCTGATTGACGTTTATGCTCGTGGTAGCCGGATTGGCGCACTGCCCTGCATTTGGGGTAAAAGTGAGGGTGACACTGCCACTCAGACCCGACGGGTTGAAATTGTTTCCACTGACGCCTGTTCCCGACCAGTTTCCTGCAAAACCGCCCTGTGGCGTGGGCAAGGGGATTGCCGTTGCATTTTCACAAATACTGGCTGGAACGCCCGTGATTGCTGGGGTTGTCGGCGGATTGACGTTGATGCTCGTGGTAGCTGGGTTGGCACATTGCCCAGCATTTGGAGTAAAAGTGAGGGTGACACTACCGCTCAGACCCGACGGGTTGAAGTTATTGCCACTGACGCCCATGCCCGACCAGTTTCCCGCAAAGCCGCCCTGTGGGGTGGGCAAGGGGATTGCCGTTGCATTTTCACAAATACTGGCTGGAACGCCCGTGATTACTGGGGTTGTCGGTTGATTGACGTTGATGCTGGTGGTAGCTGGGTTGGCACATTGACCTGCATTTGGGGTAAAAGTGAGGGTGACGCTGCCACTCAAACCCAACGGGTTGAAGTTATTGCCACTGACGCCCAACCCCGACCAGTTTCCTGCAAAACCGCCCTGTGGCGTGGGCAAAGGGATTGCCGCTGCATTTTCACAAATACTGGCTGGAACGCCCGTGATTACTGGGGTAGTCGGTTGATTGACGTTGATGCTCGTGGTAGCTGGACTGGCGCATTGCCCTGCATTTGGGGTAAAAGTGAGGGTGACGTTGCCGCTCAAACCTGTTGGGTCAAAGTTGTTGCCACTGACGCCCATCCCCGACCAGTTTCCTGAAAAGCCGCCCTGCGGGGTAGACAAAGCGATGGCCGTCTCGTTTTCACAAATACTGGCTGGAACGCCCGTGATTATTGGAGTTGTCGGCGTTGTGACGTTGATGCTCGTGGTAGCTGGGCTAGCGCATTGCCCCGCATTCGGAGTAAAAGTGAGGGTGACGCTGCCGCTCAGCCCTGTTGGGTCGAAGTTGTTGCCACTGACGCCCATGCCAGACCAGTTTCCTGAAAAACCGCCCTGCGGAGTGGGCAAAGCGATGGCCGTCTCGTTTTCACAAATACTGGCTGGAACGCCTGTGATTGCTGGGGTAGCCGGCGTATTTACAGTGATGGATGTATTTGCAGGCTGTACACAATTTGTGCTGGAAGTGAAAGTCAAGATGACGCCACCGCTCTGACCCATCGGGTTGAAATCATTGCCTACAACGCCTGGCCCAGACCAAGTGCCAGCTGGGTACAAGGGGTCTTGCAATTGTGAAAGGTTATAGACTGGGTCGGTTTGGCAAATTATGGCTGACCCCAAGTTTGGCGTAGCAGCTACGCTGACGCTGACGGGCAAGACTGCGGGGTTGGCACATTGGCCAGCGTTTGGGGTGAAGGTCAGGTTGAAGTTGCCTGCACCGGCCATCATTGGGTTGAAAGTATTTGCAGAAACACCCGTGCCCGACCAAGTTCCATTGATGCCGCCAATATTCGTGAGCAGATTGGTTGCTGGGTCTGTGGTGCAAAATGGGCCAATCGGGTTTGGCATCGGCGTGATTGCCGAGTTGATAGTTACGCTCATCATTGTCGGCAAGGCGCACTGGCCGACGCCGGGTGTGAAGGTGGCCATGATGGTATTGCCACCTTGCCCGGCAGGATTGATGCTGGCCGGATTCCAAGTACCCGTGATGCCTTGGTTGGAGGTGGTGGGCAGCACAACAGATGAGCCGTTTTCGCAAAGCGGCCCAACTGGGGCAAAGGTTGGGGTAGCGGCGGTGGTTCCGTTTACCACCACGTTGTCAAAATAATAAAATTCTCCGTTTGATTTGTTGGATGCGTAAACCCTGATTTGGAGTGTGTTTCCGTTGAGGCCTGTTACCGAATAATTGCCATTTCCAGCCCCACAAATGTACATGAACTGTGTCCAAGGTCCAGAATTTAGACTGTATTCCCCCACGATTTGGTCATGGCCGTTGTCATCGTTAGGGTTGCCTTGGCAGGCAAATAGCGGGCCGATAGGAGAGCATTCGAAAGTACCGACAGATGCCACATCCAAATTGATGCTGATATTGCAATAGTTGGCGATATTGATGATTTCCGAAGTCCAAGCGTTGTCATTTCCACCTCCGCCGAATGGGGCACAGCAAGGCGCACCTTCGATGTCGTTGCAAGTGAAAGCGCCAGCCCAGACGCCCCATTGGCTGGCACCAGGGCCGAGGTTGATGCCGGCATCGTCGCAATCCGTGGCATAGGAAGTCCATTTTGGGGGGGCATTTACGGTTGCATCTGCGTAGGAGTTAAAGTCTTCCGACCATATTTGAGCAACCGATTTGGGCACAAAACTAACCATGAAAAGAAGCACCAGCACACAGTATCGTAAAATTGAAAACGCCAGTATGAATTGCCGTTTAGCCATTATTGAGTTTGTTTTTGCAAAGGTAAAACAATGAAACGGGGTGCGGGTGAGCCTCAACGTTAACGGTGGGTGAATTTTTGGGGTTTGGTAAAAAACTGGCGCTTTCTTTTGGAACAAAGGGTGGGAAAGTATGAGGTACAGGCCAAATCGCAAGTAGTGCACCTCATACTTTTCGATATAATTTACAGGTTCAGCAAGAAGCCGATGGTGAAATTGGCATCCCAATCAAACACGAAAGTTTGGCAGCCCGTAGCATCGGCTACCGCCTTGTAGATGTTGAGGCCAGCTTTCTGTTTTTCACCCGAGGCCGTGTAATCGGCAGGTGCTTTCAGCACGGTGAAGCGCTCTTTGCCGTTGCGCACCTGCTTCGCCAGTTCAAAAGGCACTCCACCAATGATGAAGCAAGTGCCCCGCAAGCTAGATGGAACGCCTTTTGACATGGCGCTCACATTTTGGTAGGCCGCATCGTCGGTTGTGTTGTTTTGGAAATACTTGGCGCCGACGGCCTCCTTAGCCATGACGGAACCGCCTTGAATCCATGAAATTTTAGTGTTGCCAGAGCCAATGTCCACGACGAATGCCTTGTCGTTGTAGCTGGCAGGCAGCACGCTTTTAAGCGCCAGTTGGCCTTCCTGCTGCGGTGTCACGGTGTTTACGAAGTAGTTCATTTTCTTTAGCGCTGCAATGATTTGCTTGGTGATTTCCACCTTCTGCGCCCCAGAACTGATGACGAAGTGGATGTCCTTTCCGCCTACGCCGAAGGCCAGCATGTTGGCGATGTAATTTTTCAACCCGGCGGTGATGTCGGCATCGTTCGTCATACTCTCGTAGAGGAGGCTGCTGCCGTAGTCGGCTTTCTCCAGCTTCCAGTTTTTCTGGGCATCTGACCGGATGATGAACGAGTTGAAGCCCGTAGCGCCAAGTTCCACCACGCCTTGCAGCTTGCCGCCGACTGGTTCAGGCGCTGTGTAGGTGAAGCTGCTTGTGGTCGTTGTGGTCGAGCCACCACTGTTGTTGGTTGGCGTGGTGGTTTCCGTGCCGGTGGTCGTGGCTGGGTCGGTGGTAGGTACTTCCGTTCCGGAAGTGGTGGCAGTGTCCGTGCCGCCGCCGATTACGCCGGGGAAGAAGTGTTTTACCCCAAAGAATATCGCCGCCACGATGGCCAACACGATGAGGATTCTTGCAAAAGGAGTTAATCTTGACATGGTAGTGCTGTTTTTTTGTTTTTGTAAAATTGAGTGCAATGGTAAGGGTTTTGGGGGAAATAGTGGGGAAAGGTGAGGGATTATTAGATAAAGCGTTTCAGCAAATCTATGAAAATGCTTCCCCGATTAATCCCTCATTTTCACCACCCTCCCAGCGCCCATGATTTCCCCATTCAATATCACCCGATAGAAATAAAGACCAGCGCCAGCGCTGCCTTCCCATTCGATAACATTCGCTCCAGCAGCCAGTTCTCCAGCCTCCAATCGCTGCACCAACCGCCCACGGCCGTCCAAAATTTCCACCTGCACCTGCGCCGCTTTTTTCAAAGAAAACCGAAATGAGGTGCTTCCCGTGAACGGGTTCGGTGCGCAGATGACTTTTGCAGCGCCATTTTGCGAAGCAAAATCCTTTGTCCCAGAGAAAATATCCGGGACAATGCGGCTGTAAAAAACATCCTCCTCGCCGTTGAAAGTAGCGGCCCATGCGAGGTGTGCGCCGATATTGTCGGAGCGTTGGTGGTTGTAGTCGCCGATTTTTTGCTGCTGGGGCCAGCCGAGGTGCGGGTCGAAGGCATCGCTGAGTCCCTCATTGGGCGACCAGCTGAGGCCGCCGTCGGTGGAATAGGAGTAATAAAGCCGGGAAAGGTAAGTGCCGGGGTTGTCACGGGTATCGAACCAAGTGGCGTCCAAGCGGCCGTTCGGCGCGACGGAGAGGCTGCCGAACCACTGCCAGTTCCCCCCAATTTCATCGTCGTTGATGCGGATGGGTGTGCCCCATGTCAGGCCGCCGTCCGTGCTGCGGTTGAGTATGATGTCGGAAGGGTCAGCGCCCGTGTTCACCGAAGCCAGCAGATAGACGCTGCCCTGCGCCGAGTCACCGGAATTGTCCACATCAATCCAAGCCTGACCGAGCAAGCCACCGGGGTTTGGGCCATCGTAAAGGGCGAGGTCGCCGCCCATGTCCACCTGCTGCACCATGTCCCAATTCAACGGATTGCTGACGTCCCCCGGCGTGTTGGATTTCAGCACCACAAAGCCGTTGCTATTGCCGCCGCAAGCGAAAAGCTCACCCGTCGGGCCGACGACCAGTGTGCCACGGGTCGGGTCGTCCACCAGTTGCTCGCAGGGGAGGTAGGTTTGGCCGCCATCGAGGGAGCGGGTGAATCCGCCGCTGCAACTGGAAATACTTGTTTTCCAAAAAGCATAAATATTGCCGTTGGTAGCAGTGCCAGTGCGGTCAATAGTCATCCACTGCTTGTCGCCGCCGTAGGCGGAAACGGCATTGCCCCAAGTGTTGCTACCTGCGTCGGATTTGAATACTTGACAGGAGTAGGTGTTGCCGTTGACGGTAAGGCTGTTGTATTGGAAATTGCCTTCGGAATCGGCATCCAGCACGGGGTCGGAGCGGAAAATGCCCTGCTCGATTGGCAGTTGGTTGTCCCAATTTTCACCGCCATCAAGGCTGAAGGCGTTGCCTGCCTGCCTGAAATTGCTTGCTATCGTGTCAAACTGCCGCCAGCCGATGGCCATGCGGAACGGGTTGGTCGGGTCAATGACGAGGGACGGTTCATTGGCTGCATCGCCGAGAATGTTCTGGCCAGCAGCGTCCACGTTCACTTGCCGGATGCTGAAGGCCGAGCCATCTAAGCGGTAGGGTGGGGAGGTGGCACGGCCCGTTCTCGGAACATAAATGTAGGGGTCATCAGGTGCTTCGTCGTACTCGAATGGCGGGGCGTTTTGTGCCAGCAGAAAAATGGGAAAGGCAATGAAGAGCCAAAGGGCTATATTTTTCATAATTTTTTTGTTTTTGGTAAAGCTAAAAACGGGAGCCGAATTTCAGAATTATTCTTGCACTTGATTATCGGATTGGAGGCGTTAACTGTTAATAAGATGCTTCCTTGTGCCACTGTGCGACGAGATGTGCATAACTTGCCGTTTCGTTTCACCAGAAAAATAACCCTGTCCATGAAAAGATGGTACATCCCATTATTTGCCTCGTTTTTTTGCTTCGCAATATTCCTGGAAAGCGCCCAAGCGCAGTGCCTCACTTGGTCTTCGCCGGCACCGCCTGCTACCTACAATTCCTTCAATAATTTTTTTCCATTGGGAGCGCCCTGCGATGCTGGCAATGGCTGCCCGTTCAATGAAATAGCTGTTTTCGAGGTATTTGCATCTGAGGCATATATCTGCAACAATTTCCAAGCTGGAGGCACCTACGTGTTCAGCATGTGCAACGGCCCCGGCGTTGGCGCATGGGTGCCTGAATTCACCATCAGGGCGCCCAGTGGTTCAGTGGATGCCTTTGGCCCCGGCGATGGCGATGGATGCTCCATCACTTGGACGGCCACAGAAAATGGAACTTATACCATCATCATCAACGAGGCAGGAAATTGCCCTGGCGGCCCGAATACCAATACCGGCAACGGGTTCCCAGCGCTCACGTGTTTAGGTGGAACGGTTTGTACCGGGGCTGTCTGTGCTTCTGGCGAATTGACCACCACTATTCCGGTTTCGGCTTGTGGTGCTGGCACAACCTTCAGCATTTCCACCGACGGCACCGAAGTGACCCCTCCCCAAGGCGGGCATGGTTGGTATTTTAATGACGAACTGGGCGGCACAGGCGGGGTACTTGGCGGCTTTACCCTCACCAATGTTCCCTATTCCGGTACTTACAATGCTGATTTGAACGGCGTTTTGAGCCAAAATTCCCTTCCCGCTTTGGTCGGCAAGTGGGTCATAAAGAGCGTGACCTATGTAATTGCGGCCAACCCTTCCAACACGGTTTGCAGCATCTCCTCCGATTCGCTCATCGTCACTTTTTCACCCACTGGCCCACCTACGGTCTCCGTGGTGGACAATGCAAACAGCAGCGCCACGGCGACCCCATCAGGCGGCATAGCGCCTTTCACTTTTTTATGGTCAAACGGGCAGACCACCGCTATGGCCACTGGCCTTCCCACTGGCGATTATTCCGTCGTTGTGACTGATGCAAATGGCTGCACAGGCATGGCCTCGGTGAACCTTGTTTCAGCGGTGAATGATTTGGATAAAACGCCTGCATTTGTCATCCTGCCCAATCCATCCAGCGGTCAGTTTTTGGTAAAAATGGCAAGCGCTAATGCCGATGATTTGGAAGTCAAGGTCTTTGACATGACGGGAAAATTGCTCAAAAACTTAACAGGGGCGGCTGTTTCGGGGCAAATTCAGATTGACCTATCCGGCCAGCCGGATGGTGTTTACTTTTTGAAAGCCAGCGATGGTAAAAAATCCCTTGCCCAGCCTTTGCTCCTGAGCCGTTGATTTTGGGAAACATGAAAACCAGCCCCATTGGCATCTTCGACAGCGGCTACGGCGGCCTCACTGTCCTTCGGGAAATCGTGCAGCACTTGCCCGAATACGACTACCTGTACCTCGGCGACAATGCCCGCTCGCCCTACGGCCCAAGGGATTTCGATACGATTTACAATTACACGCTGGAGTGCGTGCAGTATCTTTTCGGGCAGGGCTGCCCCCTCGTCATCCTCGCCTGTAACACGGCCTCGGCCAAGGCGCTCCGCAATATCCAACAGTTGGCGCTGCCGAAAATCGCTCCCGACCGTCGGGTGCTTGGCGTCATCCGACCCACGGCGGAGGTCATCGGCGATTTTTCAACGTCAAAAAAAGTGGGCGTTTTGGGCACCGTCGGCACGGTGCGCTCGGAGAGTTACCTCATTGAAATAGGGCATTTTTTCCCTTCGGTAAAGGTCTTCCAACAAGCCTGCCCGATGTGGGTGCCCCTTGTCGAAAATGGGGAATTGGCTGGCGTTGGCACGGAGTTTTTTGTGAAAAAATACCTCGATGAAATACTGGCCAAGGCGCCAGATATTGACACCTTGCTGCTCGCCTGCACGCATTACCCGCTCTTGGAACCCGTGATTCGCCAGTTTTTACCGAAGGAAATCAAAGTCATCTCGCAGGGGGAAATCGTGGCGAAGAGCCTCGTGGATTACCTTGGCCGTCACCCTGAAATGGCCGATAGGTGCTCGAAAAATGGCCAACGGACATTCCACACCACAGGTTCAGCGGAAGATTTTGATGGGCATGCTTCAGCGTTTTTTGGTTCCAATGTCAAGTCAATCCATATTGATGTTACCCATCAATAAGATGATACATAAATTTCATAAGTATAAACAATCTCCAACTCGCTGTTCGCCTTGATGGGTGTTTCCCAGCACACGTTCGTTTTGCGGTTGCGGGGGTTGTTCGGATTGATGACTTCTTCTTTCAGCCAATCCGTGCTGGTTGTCTTGAGTTTACCGACAATGGAGCGCTGTATCCGCAAGTCAAGTTGATTATCTTTGAAGTTTTTCACTTTTATTTTGCCTTCAACCTGCACCAGGTCGAAGCTGCCTCTTCGTCTGTCAGTCAAAGCTGCTGACTGTCGGCTTGTTTCTCGCTCTGCCTGCTCAACTTTTACATCCACTGCCTCGGTCAGTTTTACGAAAGCTTTGCCGCCAGTAGGGGTGTAATTCATCATATCTTGGCTGATCGGTCGTGAGTCACCCTGCTTGTTCATTACCAGAATAGGGGCGGTCGTCCACGGCTGGTTGGTCTTGTTTTCAAGACGCAAGGTGTGATAGACCTTGTTGACTAGTGGTGTAAACAAAAACTCCTGTTCGTAATACTGATTGTTGTCATTATAGTCAGGCAGTTTACACTCGTAAATATGTGCCACGTTCACTTTTTCCTTGAATAAAGACTCTATAGAGCGCCCTCCCTTTGGTAGCGAGAAGTTCTTAAGGGTGTAAAAATAAAGGTCTTCGTTGCGGCTAGTTTCAAGTTCTTCCGGTCCAGTAAAAGTTGTAGCATCACCGCCGTAATTGACTTGCTGTGCTGCTAAGGCATTTGTAGTAAAACTGGCGAGGGTGTTCCTAGTGTTGAACTGGTACGGCAAAATAACTTCCAGAAAATCAACGAGATATGATAAACGTTTGGCGTAGGCAAAGTTCGGTACGCCCACTACGAGGTTCAGGTTCGTGTTCACGATGTCTTCGGTGTCATTGGCCACTTCACCTTGTAAACTGAGGCTGCCTATGGACTCGCCCGTGAGTTCGAGGAGGTATTGAGGTGCCCAGTTAAGGCCATAAGCGAGGTACATCATATCGAAGGGCTGCTCACCTTTTTTGTTGTTGAACGAAAGTTCAATCAAGTGGCGGGGCGTTAGCTTCACCTTGGGCTCTGAAAGTTCGAGTTTAGGTTGTTCTTGAAAAGTGACGTAGCGGATCTGCCCAGCGGGTATGGTTGTCCAGCCCTGCTGCATTTGAAAAGTAACATAGCTTCCTTGATTGTATTGTGGCTCGTCCTTTTCATTTTTATATGCTGGACTTACGCTGATTATTTTGCCTGTTACTGTATTTTTATCGTCAATGAAGGCTGTTGCCGTTTTCCCGATATTGTTCCGTAACAAATCATAACTCGTCACGATGTTAGTCTCGGTTTTTTGCTCCCGCAAGGTGTCGGGATAGCTGGCCACACGGCTCAGGCTACCCTCCGGGGAATTGAACCAGAGTGTGCCGTAAAGTGCCTGCGGGGCTGGGTCGGGCAGCAGGAACTTACCGTTGGTGGGCTTCAATGCGCCGCTTTTGAGGTAAAATGCCTGGCCATTTTTGAAAATGGAAATGCTCTGGGTATTCAGGGGCTGCGTTTGAGCGGACAAGTTTGCGAAGCAAAAAATGGCCACGGCAAGGAGGATGAAGTGTTTTTTCATGTTGATGAATTTTGGTTGCGTAAACGTGCCGCCGAACTCCAGTTCGGCGGAGGAGTGAACGCCAAACTGGAGTTCGGCGGCACAAACGAGTGGTGCGTAAAAATAAGTGTTGGCGATGCAATTTAGGGCAAAAAAGCGAGTATTGACTTTTCTCAACAGTTTGTCATGATTCTCTTTTTTTGAATTCCTGCTACCTTTGCGCCGCCTTAATTCAACCAATTCACAAATTCAACCAATTCACAAAACATGACCACTCGCAAAGAAAAAGACTCCCTTGGCATTGTCGAGGTTCCCATTGACGCCTACTGGGCGGCGCAGACCCAGCGCAGCATCCAAAACTTCAAGATTGGCGGCCACCGGATGCCCGCCGAAATTATCGAGGCTTTTGCATTTTTGAAAAAAGCGGCGGCGCTCACCAACTTCGACCTCGGCGTTTTACCGAAGGAAAAATGTGACCTCATCGGGCAGGTCTGCGATGAAATATTGGCTGGCGGTCTTGCCGACCAGTTCCCGCTCGTGGTCTGGCAGACGGGCAGCGGCACGCAGTCGAACATGAACGTGAACGAGGTGGTGGCGAACCGTGGCCACGTCATCACAGGCGGCAAACTCACCGACGAAAAGAAGGTGCTGCACCCCAACGACGACGTAAACAAGTCGCAGTCCTCGAACGACACTTTCCCAACGGCGATGCATATTGCAGCCTACAAGATTTTGGTGGAAACAACCATTCCTGGCATTGAAAAGCTTCGGGACACCCTTCGGGCAAAGTCGGCGCAGTTCATGGGTGTGGTGAAAATTGGCCGCACCCACCTGATGGACGCCACGCCACTGACAGTCGGTCAGGAGCTTTCGGGCTACGCTGCCCAGCTCGACCACGGTCTCCGTGCCATCAAAAACACGCTGCCACACCTCGCCGAATTGGCGCTCGGTGGCACGGCAGTCGGCACGGGTTTGAACACGCCGAAGGGCTATGCAACGGCTGTTGCGAAGCAAATCGCAACCTTGACTGGGCTGCCGTTTGTGACTGCTCCCAATAAATTCGAGTCGCTGGCAGCGCACGATGCCGTGGTGGAATCGCACGGGGCGCTCAAGACGGTGGCGGTTTCTTTGTTCAAAATTGCGAGCGACATCCGCCTGCTGGCCAGTGGTCCCCGCTGCGGCATCGGTGAACTCATCATCCCAGACAACGAACCTGGCTCCAGCATCATGCCTGGCAAAGTGAATCCGACGCAGAACGAGGCGATGACGATGGCGATGGCGCAAGTACTCGGCAACGACGTGGCCATCAACATCGGCGGCATGAATGGCCATTTCGAGCTGAACGTGTTCAAACCCGTGATGATTTTCAATTTCCTCATGTCGGCCCGGCTCATCGGTGATGCTTGCGTTAGCTTCAACGATAACTGTGCCGTTGGAATCGAAGCCAACCTGCCAAAAATCAAAGAAAACCTGGACAATTCGCTGATGCTTGTCACAGCGCTGAACACCCACATCGGCTACGACAACGCCGCTGCCATTGCGAAGAAAGCCCACAAGGAAGGCACGACGCTGAAACAAGCGGCACTGGCGCTTGGGTTGTTGACTTCAGAGCAGTTTGACCTTTGGGTCAGGCCGGAGGATATGGTGGGGGAGATGAAGGGGTGATAATTTCAAAATAGGCAAGTGAACGAAGGGTTTGAATCAAGTTATTGGTTCAAACCCTTTGTTTTTTACTTCGCAATTTTTTTTCTCGTTGTGTTTCGATGAAAAAAATCTTCAGGACAATCATCCAATTGACTTGCATATTTCGGTTAGTGACGTTACCTTGACCGCTGATACTTTCTCAAAATGCGATACTGATAGACGAGCATGAAGCACGAGCGATACTTGGATTACCTACGATACGAAAAAAGGTTTTCGCCACATACCCTCACAGCCTACGAGTCTGATTTGGGTCAATTTATTGAGTTTTTGCTGAAGACCTACGAGCTAAGTGACCCCGTTGAAATCCGCCACACACACGTGCGCTCGTGGATGGTTGACCTGATGGAAAAGGGGAATGTGCCCCGCAGCATCAACCGCAAACTTTCCTGCCTGAAATCTTACTTCAAGTATTTGCGCAAGCAAGGTGATATGATGACCAATCCCATGCTCAAGGTTTTGCCACCCAAAACTGGCAAAAGGCTGCCGGTGTTTGTGCCGGAGAAAGCCATGTCGCTGTTGTTTGACCAAGTGGAATTTGGCGAAGGCCACACTGGTCTGCGAAACCGCTTGGTGATGGAACTGCTCTATTGTACCGGGATGCGGCAATCAGAGCTGCGGGAGCTGAAAACGGCAAACCTTGATTTTTCATCCAACAATATTAAGGTGTACGGCAAGGGGGGCAAGGAGCGCCTGATACCTGTGGCACGGCATTTGGCAAGTTTGATGGAGCAGTACATCGGTTTGCGCAAAGCCGTATTTCCAGGGAATGAGGTTTCTAATCTACTTTTAACCGACAAGGGAAAACCACTGACTGTCGGGTTCGTTTATAATTTGGTGAAGCGTTACCTATCCATGGTGACGACGGTGGAAAAACGCAGCCCCCACGTGCTTCGGCACAGTTTTGCGACACATTTGTCAAACGGGGGGGCTGACCTGAACGCAATTAAAGAATTGCTGGGGCATTCGAGCTTGGCGTCCACACAGATTTATACGCACAACTCGATTGAAAAATTGAAAAAAGTGTATCAACAAGCACATCCGAAAGCGGAAACAACAACGGAGCCTAGTTCCTAAGCTGGCAGTTCGTCGGTAAGCAGTTGGTGGTCAAAATTGGCTGCACATTGCTCACTTCCAAACTGCCAGCTTGGCCAAAAATGGTGCGACCCTGTGCCGAATTGAAATGGGCGATGTGAAACCATAATTTCTAACCTTTTAATTTGACGTTTATGAAAATTCACACAGAAGCAGTTCAGTTCAAAGCTGATCAAAAACTACACGAGTTCATTGACAAAAAAATGGCAAAATTGACTTCGCATTTTGACCGCATCATCAATGCCGAAGTGAAACTGAGACTGGAAAATTCGGGCCAGGTAAAGGACAAAGTGGCCGAAATACAACTCCATGTGCCTGGACAAACGCTATTTGCGAAGGAAACCTCCAAGATTTTCGAGCACTCAATTGATGGGGCAATTGATGACCTTAGAAGACAACTCTCAAAGTACAAAGATAAATTGAGACCTCAAGCAGAAGCTTAGGTTTTGTAAAACAGGGTAAAAAAACCGGGCTGGATATTCCAGCCCGGTTTTTTTTGTGGTATTTTTTAGACAGATGAACTTTTTTTTGAAAACCTTTTGTTCTGGGACTTGGAAAAACAAATGAAACGCCTACTTTTGCGCCTCGAAAAAAAAATATAGAAAAGAGAAAACAAAATTTTCTTTTTTAAATCAAACCGCTATCTTTGCGGGCGCTTTTGAAAAAGCAGGGTTGAAAGCCCAAAAGTTCTTTGTAAGCAAGGGGATTTATTTCGATAAGTTTCCATTTATTAGCCAGTGTAGCTCAGTTGGTAGAGCAGCTGATTTGTAATCAGCTGGTCGGGGGTTCGAGTCCCTCTACTGGCTCTGATGGAAGTTTTGAGTGCGGAGTTTTTGTTTTTGGTTTCAACCCAAAGCCGTGAAACTTTGTATCCAACTACTCAAAACTAAGACTGGGGGTGCGCCGAAGTTGGAGAGACGGGGCAGACTGTAAATCTGTTGTGTAATGCTGAATAGGTTCGAGTCCTATCACCCCCACTTAATGAACGGTGAATTTTGAATGGTGAATTTTGAAGTATTCACATTTTACCGTTGACATTTCACAGTTCTTTTTTGAAATATGCGGGAGTAGCTCAGTTGGTAGAGCATCAGCCTTCCAAGCTGAGGGTCGCGGGTTCGAGTCTCGTCTCCCGCTCTAAAACCGGATAGTGGCAAGTTTTAATGGCGTGTTGGTGAAAAAACTATCCTTGTTTTGAAACCATTTGGTCATTTTAACATAAAACCAATCCGGCTAGGCCAATGTAGCTCAGGGGTAGAGCACTTCCATGGTAAGGAAGGGGTCGGGGGTTCGATTCCCTTCATTGGCTCGAAGCAAGAAGTGCAACGTTGAAGGCCAACACCCTGAGGACAAACCGCTTTTGCAAGATCAAAAACTCCTTTACTAAATAATTTTTTAAATTCAATTCCGATGGCAAAAGAACAATTTAAGAGGAACAAGCCGCACGTAAATATTGGTACGATCGGCCACGTTGACCACGGCAAGACTACACTGACCGCTGCCATCACGTATGTACTAGCGGAACAGGGTCTTGCTCAAAAGAAAGATTATGATTCAATTGATGCCGCTCCCGAAGAAAAAGAGCGTGGTATTACAATCAACACAGCGCACGTTGAGTATGAAACCAAAAAGCGTCACTACGCTCACGTTGACTGCCCAGGTCACGCCGACTATGTAAAAAACATGGTAACGGGTGCTGCTCAAATGGACGGTGCTATTATCGTAGTAGCTGCAACTGACGGTCCAATGCCACAGACTCGTGAGCACATTTTGCTCGCTCGTCAGGTAGGTGTACCTTCTCTAGTGGTTTTCATGAATAAAGTTGACTTGGTTGACGACCCTGAAATGTTGGAGCTTGTTGAGATGGAAATGCGTGACCTACTCAGCCAGTACCAATTTGACGGTGACAATACACCAGTAATTCAGGGTTCTGCCATTAATGCACTTTCTGGCGAAGCCAGCGGAGTTGCGGCAATTAACGCACTTATGGATGCTGTTGACAGCTGGATTCCAGACCCAATTCGTGCAGTTGACAAAGACTTCTTGATGCCTGTTGAGGACGTATTCTCTATCACTGGCCGTGGTACTGTTGCTACTGGTCGTATCGAGCGTGGCGTTATCAACGTTGGTGACCCAGTTGAAATCATCGGTATGATGGAAGCAGGTGCAAAGCCACTTACATCTACGGTTACAGGTGTGGAGATGTTCCGCAAACTCCTCGACCGTGGTGAAGCTGGCGACAACGCAGGTCTCCTTCTCCGTGGTATTGACAAAGATGCTATCCGTCGCGGCATGGTTATCTGCAAGCCAGGTTCTGTTAAGCCTCACTTGGAATTCAAGTGTGAGGTTTACGTACTTGGAAAAGAGGAAGGTGGCCGTCACACGCCATTCTTCAACGGCTATCGCCCACAATTCTACTTCCGTACAACGGACGTAACTGGCGATTGCAAACTTCCTGATGGTGTTGAAATGGTAATGCCAGGCGACAACGTTTCGCTTTCGGTTAAACTCATCAACCCAATCGCTATGGAAAAAGGTCTTCGCTTCGCAATCCGTGAAGGTGGCCGTACTGTAGGTGCGGGTCAGGTTACTGAGATTATTGCGTAATTCGGTTTTACGAATTACTTTTTATAAGTCAAAGAAGTTAAGTGCCCTGGTACTGGGGCGCTTAACTTTTCTGCACTTATGGTGTAGGCGAATCAATTTGCTTTGAGTTCAATTTTTTGACAAAAAGTGATTGTGTAACTGCCAAATTTTGAAATCATTATTTACGGGCGTAGCTCAAGTGGTAGAGCGACGGTCTCCAAAACCGTAGGCTGAGGGTTCGAGTCCTTCCGCCCGTGCCATGTTCACATTGTTGGCAAAAGGTTGACCGGCTTTACCAGTCAACCGATACCCTTCAAATATTAATCGTTTAATAATGGACAAGATTAAGCTCTACATTCAAGAAAGCTACAATGAACTAGTGACGAAGGTAACTTGGCCTACTTGGGCTAACCTTCAGAGCACAACAGGTGTAGTTTTGATTGGATTGGCCATTTTTACAATTTGCGTCTTCCTGATGGATGCTATTTCCAAGGGTTTGATGACGCTGATATACGATTTGGCATAAATAGTTGCCAAAATCATTTTCGAGGAATTAGCCAAACAAGCACTTCATGACTGAAGATAAAAAATGGTACTCCCTTCGGGTAATTAGCGGTAAGGAAAAGAAAATCAAAGAGCGGATTGAACTTGAAATCAAGCGAAACGGCTGGGAGAATTTCATTACCCAAGTTATTGTACCCACTGAAAAGGTTTACAAAATTAGAACTGGCAAGAAGGTGATTTCTGAGCGGAACATTCTTCCTGGCTATATTCTAGTTGAGGCAGACCCCCTCAAATTTGTAGGTGAGATAGTGCAAACCATTGCGAATGTCCAGAATGTCATTCACTTTTTAGGCAAGAATACCCCAATACCGATGCAAACCTCTGAGGCCAATCGTTTGCTTGGCAAAGTGGATGAATCAAAAGATGCAGGAGAGCAAATGTTGGAGCCGTTCCTCGTCGGAGAAACGGTGAAAATCATAGATGGCCCGTTCGCAGAATTCGTAGGAGACGTTCAGGAACTGAACGAGGAAAAGAAGAAACTAAAGGTTATTGTAAAAATCTTTGGTCGTGGAACGGAGGTCGAATTGAATTTCATGCAAGTAGAAAAAACACAATAACCAGCAGATGTTCGGTAATTCTGGATTGTTTCCCATTAGCTGGTAGTTAAAATCAAGGTTTTTCAAAATGGCAAAAGAAGTAGAATTTCTCATCAAATTACAGGCGAAAGGTGGCCAAGCTAACCCTTCTCCTCCAATTGGCCCAGCACTTGGTTCCAAAGGCGTAAACATCATGGAGTTCTGTAAGCGTTTCAACGCTGATACACAGGATCGCATGGGCAAGATACTTCCTGTACAGATTTCTGTTTTCAAGGACAAAACCTTTGAATACGTCATCAAGACAGCTCCAGCAGCCATCCAGCTCTTGGAAGCATCCAAGTTGAAGAGTGGTTCACCTGAGCCTAACCGCAACAAAGTAGGTAAGGTGTCTTGGGATGTAGTTCGCAAAATCGCTGAGGACAAAATGTCCGACCTAAACTGTTTTACCATAGATTCTGCAATGAAAATGGTAGCAGGAACAGCTCGCAGCATGGGCCTCAAGGTTGAAGGTGGGTCTGCTCCTAAGTAGTTTGAAATGTGCGCCGGAAAAGCACTTGAATTTTCCGAAAAAACAAATCATTGAGGCTTTGCCTCAACCATTTTGAGTAGGGAGCCTTGGTTGTAACGACAACCTGGCGCTAATTACCTCACAAATTTTATTCAATGGCAAAAGTTCCTAAAAAAAGAAAAGCTATTGACAAGAAAGTCGATAGCGTAAAGCTCCACACTTTGGACGAGGCTATGGCCATCGTAAAAGATGTGAACACTGCAAAGTTCGACGCTTCTGTTGACGTGCATGTGCGATTGGGCATTGACCCTCGTAAGGCCGATCAGGCAATAAGGGGTACCGTCAACCTTCCTCACGGTACTGGTAAAACCAAGCGTGTACTTGTTTTTTGCACACCTGACAAAGAGCAGGAAGCCAAGGATGCAGGCGCTGACCATGCAGGCCTCGATGAACTGATTACCAAAATTCTTGGTGGCTGGACTGATTTCGACGTAGCAGTTGCAACGCCAACTGTAATGGCACAAGTCGGTAAAGTGGCCAGAGTACTCGGTCCGCGTGGACTTATGCCTAACCCCAAAACAGGTACTGTAACCATGGACCTCGCTACTGCGGTGAGTGATGTAAAAGGTGGTAAAGTCGCTTTCCGTGTTGACAAATATGGTATCATCCATTCTTCTGTAGGTCGTGTTTCCTTCACACCAGACAAGCTGATTGACAATGCAAATGAGCTAATCAATACTTTAGTGAAGATGAAACCTTCTTCTGCAAAAGGTATCTATTTGAGGTCAATCACCGTGGCAAGTACCATGAGCCCAGGTATCAAAGTTGACTCGAAATCAATTCGTTAAATCCTTAAGTGGCGAACCGGACTGGTCTGAACCGACCAAAAAGATTGCCACCAAATCGTTATAAAAATGACAAGGGAAGAAAAAACGGCTGCAATTGAGGACTTGAGGGAGCAATTCTCCAGTTCTTCATTCTTTTACCTCGCAGATTCATCTGCGTTGTCAGTCGCACAAATCAATATACTCAGAAGGAAACTTCATGAGAATGGTATGAGCATGAAAGTGGTGAAGAACACCCTTGCCCGCAAGGCAATGGAAGCTGCTGCCACTGACAGTACCAATTTCGAAGGCTTGTATGATTCATTGCACGGCCCTACTGCCATCATCTTCACAGAGGTGGCTAACTCGCCAGCAAAAATCATCAAGGCATTCCGCAAACAGGCAGATGTGAGTCGCCCGCAGATAAAAGCTGCTTATATTGACTCTGCAATTTATATCGGGGATGACCAACTTGATGCACTCGTCAACCTCAAGTCCAAAGAGGACTTGCTTGGCGAACTCATCGGTTTGCTCAATTCTCCAATGTCCAATCTCCTTTCTCAGCTCAGTTCTGGTGGACAGAACGTCATGGGCCTGTTAAAGGCGATTGAAGAAAGAGGCTGATGTAGAAATAAGGGATGAGGAATTAGGAATGAATTTTCCTGTCCATGATCATCCCTAATTCCTCATCCCTCGTCCCTAAATTTGGCTTCCAAGCTTCGCACATAAGATTTTTAAAAAATTAAAACGTATAAAAATGGCTGATTTGAAAGCTCTTGCCGAGCAGTTGGTGAACCTTACTATCAAAGAAGTAACGGAACTGACAGGCATAATGGAAAGTGATTACGGTATTAAGCCTGCTGCTGCTGCAGTAGCTGTTGCTGCCGGTCCTGGTGGTGGAGGCGATGCCCCTGCCGCTGTAGAAAAAACTGAGTTCGACGTGATTCTGACTTCTGCCGGTGCTGCCAAATTGCAGGTAGTAAAGGCTGTTAAAGATGCCCTTGGTTTGGGCCTCGTAGAAGCCAAAGGATTGGTAGATGCTGCTCCTGGTCCAGTGAAGCAGGCTGTTTCCAAAGACGAAGCTGAAAAGCTGAAGAAACTTTTGGAAGAAGCCGGTGCACAGGTGGAACTGAAGTAAGCTGATACCCGGCTCGCCGGGCTATTAGCAAAAGCAGTTATTTACTAATCTAATTCAATGCTTAGTCACAACTTTTTTGCTACATAGCGCATTTAGTACAGGAGGCTTAACCGATCTGCCCGCAGATTGGTTAAGCCTATTGTCGTTTCATATGTCGTGATACTGTGTTTCTTCCTGAAAAGCAGTCAGTTGGAGTGTATTCTATTGAGAAATGTGGAGCGGGAAAAGAGCGGATTGCATGTTTTTTGCTTTGCTAAAAATATGCCATTTATCTCAAATCCTTTCTGCTCGAATATTCTTCAGGAAGCAGGCTTGACCGCAATTACAATCACTAATATAAATTTTTACGCCTAATATGACATCAATTCCAAATGTCAGCGTTACCGAAACAGGCAGGTTAAGTTTTGGTAAGATCAAGTTGCCCTCAGAACACCCTGACCTGCTGGAAATCCAATTGAAATCCTTTCAAGAATTTTTTCAGTTGGAAACGACCCCAGAGAATCGGGGAAATGAAGGTTTGTTCAAGGTTTTTAAGGAAAATTTCCCAATTACCGACGCCCGGAACATTTTTGTTCTGGAATTCCTCGACTACTACGTGGACCCTCCTCGCTACACCATCGAAGAGTGTATGCAGCGTGGTCTTACTTATAGTGTGCCACTCAAGGCAAAACTTCGCCTGTCTTGTAACGATGTGGAACACGTTGATTTTGAAACGATTGTACAGGATGTATTCCTTGGAAACATCCCATACATGACACCAAAAGGTACCTTCGTAATCAATGGTGCTGAGCGGGTTGTTGTTTCACAATTGCACCGCTCACCAGGGGTATTCTTTGGTCAAAACTATCACCCGAACGGAACAGCTATCTATTCCGCAAGGGTAATCCCTTTCAAGGGCGCTTGGATGGAATTTGCAACGGACATCAACAACGTGATGTACGCTTACATTGACCGGAAAAAGAAATTCCCTGTTACGACACTGCTTCGTGCCATTGGTTTCGATAACGATAAGTCTATCCTCGACCTTTTCAACTTGGCCGATGAAATCGAAAACACCAGGGCAAATATCGAAGGTGCCATTGGCCGTAAACTGGCTGCACGGGTACTCCGCTCTTGGACAGAGGATTTCGTGGATGAAGATACGGGAGAGGTAGTAACAATCGAGCGTAACGAAATCATCTTGGAGCGTGACGTGGTGTTGGACGAGGACAATATTGAGCAGGTTATCAGCTCTGGCCTTGGCACTATCATCCTTCAGCGGGAAGATATTGAGGAGGATTACACCATTATATACAATACACTTCAGAAGGACCCTACCAGCTCTGAAATGGAGGCGGTAAACTACATCTATCGCCAGCTTCGTGGTGCCGAGCCACCCGATGACGAGACGGCTCGTGGTATCATTGACAAACTCTTTTTCTCCGACAAACGCTACAACCTTGGTGAAGTTGGTCGCTACAAAATCAACCGCAAGCTGGGCATGGAAACCTCGCTTGAAACCTTGGTTTTGACAAAAGACGACATCATCGCTATCGTAAAATACTTGGTTCGCTTGATGAACCAGCGTGCGGAGATTGATGATATTGACCACCTTAGCAACCGCCGTGTGCGTACAGTGGGCGAGCAGCTTTACGCCCAGTTCGGTGTTGGCCTTGCTCGTATGGCCCGTACCATTCGGGAGCGGATGAACGTCCGTGATAATGAGGTGTTCACACCGATTGATTTGATTAACGCAAGGACTTTGTCTTCTGTAATCAATTCATTCTTCGGAACGAGCCAGCTATCACAGTTCCTCGACCAAACGAACCCGCTATCAGAAATCACCCACAAGCGCCGTATCTCGGCTCTTGGACCAGGTGGTCTCTCACGGGAGCGTGCCGGCTTCGAGGTTCGTGACGTTCACTATTCTCACTATGGTCGCCTTTGTACCATTGAGACACCGGAAGGTCCAAACATTGGCCTCATTTCTACCCTTTGCGTACACGCCAAGGTGAACAAAATGGGATTTTTGGAAACGCCTTACCGTAAGGTGAACAATGGTGTCGTGGACATTCACCACAGTGCACAATACCTATCTGCTGAGGCAGAAGATTTTATCAAAGTTGCGCAAGCGAATGCGCCTTTCGATGCAGATGGCAAATTCCTGAACGACAGGATCAAGTCAAGGGAGCATGGTGATTTCCCGGTACTTGCGCCAGATGAAATTGAGTACATGGACGTGGCCCCGAACCAAATCGTGGGTGTTTCCGCTTCCATGATTCCGTTCCTAGAAAACGATGACGCCAACCGGGCACTCATGGGCTCGAACATGCAACGTCAAGCAGTACCGCTTATCCGCCCAACTGCCCCAATCGTAGGTACAGGTCTGGAGGGCAAGGTTGCCCGTGACTCTCGGATGTTGATCAACGCCGAAGGCGATGGGGTAGTGGAGTACGTGGATGCAACGGAAGTTGTAATCCGCTACGACCGCACGGAGAACGAGCAGTTGGTTTCTTTTGAAGACAACCGCAAAACATACAAACTGACCAAATTCTTGCGGACCAACCAGGCTACATGTGTAAACTTGAAGCCAATCGTTCGCAAAGGCCAGCGTGTGATGAAAGGGGAAATCCTTTGCGACGGCTACGCAACCGACAAAGGCGAATTGGCACTCGGTCAAAACCTGAAAGTGGCTTTCATGCCTTGGAAGGGTTACAACTTCGAGGACGCCATCGTGCTTTCTGAGCGGGTTGTTCGGGAGGATATTTTCACCTCCGTTCACATTGAGTCATTCGACATGGACGTTCGGGACACTAAACTTGGCGAAGAGGAATTGACCAACGATATTCCAAACGTGAGTGAGGACGCAACAAAAGACCTTGACGAGCACGGTATCATCCGTATCGGTGCTTGGGTGAAAGAAGGTGACATCCTCATTGGTAAAATCACACCTAAAGGGGAGACTGACCCGACACCGGAGGAGAAATTGCTCCGGGCCATCTTTGGTGACAAAGCTGGTGACGTGAAAGATGCTTCACTCAAGGTTCCACCATCCATCAGCGGTGTAGTTATCAACAAGCAGCTTTTTGCTCGTGCGAAAAAGAGCAATGTGCAAAAAACGCAGGAAGCCGAAGTTTTGAAAAAACTTGACGACCAACACGCCATTGCCACCAACGAATTGAAGACCATTCTGATTGATAAACTCTTGACTTTAGTTCGTGACAAGACCGCACAAGGTGTCAAGACAATTTACAACGAGGCAATGATTCCGAAAGGAACCAAGTTCACGCAAGAACTGCTTCGTACGATGGAGTTTACCCAACTCGATTACAGTGGTTGGACGAACGATGATGATACCAACAGCTTGATTGCCAGGCTTTTGCACAACTACAGCATCAAGTTGAACGAGGAAGTAGGTCGCTACAAGCGGGAGAAATTCAACATCAGCATCGGTGATGAACTACCTGCTGGTGTCTTGAAACTGGCCAAAGTTTATATTGCCAAAAAGCGGAAGCTGAAGGTGGGTGACAAACTTGCAGGTCGCCACGGAAATAAGGGTATCGTGTCCCGTATCGTGCGCATGGAAGACATGCCTTTTACGGAAGACGGCCAAGCGGTGGACGTAGTACTGAACCCATTGGGTGTACCTTCAAGGATGAACCTCGGTCAAATCCTTGAAACCGTACTTGGTTGGGCTGGTCAGAAACTTGGTGTTCGTTACGCTTCGCCCATCTTCGACGGTGCACACCGTGACGAAATCGAGCACTTCATTCAGGAAGCTGGCCTTCCATCTTTGGGTCAAACATGGTTGTCGGATGGTGAAACGGGCGACCGTTTCCACCAGCAAGCAACGGTGGGCGTTATCTACATCTTGAAACTCTCCCACATGGTGGACGACAAGATGCACGCACGTTCCATCGGCCCATACTCGCTCATCACGCAGCAGCCGCTGGGTGGTAAGGCTCAGTTCGGTGGTCAGCGTTTTGGTGAGATGGAGGTTTGGGCACTTGAAGCATTTGGCGCAGCCAGCATCCTTCAGGAATTGCTCACGCTTAAGTCTGACGACATCGTCGGACGTGCCAAAGCTTATGAGGCCATCGTGAAAGGCGATGTACTACCGGAACCGAACATTCCGGAATCGTTCAATGTACTTGTCCACGAATTACGTGGTCTCGCATTGGACATCAAATTTGATTAATTTGTGATTGGTGATTGGTGATTAGTGACTGGGGAGGCCCAGCCACCAATTACCAATCACTAGTCTCCAATCACTATTAAGATATGTCTTTTAAGAAAAATTTTGCAGCGCCCGGTTCAAATTTCAACTCAATTACCATCAGCCTCACCTCTCCAGACGATATTTTGGAGCGGAGCTACGGGGAGGTATTGAAGCCGGAAACCATCAACTACCGCTCCTACAAGCCGGAGCGTGATGGCTTGTTCTGCGAGCGCATATTCGGACCAGTAAAAGATTACGAATGCTATTGCGGCAAGTACAAGCGTATTCGCTACAAAGGCATCGTTTGTGACCGTTGCGGTGTGGAGGTGACAGAGAAAAAAGTACGCCGTGAGCGCATGGGCCACATCAAATTGGTGGTACCAGTTGTGCATATCTGGTTCTTCAAATCCTTGCCCAACAAAATCGGTTACCTGCTCGGACTTTCTTCCAAGAAATTGGAAAGCGTGATTTACTACGAGCGCTACGTCGTCATCCAGTGGGGTGCTGCGCAACGTCCAGAGAATGCGGACGAAGTACTGGCACTGCTTTCCGAAGAAGAGTACATGGACATCATGGACGCACTTCCGCCGGAAAACCAGCAATTGGACGACAGTGACCCGAACAAGTTCATCGGTCGCATGGGTGCTGAGGCGGCTCGTGACCTGCTCAACCGCCTTGATCTCGACCAACTTTCTTTTGACTTGCGCCACCAGGCTGCCAACGAAACCAGCCAGCAGCGTAAAAGCGAGGCGCTTAAGCGCCTCCGTGTCGTGGAAGCTTTCCGTGCTGCGCAAACCCGCATGGAAAACCGCCCTGAGTGGATGATCATCCAGTACCTGCCCGTCGTTCCACCAGAACTTCGTCCGCTCGTGCCATTGGATGGTGGTCGCTTCGCAAGCTCTGACTTGAACGACCTTTACCGCCGGGTTATCATCCGTAACAACCGTCTTAAGCGCCTTCTGGAAATCAAAGCCCCAGAGGTGATTTTGCGGAACGAAAAAAGGATGCTCCAAGAGGCCGTTGACTCGTTGTTCGACAACAGCCGTAAATCCAACGCCGTTAAGGCTGAGGGAGGACGTGCGCTCAAATCGCTTTCCGACATCCTCAAAGGCAAGCAAGGCCGTTTCCGTCAGAACCTTTTGGGTAAACGTGTTGACTACTCTGGCCGTTCGGTCATCGTGGTAGGCCCAACGCTGAAACTGCACGAATGCGGTTTGCCAAAAGGCATGGCTGCGGAGTTGTTCAAGCCGTTTATCATCCGTAAGCTCATCGAGCGTGGGGTGGTGAAAACAGTTAAATCTGCAAAGAAACTCGTTGACCGTAAGGACAGCGTCATTTGGGACATCCTCGAAAATATCTTGAAAGGACACCCAGTAATGCTCAACCGGGCTCCAACGCTTCACCGTTTGTCAATTCAGGCTTTCCAGCCAAGGTTGGTAGAGGGTAAGGCCATCCAGCTTCACCCGTTGGTTTGTGGTGCATTCAACGCTGACTTTGACGGTGACCAAATGGCCGTTCACGTACCATTGAGCCAAGGCGCAATCCTGGAGGCACAGTTGCTCATGTTGTCTTCACACAATATGCTCAACCCACAGGACGGCTCGCCTGTGACCCTGCCTTCACAGGACATGGTCTTGGGCTTGTACTATATTACGAAGGGCAAAAAGACGATTGGCGATGTAATAGTTAAAGGTGAGGGCGGTAAGTTCTACTCTTCCGAAGAAGTTCGTATTGCTTTCAACGAAGGCAAACTCGACCTTCACGCCAACATCCACTGCCGTTGTTTGGTAGAAAATGAGAAAGGTGAATTGGTGCTTAAAGTCATCGAAACGACTTGTGGTCGGGTGCTTTTTAACGAAGCAGTTCCAGCTGGCGTTCCGTTTGTGAACGAGCTTTTGACCAAGCGTAACCTGAAGAAAATCATCTCTGACATCCTGAACCGTACCCACTTCGCCGCTACCGCCGATTTCCTCGACGCTGCAAAAGAACTGGGCTTTACCTGGGCCTTCCGGGGCGGCTTGTCATTCAACTTGGGTGACCTGATTACACCATCTATCAAGGAGCGCATCCTAACGCAGGCTCAAACAGAGGTTGACGAAGTTTGGGAGAACTACAACATGGGTCTTATTACTTTCAATGAGCGTTATAACCAAATCATAGACAAGTGGACTTATGCTGACAACCGGATTACGGATGCCCTGATGAAGGAACTTTCTACGCACAAGCAAGGCTTCAACTCTGTATTCATGATGCTGGATTCTGGTGCACGTGGTTCCAAGCAGCAAATCAAGCAGCTTTGCGGTCTGCGGGGCCTGATGGCCAAACCGAAGAAATCCGGCGACAACTCTGGAGCCATCATCGAGAATCCGATTCTTGCAAACTTCATGGATGGCCTTTCGGTATTGGAATACTTCATCTCGACGCACGGTGCTCGTAAGGGTCTTGCCGATACGGCCTTGAAAACGGCTGACGCAGGTTACCTCACCCGTCGTTTGGTGGACGTTTCTCAGGATGTCGTCATTATCGAAGAAGACTGTGACACGTTGCGTGGTATTGCGACTCAAGCCCTCAAAGACAATGAAAAGGTCATTGACCCATTGTCGAACAGGATTCAAGGTCGTTACACCCTGCACGATATTACGCACCCAGTCTCGGATGAACTCATCCTTAAAGCTGGCGAGTACATCACGCAGGCAGTTGCGAAATATGTCGAAGACGCTGGTATTGAAGAAGTTACCATTCGTTCGGTACTTACTTGCGAAACCAAGCGTGGTGTTTGCACGAAGTGCTACGGTAAAAACTTGGCTTCTGGCCGTATCGCTGAGCGCGGGGATGCAGTGGGCATCATTGCCGCCCAGTCCATTGGTGAGCCGGGTACACAGTTGACACTCCGTACTTTCCACGTGGGTGGTATTGCTTCCGTGACCAAGTCAGAAAGCGAAATCACAGCGAAATTTGACGGTAAAATCGAGTTTGACTCACTCCGTGTTACAACTTTCAAGGAAAGTGATGGTGACTTGTTGAACGTGGTTCTTTCTCGGACGGGCGAAATCCGTATCACAGATGAAGAAGGCAAGCGCCAGTTTTCATCCAACCACATTCCTTACGGTTCTACTATCTTCGTTAAGGAAGGCCAGATGGTTTCCAAAGGAGACCTGATTTGTGAGTGGGACCCTTTCAACGCTGTGATAGTTTCCGAGTTCCAGGGTATTGCCAAATTCGATGCTATCGAAGAAGGCGTGACCTTCCGTATGGAGCGTGACGACCAGACTGGTTACTCAGAGAAGGTCATCATTGAGAGCAAAAACAAGAAGAAAGTTCCAGCGATTTCCATCGTCAGCAAAGATGGCGAGGAGCTTCGCCGATACAGCTTGCCTGTGGGCGCCTACATTTCCATCGAGGACAACCAAGATATTAATGCAGGTCAGAAAATTGTGAAGATTCCAAGGAAACTTGGTAAGATTCAGGATATCACGGGTGGTCTACCAAGGGTAACAGAGCTTTTCGAAGCAAGGAACCCATCTAACCCAGCCGTTGTATCTGAGATTGATGGCGAGGTACTCTTTGGTAAAATCAAGCGTGGTAACCAAGAGGTTATCGTGAAATCGAAGGACGAGCAAATCCACCGCTACCTAATTCCACTTTCCAAGCACGTACTCGTGCAAGAAGGTGACTTCGTTCGGGCGGGTACTTCGCTCTCTGATGGTACTACTTCTCCGAAGGATATTTTGGCCATCAAAGGCCCATTTGCAGTGCAATCTTACCTCGTAAATGGTGTCCAAGAGGTTTACCGTTCACAGGGTATTGCCATCAACGACAAGCACATCGAGGTAATCGTCCGTCAGATGATGCGCCGGGTGACTATCCAAGACCCAGGTGATACAACGTTCCTCGAAAGCGAAGCCGTTGAGAAATGGGAATTCTTGGAGCAAAACGACTGGATTTACGACAAAAAAGTCATCACGGAGCCGGGTGAAAGCAACCGATTGAAAGCCGGACAGCTTGTGAACTTGCGTCAAATCAGGGAAGAAAATTCTTACTTGAAGCGTAACGACCGCAAACTCGTTCAGTACCGTGATGCCGTTGCCGCTACTTCCAGCTCCATGTTGCAAGGTATCACCCGTTCGTCATTGGGCACGGAAAGCTGGATTTCAGCAGCTTCGTTCCAAGAGACGACCAAAGTACTCAGTACTGCTGCCATCGAAGCAAAACCAGACTTGTTGTACGGTTTGAAAGAAAACGTAATCGTCGGCAAGAAAATACCAGCCGGTACTGGCTTGCGCAAATTCGATGACCTTTTCGTAACCAGCATGGAAGCGCACAATTCGTTCAAGGAGCGTCGCTTGCTGATGGAAGAAGAGGAAGAAGAGTTTCAGAACTACGGTGATTGAACCGTAAAAGATATTAACAGATAGCAACTCGGCCCGTCCTGGATTTTCAGGATGGGCCTTTTTTTAGAGAGTGAGAGAGTGAGAGACTTCCACCCGCCTCTTCCTAAATAAAATCTATTTGTACCATGTCGTCGAGCTTCAGGCCGAGTAGGCTGCTGGCTTTTCCCATGCTTACAGCGATTTCGAGGAATCCGGCGAAGTTGAAAAGGCAGAGTGTTTCGCCGACAGGCACATCGGTATAATGGCGGCTGAGTTGGGTGATGGGGTCGTTCCGCTTGAAAAACAGGGCAAATTTTCGCCCGTTCCGCACTTTTTTAAACAAGTCCTTCGGAATATTGATGGTCACGTTTTCGTAATGGTCCACGTAAATGACTGAGCCCCGAATCTGTGAATGGCTGAGGACGGGTTGCAAAGCAATTCGCTGAACAGTCTCCCCGGCTGGGAATCCGATTTCGTGAAGTGGCTGCCCAGCGGCGAGGTGCTGGACGGTATTTGCCAATGTTTGCTGAATAGGGAAAGGGCTATCTTTGTCAGAATCGAGGCGGTAAGCTTCTGGCATTTTTGAAAAAACAAGCGAAAAAATCCCGTTGTCGGGGCCGATGAAAACTTGGCCATCGTGTTTGAGGCAGATGAGCGACATCCCCTCGGCACTGTTATTTACCGTAATAATATGGATGGTGCCAACGGGGAAGCTGGCGTAAGTATTTTTTAAAACAAAAGCACCCTGCACGATGTCGTAGGGTTTGACATTGTGGGAAACATCAATGAGTTGCAAATTCGGGCTTTGCCGAAGGAGCGCACCTTTGAGAAGGGCGACGTAGTAATCGTCTAGTCCAAAGTCGGTAGTCAAGGTTACTATCTGCATCGTTTGGTCGTTGTTTTTGGCGGGTAGATTCTCATTGGTACATTACCTAATTTGTGCAGTGAAACTTTTTTGGGCAATGGTCGGTTTTATGGACTCAGCGTATTTTTTAGCCAAAAAATAACATGCCGAGTTATTCCAAAAAACTATTTTTACGGACAAAAGTAGCTGAAATTTAAAAGCTGGAAAGCCAAATCTAGGGTCAAACAGCTTTGTGAAACCTTGTAAATTCATCATTTCTCAACCATAACCTAACATTTGAGCGAAATAATCCTGACCATCGAAGATGTTGACCCTGTAGAACTCTACGGCGAAAATGACATCAAACTCAACCTACTTCGCAAAGCATTCCCCGACATCAGCATCACAGCCCGGGGTAGCAACCTGAAACTTTCCGGCGAAAAGAAATTCACGCAATCAGCCAAAGGCAAGTTCGAGCAAATGGTTCGTTTGCTGAAAGAGCGCAAAAACCTCCCCATCCAAATGGTGGAAGAGCTGATGCTCGAAGGCAATAACCCCTTCCAAGCACACCTGAACGATGCCGCTGGCAAAGTGCTCGTTCATGGCAATGACGGCAGGGTGATCCGGGTAAAAACCCTGAACCAGCGCAAGCTCGTCGAAGCTTCCGAACACAATGACGTGGTATTTGCAGTGGGCCCAGCAGGAACGGGCAAGACATACACCGCCGTTGCCTTGGCTGTTCGTGCGTTGAAAAACCGGGTGGTCAAAAAAATCATACTCACCCGCCCAGCCGTGGAAGCTGGCGAGAGCCTCGGCTACCTGCCTGGTGACCTCAAAGAAAAAATCGACCCTTACCTTCGTCCGCTTTACGATGCCTTGGACGACATGATTCCGGCGGACAAACTCAAGTTTTTCATGGAAACGAGGGTTATCGAAATTGCCCCGCTCGCCTACATGCGGGGACGTACCCTCGACAATGCGTTCATCATCCTTGATGAGGCACAAAACACTTCTTCCCTCCAAATAAAAATGTTCCTCACCCGCCTTGGCCCGACGGCCAAAGCCATCATCACGGGCGACCTCACGCAGATTGACCTGCCGATGAACACTCGGTCGGGTCTTCGCAAGGCAATTGACATTCTTCGGGACATCGAAGGCATTGACGTCATTCGACTAACGGTTGATGACGTGGTTCGCCATCGCTTGGTCAAAGAAGTCATCAAGGCCTTTGAACGTGATAGTGAACAGCAGCGTGGACAATGGGAAGAATCGAATGGGCGGCTGCCTTATCGCCGCAAGCAGGACAAGAACGAGGAAGAGGAATGAAAAACCTGGGTCGTATTTTTAGATGAATAATTGGCTGTTTTTTGTCCGCTTCCTTCTGCTTTTTCCCTAAAATTGTCATCCGGCTTTTGTTTTCGGTGTTTTCTTCGTCTCAAGAAAATCAAAAAGCTATTTTTGCCAAGTCAGCAACACCACACAAAAAATAATTTTCTAACTTAAACAATCCAGTATGAAGTTTAAATCTACGAAGCAGTTCGGCCTGATGATGGCGTGCTTTCTGGTGAGTGCAGCCGCATTCGCCCAGTTGCGTAATCCAGTTGACATTGCAAGCGAACATGTAAGATCCCATTTTTCAGAATGGGGACTCACCACACAGGACATTGATGGTATGACCGTTAGTGACCAGTACACTGACCCAACCACTGGTATTGCCAGGGTATTTTTTATTCAACGTTTTCAAGGTATCCCGGTCTACAATGCAATACAGAACGTGAGCATTGACAAGGATGGCAAAGTTTTCCATGTGGGCAAAAGGTTTGTGCCGAACCTTGCCAATAAGGTGAACAACACTATTCCAGTGCTCGATGCAGAGGCAGCGGTTGTTAAACTGATGCAGCACCTTGACCTTCCTTATGCACCAGTGCGCCTCATCGGTCAGGATGGCAAAGGTGATTTTGTTTTTGAAAAAGGAATAGTTGCGCAGCAAGACATTAAGGCTCGCTTGAGTTTCCAACAATACGGCAGTGCAGTGCTGCTGGCTTGGGACATCTCGCTGGTGCCAGTTAAGTCCTCAGATATGTGGAGCTGCCGGATAGATGCCGTGACTGGTGACCTGCTCGATAAAGCAAACTGGACAGTTTACTGTAAAGTGGACCACACTGCTTACATGCGTACCCACGATGATTGCGAAGCACAATCAATTCAAACTAAAGAAGCTGTAACCAATAGCTTTAACATGGCTGCCGATGGCACTTACAATGTATGGCCTTGGCCTATTGAAAGTCCAAAACACGGCCCAAGGACTTTGGTTATTGACCCACACGACCCGATGGCATCTCCTTATGGATGGCACGATACAAACGGTCAGCCTGGCGCTGAGTTTACGATTACACGGGGAAATAACGTGCATGCCTACGAAGACAGTGGAGATACGAATAGCTCGATTGACAATGAGCCAGATGGTGGCCCGGGATTGGTCTTTGATTTCCCGTATAATGCAGCAGCCGAACCGCAGACCTTCACGAATGCAGCCGTGGTGAATTTATTCTATTGGAACAACGTGATGCACGATATGTCCCATGCTTATGGAATGACGGCGGCAGCCGGTGCATTTCAGGCCAACAACTACGGGGGTGGTGGTGCTGGCAACGACCAAGTCAATGCTGAAGCGCAAGACGGAGGTGGTACAAACAACGCCAATTTTTCTACGCCAGCGGATGGAGGCAATGGCCGGATGCAGATGTATTTGTGGGGAGCAAGTGGAGAAATTTTCAATGTATTGCAACCAGCGTCAGTAGCAGGTGGCTATCCATCAGGATTGCCAGGGACTGGCTGGGGGGCAGGTGCAAATGCAACAGTAGCTGGAGTTTCGGCTGAGGTCGTTATCGTTGAAGATGACGTTCCAGCACCTTCTTTTTCAGATGGTTGTGATACAATCACCAATGGTGCTGAATTGGTGGGGAAAATTGCATTGATTGACAGAGGCGGATGTGAGTTTGGGTGGAAGGCTCTTCAAGCTCAATCTAAAGGTGCTATTGGTGTAATCATTTGCAATTTTGAAGCTGACCCAGCAGGTATGTTAGGAGGAGCTTCTGGCCCACAGGTCCAGATACCAACTATAATGATTGGTAGCATTGTTTGCCAAACAATCCGGCAATTTGCAGGAAGTGGCCTGGTTGCTCAGATAAAAGTACCAGATGTTCCAACAGGCCCTATGCAACTTGATGGAGATCTTGATAATGGAATAATTGCACATGAATATGGACATGGCATCTCAAATCGCCTCACAGGTGGGCCTAGCCAAGCCGGTTGCCTAAGCAATGCCGAACAAATGGGCGAGGGTTGGAGTGATTTTTTTGGACTGATTACTAGTGTACAAGCAGGTGATTTGGGTACAGATAAAAGAGGTGTAGGAACTTATGCCATAGGACAAAACACATCTGGCACTGGAATCCGCCGTTATGGATATTCAACAGATATGACCATAAACCCACTTACTTATGGTGATGTTGCCGGTAACACGGAGGTGCATGCGCTTGGTGAGGTCTGGACTGTGATGATTTGGGATTTATATTGGGCCTTTGTTGATGAGTATGGTTGGGATGCTGACCTTTATCATGGGACTGGTGGCAATAACCTAGCCATCAGATTGGTGTATGAAGGGATGAAAAACCAGCCTTGTAGCCCTGGTTTCTTGGATGGCAGAAACGCTATTATCGCAGCTGATTTAGCATTGAATGGCGGCGTAAACAAGTGCTTGATTTGGAAAACATTTGGCCGGAGGGGCGCAGGTCTAAGCGCTGAGCAAGGGACTTCTGCAAATGCAGCTGACCAAGTTGAAGCTTTTGACATTCCCTGTGAATGCCGTGATGAGGTATCAATTACAAAATCTGTGACCGATTTAATTGATGCAGGAGATGACATTGATGTAACGGTAGTTGTCTCGAATTGTAAATTAGAGACTCGCACAAATGTCATTGTCACTGATCAGCTACCAGATGGTACTACTTATAAGGCAGGCTCCGCCAATGTGCCAGCTACGGTGGCAGGAAATGTATTGACACTGAATTTGGGAGATATTAATTTTGAATCAAATAAGACAGTTACTTACAAATTGTCCACTGACCCTGGTAAGTATTCGACCCGTTATTTTTATGATGGTGTACCTACTGCGGACTCGGAGGAGAACTGGAACTATGAAGACTTAGGCGCTCCCACGGCCAATGCATTCTTGATAGACGATACCTATTCAAACAGCCCAGAATATGGATGGCTAGTGCCAGACCTTGAAACGGAAAGTAGAACTAAGCTAGAGCTGAAAGAACCTTGGACCGTTATAGGCGACCGCCCTACGTTCCGTTTTTATCACAATTACGACACAGAGGCGGGTGCAGATGCAGGCATTGTTGACCTGAAAAAAGCAGGTGAACTAATCTACGAACAGTTAGGAGATAAAATGCTGCGCAATGGCTATCCAGGCCAAGTTCAGTACGGCACTTTCATTACCCCGTTTCTTTCCGGGTTCTCTGGATCAACAAATGGGGAATTCATTCCAACCTATATTGATTTGAGAGACTGGGCAGGGCAGGGTATTCAAATACGTTTCCGTTTTGGTACGGACGATAATACAGGCGGCCCGCTTGGTTGGGTTTTGGATGATTTTGAATTTATGGATTTGTTCAACTACAATGGAGAAGCTTGTGTTTCCACGGATCAAAATGATACCAATTGCGCCATTGCTCCAGAGGAAGGCACTATCGTGGAATCGAAAATGCCATCAAGCTCCACGGAGACTTTGGCTGACATGTCCATGACCGTTTTCCCTAATCCTGCACATGATTTGCTGAACATCGAACTGACCAGCGAAACTCAAAAAGAATTGAGCATTAGCCTAATAACGATTGACGGCAAAGTGATGATGGAAAGAAAAGGCAATGTGCAAGGTAAAGGCCGTGCCCAACTCAACGTTAGCCAGCTTCCCGCAGGTTTCTACTTCGTAAAAGTAGCAACCAAGGATGGCGTGATGGTGACGAAGGTAATTGTTGATTAATTTTGAGCCAATAAGAAAAATGGCCTGTTCGGATTAATTTCCGTTCAGGCCATTTTTGTTTTTGGAAAAATTAAAACTCAACGGCAAGTTCCTTAATCACTTGCCCTCTACTGGTTAGCCTAGCGAAATACTTCCCCTTCGCCAAGCCCTTTATCTCAAACTCAAACTTGAACTTGTGGCTCCCCCGCTTTTGAAGGCGGTTTTTGAAAAGGGTGTGTATCAGTTCGCCGGCCTCATTGTAAAGCCCAAAATCCACTTGCTTGTCTGCAGTCAAGTCATAGTAAAACAAGCCATTCATGGCAAAAGCCTCCCGCCAGTTGGCAGGCTGCCCCGGTAGCAGGCGGTCTTGGGGAGGACTTTGGTATTGAATATGGTATTCAGGCATTGGCTTGCCCAGCATGTCAGCCACGAACTTTGTCAGTGTTGGGTCACCAATGCCTTCTAATCTGTTAGCATCCGTCACTGCCCAAACGGCATATTGAGCGGATGGGTTTTCATGCAATTTGTTGTCGCTGAGGTATTTTGCCATTTTTAGAAGATTGCCTTGGGCTAATTTCCCCAAATTGAAAGCGCTGCCCTCTCCTGGGGAGCCGTCGCTTGCTTCAATGCAAAAGCCAAAAAGCTTTCCCACCCTTGAAGCGCCGCTTTCCACCATAAAATTTTCCTCTTTTGCAACCATCAGGTTTTGCAAACTTGAATCTCCCGCCTCAAAAACCTGCCCAGCTGGCACCCGAACTTCCAAGCTTTTCTTTGATTTATTCTTCAAATGCAATTCAAGGCACTCACCAGAATGCCCTCCGCTTCCATTTGCTGTTACGGTAAGTAGCCCCTTTTTTATTGCATCAGCAATATCAACGACTTGAGCATCAATTGACGTGTGGCAAAACAGTACAGCAAGCATGGCACACCAAACAGTTGTTTTCATCATGTTCAAATAAATTTTTAGTGATTTTTATTGAAACGTGGCTTTCGTCGAGATTATTGGATGTTTTGAATTTTCATTGGTTATAGCCCTTGGCGAATATTCCCTATCATTGCCAGCAAATTTGCAAAAAGCACGGATACCACGGTCGTGCCAAGCTTCATACAAACCTGAGTTTTGAACCTGACTTCTCGGCTTCGCAGCGATGACAAAACTGTGCTCAAAGAACTCTTTGATGCGCACTACCAAGCTGTTTGTGCTGCTGTCCATCGAATTATCGGGGAAAGAGGAGTGACGGAAGACCTAGCCCAACAGGTTTTCATCCGCTTTTGGGAAAAAAGGAACCAAATTCAGATAGACACCTCACCTGGTGCATACCTCCATCGCATGGCTGTCAACGAAGCACTGGCTTGGCTTCGAGCAAAAAAGAACCAGCAACCCGAAGAGTTGACCTTTACCATTCCAATGCCAGCCCAAGCGGACGGAGAAACTATGCTGCTGCACAGTGAATTGAACGAGCAAATACATAAGGTGATAGATAGCCTCCCTCCTCGCTGCAGGACTGTCTTCCAATTAAGCAGGTTCGAAGAACTTAGCTACCAAGAAATAGCTGACGAAATGGGCATCTCCATAAAGACGGTAGAACACCAAATGGGAAAAGCCCTAAGGGTGTTACGTGAACAATTGAAATCATTTCTTTCTTAAAAAATCACCACGATATTCAATTTCCTATATATATACTACTGTGTAAACAGAGCAGTATATCGGAGTTGCTTTAGCAAAGCGTACGGAAATGAAATTGATTTCAAAAAAAATGAAAAAAACATTTGGTAAAGACAATTACTCGCTTACCTTTGCGCCCGCTTTGGAAAACTAGTAGAGCAATCAAAATAGTAACCAAGCAAAAAGCGACATTGATAGGCGGCAGTTTTTTACAAAATTTTTGAAAAAAGATTTGTCAGTTTAAAACTGAATGCTATCTTTGCCGTCCCTTACGCAAAGGCGTTTAAAAGGGGCCACAAAAAGACCTAAGAAATTGCAAATCATTTTAATTCGATAGCCCAATTTTGGGCAGAAAAAAAATGAAGCGCACAGGAGTTCATTGACACCGATGGAGGAAAGAAATTAGGTAAGGTAGAGAGGGGAGAGAAGAAGTTTGACGGACCCGTCAACGATAGAGTTGTTAAGGTAGAATTATCTGTTGGTAAAAACATTGTCCTTTAGGGGACTAAAGAG
>JBGSWN010000220.1:0-53387 GCA_041752395.1 Saprospiraceae bacterium | reverse complement strand
TTTTGGAAATTCCGTGGGACTCGAAAGGACTACCGACAGGCTTGTATTTTTATGAAGGAAAAATAGGGGGGAAACGGTTTGTAGGAAAACTTTTGAAGGTGGGTGATTTGTAAATTGGCCATAAAAAAAGAGGCTTCCTTTCGGTAAGCCTCTTCAATGTCGGGGTGACAAGATTTGAACTTGCGACCACACGCCCCCCAGGCGTGTACGCTACCGGGCTGCGCTACACCCCGTACTCGATTTCGGATTAACCGATTTTGGATTTCGGATTGGCTCAAATCCGAAATCCAAAATCGGTTAATCCGAAATCGGCCGTGGGTCGTACTGGATTCGAACCAGTGACCTCTGCTCTGTCAAAGCAGCGCTCTAAACCAACTGAGCTAACGACCCGATTTTTCAAAATTAGCCTTTCTTCAAAGGCGGGTGCAAAAATAGAAAATTTTGCTTGTTGGGCAACTCAGATTTCCTTTCCCTTCAAAAAAAGTGGTGTTTCAAGATTTGACCGGACCTTGGTTTTGGGGCAATTTTTTGCGAAGAAAAAATGGAAAGGATTATTGCTTGCGGTGCGTTTCCAACAAATCCCGAATCAGCAGCACATTCTTTTTCACATTGAATTTTTCACCAGCAATACGATGGGAAGCCTCCCGCATGGCGAGTTGGTTGGTGGCCGTAAGTGCTTTTTTCATGGCTTCGGCCAAGGCGGAGGAGTCATTCGGAGGGATGAGCCAGCCGTTCACGCCATCCTCTACCCCTTCTGGGATACCGCTGACGGTGGTGCTGATGATGGGAAGGCCGCAGTCCATTGCTTCGAGGCAGACATTCGGCAGGCCGTCCACGTCGCCGTTGGCGGCCACGACGCAGGGGGCTACCAGCACATCGCCGCTGCGGTACATTTTTGACATTTCGTTCGGGGCGATGTAGCCGGGGAATGTGACTTCGTTTTCCAGACCAGCCGCCTGAATTTGCGCCTTCAGTTCCCCTTCCATCGGACCTTTCCCGATGATTTTACAATGAAAATCAAAGCCCTGTTTTTTTAATGCTGTGCAAGCTTCCACCAAGTATTTGAAGCCTTTTTTCTCTACCAAACGGCCCACGGCGATGAAGGTGAATTTCTCATGAGCAATGGGCGGCGGCATCGTTTCCGAAGTCGGAATGCCGTAGTACTTGGTCACCATCCGCTCGGCGTGTTCTGGCACCAGCTCGGCCATGAATCTTTCGTTGAATTTCGTCGTGCCGTTCACGTAGGCGGCATTGCGAAGCTTGCCCAGCAAGCCGCTGTTGTCCACGTAAATATCCATGGCGTAGGCCGTTGCGCCGAAGGGGATTCCCGTGAATTTTGAAAGGTAAAGCGCCGTTTCTCCAGCGGCAGTGAGGAAGTGGGCATGGATGAGGTTGAATCGGTTCTGTTCCACAAATTTCACCTGACCTGCCGCCCGGAATAGGCAAATGATGCCCCTGAAAAACTTGCTGGGCTTGTGTTTCAGGGAAAAAAAAGTCGCCCAAACTTGGAAGTAAACGCCCGGCCTGCCAAGCGCCAACAGCAGGTGCCGCCATAAATAATCGGGTGCAAACGGGTTGTTTCGGATGCGCAAATATTTGCTCCGCAACTTGGCCTCCCGCTCCGAAAGGTCGTCCCGTTCGGCCATGTCCCGTGCGGCGATGGTCATGTCCACGCCGAGTTCGTTCAGCTCCGTCAGCTCCCGGGTGATGAAATTCTGCGACCACTCGAACAGGCGGTTGACGATGAAAAGAACCTTGAGCGGGGCTGGCGTTTCGTGCTGCATTTGTATAAAATGGAAGGGAAGTCTGATGGCCAGACTTCCCTTCAACTATTATTTTTTGACCTCGGTTTTGGTTGGCGCTGGCATTGGTTTGCGAGGGATAGGTGCATCTCGCTGCGCCGTGTGCCAAACGAAAGCTGCGGTGATAGTGGCCGCCTGCTTCAAATCATCGGCCACGAGGTGGTCGTAATTGTCCATGTTGGAGTGGTGGGTGCGGCTCCAGTAGGCCAAGCCATCTTGGATAAATTGGAAGCCCGGAACACCGATTCCATCGAACGAAAGGTGGTCAGTGCCGCCTGTGTTTTGGAGGGTGAGGGTGGTGGCACCGAGTTCCTTGAAAGGGTCAAGCCAAGCCCGGAAGATGGACGAAACCTCCTCGTTTCCCTGCTGATAAATGCCACGGATCTTGCCCGTTCCGTTGTCCAGGTTGTAGTAGGCGGATATTTTATCGTAATCTTTTCCTTTCACCAAATTGCCGTCGTCGTCGTTGTAGCCAACTTCTTTTTTCACGTAGCCACGTGAGCCGAGCAGCCCTTGTTCCTCGCCCGTCCAGAGTGCGATGCGGAGGGTGCGTCGTGGCTGGATGCCTGATTCCTTGATGGTTTCCATCAGGATTCGGGCGGCTTCGAGCATGACGGCGCTGCCCGCTGCGTTGTCCGTGGCGCCAGTGCCCGTGTGCCAAGAGTCGAAGTGGGCGCCGAACATCACGATTTCGTCCTTGAGGTCGGTGCCGGGTATTTCGGCGATGATATTGTGCTCCATGCCGTCCTTGTTGCTGTATTCCGCCTGTATTTCCATGCTCAGGGTGATGGGTATTCCTTGCGACAGCATCCTGAAAATGCGGTTGTAATGCTCCACGGACATGGTCACTTGCGGCAGTACCTCCGCACCTTCGTCACGGGATTGGCCTTCTTTGGCGCTGGCTTGGCTGACGAACACGGTACCAAGGTCGCCCTTGAAACCTCGGTCAATCGTGGCGAGTGGTTTTTCTTCGTAAAGCATTGCCCGAAGCGCATTGACGAACTCCCGACCGCTGGAAAAATTGCGGTTGCCGCCCCTGGCACGTGGTTGCGGGGTGGGCGAGTTGGCCATGTCGAGCAGTTCTTCCGGGGTGATGCGCTTGGCGAGCGGGTCTTCCCATTCCTTGAGCGCCCGCAGCGTGTCAATCATCACGAATTTGCCCTTCAGTTTGCCCTTGTATTTGTCCAAATCCTCAATAGTGCTGGCGTTCAGGTAAACGACTTCGCCCTTCACGAGGCCCTTCGTGGAAGGCGACCAAGCCTTCGGGTAGGCGATCACGGGCCAGTAGCTGGGTGCTTCGCAATGCATTTCAAAATGCTTCAGCTCCCAACCTCGGCCAAATGGGCCCCACTCGTCGAGGTGTACGTTTTGGTAGCCCCAATCCTTGAGCTGCTTTTGCGCCCAAACGGTCGCTTTGTCGAGCATCGGGGAGCCGGTGAGGCGAGGGCCGTACACATCGGTAATCATTGCAGCGGTTTCCATGACCTTGCTCTGGTCGAGGCCGTGCTTTTTGATGATGGCGATGATGGAATCGTTGACGGGCTCCTGCGCTTGGATGGTGGAAAAAATGCCACAAAGCAGAAGTAAAACAAGGTAGGTCTGTTTTTTCATGATTTGTTTTTATAGTTGGTGGATACAAAGGCTCAATGGGGGATGGCGGGGCGTTTATACTTGGTTTTTGTTGCAGAGCAAAGCAAATGAAGCGCTAAATTTAGCTCATAAAAACAAAAGACGAGGCTGTTTTAAGCCTCGTCTTTTGCAGTGGATTTGCCCTAAAAATTCAAATTTCTGGTCAAATATCCCATTTTCAGTGTGTCACGGGTTTTGTCATTGATGCCGATGCCAATCCGTTTGTACTTATTGACGGAGTCAAAAATACCCAAGCCCTCGCTCATATTGGAGTAGGTCGGTATTTCACCTGATGCAGTGATGCCGGTATTTGCTAGGCTGACGTTCACATATTTTTCTAAATAACTACCGCCAGCTATGATTTCAACATCAATTCCTTGAAAAATCCGCTTCATGTTGTCGTCTGCTGTAATGTTGTTTTTCATGAGTTCATAGAACTCAATGCCTATTTTATCAACGTCAAAGCTGTTGCTGTTGCTCTCACGGCGCAAGCCACGCACCCAAGGCCAAACGATGGTTTTTTGTACCAACTTTGATGGGTCAACCTTTGGATACTCCGCATACCTTACATAAAGGGTTGCATCAAAAATGAAAGCAGAATCCGCAGCAGACCAAGCGATATTGGTTTTGCTGTTCCCATTGCTGAGGAAAGAAAACCCGCTTGTATTGGGGGGCGGAGCATTTAGTTTTGTAGGGGAAAGGATGATGGCGTTGCTGGTCACTTCCGGCAGTCCGCTACCTCGGTCAATTTTGATAAGCATTCTTTCTCCCGGTTTCAGGAGCAATTCCGAGGAGTCAATGCGGTAGAGCCAGTTTGGCTCCGTTGTGAAAATCCCATCTTCACGAGGGAATCCCCATTTGTTGCCGTCCACTCTTTGTAGGGTAAAAATTTGGCCGTTGCTTTCTCTTTCAAGCCTAACTATCGCATCGTCATAATAGATGGAATCGGCAATTTTGGCGAGTTCCAGCGCATCTTTATTGGGGTCTAGGTAAGCCTTTTCTAAACGGATGTAGTGCGCTGAGTCACTGATGTCGAGGAGGCCGTAAACGACTGGAATGTCCTTCCATTTGGCGTTTACATCAAAATCGTTAGAGCAGGAAAAAATGAAAACCGAGCCTAACAGAAAGGTGAATAACAAATGTCTTTTCATCGAAACTTTAAATTTTTGAGCTGCAAAGGTACTTTTTTTGGTACAACTTCAAACGGCTTGCGGCAATGCTGTCGGGCGGCTTGCATTCCTGAATCTTCGATTTTCTCACAGACTTGTTTTAATATTGCACTCAATCAACTTATATCAAAATGAAGAACAAATATTTTTCCCTTTTTTGCTTCGCAATCCTCTCCCTCATCGCCTGTAAATTGCCTGCGCAGCAAGGCAATATCTACGATGACAACCCCGAACAGCGTCTGCCCATCGGCATGGAGAAGGCGAAGTACCACCATATTTCCGCCACGGGCGGCAAAGTGGACAAGGTGCGGGTGGAGCCGCCTTTTTGGTTCACAGGCATGGCAAGGCCGGAGTTGGAAGTGCTCATTTACGACCAAAATATCAAGGATTACGAAGTGAGCCTTGCGAATAATGCAGGAGTGGAACTGGTAAATGTTTTACAAGTCGAAAACCCGAATTACCTATTCGTCAACTTGAAAATCGGCCCAGGTGCCAAGCCCGGCAAGTTCAACATCATCCTAAAAAAGGGGGCGGATACCAAAAACTACCCCTATGAATTGCGGCAGCGACATGCCCAATCACCAGTCACTAATCACCAATCACTAAACTCTTCCGACTTCATCTACCTCGTCATGCCCGACCGCTTCTCCAACGGCGACCCCTCCAACGACAGCTACCCGGACATGAACCAAGTGGGCGTGAACCGCCAGAAAATGTACTTCCGCCACGGTGGCGATTTACAGGGCGTGATGAACCACCTCGATTATTTCACCGAACTCGGTGTGACGGCCCTGTGGCTGAACCCCGTCATGGAAAATGACCAGCCTTACGAGAGCTACCACGGCTACGCCGTCACCGATTTTTACAATATTGACAAGCGTTTTGGCTCGAATGAACTGTACAAAAAAATGGTGGACGAGTGCCACGCCAAGGGCATGAAGGTCATCATGGACATCATTTTCAACCATTGCGGCGACCAGCATTGGTTCATCAAAGATTTACCTAGTGAAGACTGGGTTCACCAGTGGCCGGAACTGACCAAGCCCGTTTACCGAGGTACCATCAACACCGACCCCTACGCCGCCGAGTCGGACATCGAGCGGGTGCGCAACGGCTGGTTCGACAACCACATGCCCGACCTCAACCAGCAGAACCCCCGCCTCGCCAACTACCTCATCCAAAATACCATCTGGTGGGTGGCCTACTCCGGACAGGATGCCTACCGCATTGACACCTATTATTATCCAGACCAAAAATTCACGGCCACTTGGGCTGCCCGAATGGAGGAGGAGTTTCCTGGCATCGGTATGTTCGGTGAGGTGTGGGTGGAAAATGTGTCCACACTGGCGTACTACACCAAAAACAACGGCCTGAGTAAGGATTTCAACTACAATTTGCCGCAGGTAAAAGACTTCCCGCTCAGTTTTGCGCTGACCGATGCGCTCACGAAAAAGAACGAGTGGCTTACCGGTGCCATCCAGTTGTACATGACCCTATCGCAGGATTTTTTATATGAAAACCCCTTTCGCAATGTGCTTTTCCTCGACAACCACGACCTCAGCCGTTTCTACTCCACGATGAACGAGGACGTGGATAAACTCAAAGCTGGCTACGCCTTCATGATGACGACCCGTGGCATCCCTTCGCTTTACTACGGCACGGAGATTTTGCTCACCGGCTACACCAATCCCGATGGAAAGGTGCGCCAAGATTTTCCCGGTGGCTGGCCCGGCGACGCCTCCAACAAATTCACCGCTGCTGGCCGGACGAAGAAGGAGAACGATGCCTTCAATTATTTTAAAAAAATGGCGAACTACCGCAAGGCAAACCCCGTATTGCAGACGGGCAAGCTGACGCAGTTTGTGCCGGAAGATGGCGTGTACGTTTACTTCCGCCACAACGCCGACAAGACGGTGATGTGCATCATGAACTGCAACGACGCCCCGAAAACATTGGCCACGAACCGTTTTGCGGAGCGAATGATGGGTTTTACGAAAGGTAAAAACATCATAACTGATGAGGTTTTAAGCAACCTTGACAACGTAACGGTAGGGCGTTATTCGACCTTGGTGTTGGAGTTGCAGTGATGTTCTTTCAAGTTCATTCAAACAAATTTTAAATGGAATCAAACGAAAAAAAGGAAGAGAAAAAAGGTGGTTTCGCATGGTGGTGGCTGTTGTTGCCAATTGCCGCATTTGGTGTTTGGTGGTTTTTTCTTCGCAATAATTCAGGGGCAGAAGCGATTGCCCCTGCCGTTTCTGGTGCTGAAATCAAGGTATGTTCCATGTACCAAGTACCTGCCGAAGGACATTGTTGCTTGGCTGAACCCAGCCAGATTTCCTTGTTCAACGATGGTGCTGCCATGGGCGTAAGTGTTAACTTCCCCAACCCGATTGCGGCAGATGCGCTGGTAAAAGCGGCCGTCCTTTGGCCCAGTGGCGAGGTGTACCCGACCATTCCCATCAATCTCACAAAAGATACTTCCACTCCCAACGGCTGTTATTGGGCAATGTTTAACCCGCTTCACGGCATTAAATGGACGGTAGGCAAGTACCGAATCCAAGTGCAAGTGGGCGACAAAGTGGTGGGTGAAAAAGGATTTGAAATCGTCCGATAATTGGCTTCTGGATTTCAAATCTGGCCATTTTCCATTCAAATCATTTTTAAATGAAATTAAAAAACAAGCCACAAATCGCCGCTTGGTTGGAGGCAAATGACCTAAAATCGGTGCTGGATGAACTGAAGCTGCAATTGAAGGCTAGCCGAACGGGCAAGGAGCATTTGAGGACGGCTACCAGCCTTTCAGCGCAGCTGGAAAAGGTGAAGACGGATAAAATGAAGGGCATCATCACCTATGACGAGGAGACGATTGCCATGAACAAGCTGTTGGACAAGGTGCAGATTTTTGTGGAGAAGCTGGAAACCCAAGAGCCTGAAGCTAAAGCACCCAAAAAAACAACGATTGAGGCCCCCATTAAACCACCACCCATCGCATTAAAAACAAATGACGAAGCACCCAGCAATGCTTGGAAATGGTGGGCGGCCATAATTATTATCGTATTTGGGGTGTGGTGGATATTTTTTCATAACGGCCCGATTAAACCTACTATCAGGATATGTACCAGCCAGGAGTTTTCTGACATGAATTGGTGCAACAACGACCTCCCCCGCTTTACCCTGGCGGAAGCACAGCAATATGGTTTAATTGTGTCCGCTGGGTTTGAAGGCCCAACTACGGAAGACCCTTACGTGACTGGAGAATTGAAAGATTCCTACGGAAATGATTTCCCAACTGAAAATATTATACTCTACATGGCAGAGGGTGGCGCTGGCTATGCGAGTAAGCTGCACCCGGCTGATGGTGCTGTATGGAAGCCTGACACTTATACCCTTAAACTGAGTTATAATGATGAGCCAGTAGGCGAAAAGGAATTCGAGATTTTCGGTGAAACAATCATAAATAATAATAATCTGCTGCTTCCATTTGATTCGATTAAAGTAAAACCAAGAAACCCAATCACCCGCCTTGATTCACTGCTTCAACAACAATAATATGCGAACCTACCTTGGCCTTTTCTTCCTGTTGCTTTTTTCCGCTTGCGCAAACAAGCAGTCACCCGTTGCCGAAGGCACGAAAATGCCCCAACTCACGGATGAGGAGCTGTTCAAGGTCGTGCAGCTAAACACCTTCCAATACTTCTGGGACGGTGCAGAACCCAATTCGGGCCTAGCCTGCGAGCGCATCCACCTGGACGGTGTTTACCCCGACAACGACCAGCACATCGTCACGACGGGCGGCTCTGGCTTTGGGGTCATGGCCATTTTGGTGGGCATCGAGCGGGGCTTCATCACCCGGCAGCAGGGGCTTGAGCGCCTCCAGAAAATCACCAATTGGCTCGAAAAGGCAGACCGCTTCCACGGTGTCTGGCCGCACTGGATAGATGGTGAAACAGGCAAAGTAAAGCCCTTCGGAAAAGAGGACAACGGCGGCGACCTCGTCGAAACCAGCTTTTTGGTGCAGGGCCTTCTCTGTGTCCGGCAATATTTTAAGGATGGAAATGCCGAAGAAAAAGCGCTTGCCGCCAAGATTGACGAGCTTTGGAAAGCTGTCGAATGGGACTGGCACCGTGGCCCGAAAAAGGAAAACGTCCTCTTCTGGCACTGGTCGCCGGAGTATGCCTGGGTCAAGAACTTCAAGATTCATGGCTGGAACGAATGCCTCATCACCTACGTGTTGGCGGCCAGCTCCCCGACGCATGGCGTGCCCGCCGAGGTATATCACGAAGGCTGGGCGGAGAGCGGCAAAATCATGGACGGTCCCAAAGCCTATGGCCACAAGCTGGCACTCAAGCACCAAGGCAGGCCAGTGTCTGGCGGCCCGTTGTTCTGGGCGCACTATTCCTTCGTCGGACTCGACCCCCGCAAGCTCAAAGACCAGTACGCCGACTACTGGGAACACAACGTGAACCATACGCTCATCAACTACGACCATTGCGTAGCCAACCCACACAATTACCCCGGCTATGGCCCGAACTGTTGGGGCTTGACGGCCAGTTATTCCAACAAATTCTACGCAGCGCACTGCCCAGAGGAAGACCTCGGCGTCATCACGCCATCGGCGGCACTGTCGTCGTTTCCCTACACGCCGAAGCAGAGCATGGCTGCCATGCGGCATTTTCACGACGACCTAGGCGGCAAGCTTTTTGGCAAATATGGCTTTTACGATGCCTTCAGTGAAAAGGAAAATTGGTGGCCAAAGTGGTACCTCGCTATTGACCAGGGGCCAATTGTGGTGATGATGGAAAACGAGCGGACGGGGCTGCTTTGGCGGCTTTTCATGTCTTGCCCAGAGGTGCAGGTGGGGCTGAAAAAGCTGGATTTCACCTTTGAATGAAAAGCAAAAAGCCGCTGCGAATTACTTCACAGCGGCTTTTTTAGTGCCCGGGACGGGACTTGAACCCGTACTGCCGCATAGCAACAGGATTTTCTTACCAACTACGACTTTCGTCGCTCCCGAATTCTCGGGATTTGTGGTCTGGACTTTCCCTTGGCCATTTTCAATAAAAATTGAATTTAGGCCCCTCCCATCAAGTCTCTACACCTTTTCCAGTTTTGAAACCGGAACTTGGCTCGGGATTGCCGTTTCGCCATTGCGAAGAGGGTTTCCCCGAATTTGAGAGGTTCTACATTGAAGGTTTCCCCTCAAGCACTCAAATTTTCATTTAAGTCCTGCGTGTCTACCATTCCACCACCCGGGCAGGGCGTTTGAAACGCAAATGTAAAAAAAAAGCCCTCAATAAATTGAAGGCTTTGGAGCGGAAAACGAGACTCGAACTCGCGACCCCGACCTTGGCAAGGTCGTGCTCTACCAACTGAGCTACTTCCGCTTATGTTTTATGCTTTTCTTCTAAAGCGGTGCAAATATAAGGCGGCCAAGTTCAAATTGTCAAACCTCTTTTGATAAAAATTTAAACTTTGTTGACACTAACTTAAACTTGCCACCCTAAGTTCCTGATTATCAATGTTTTTAGAGGTCAATTTTTTTATCGTAGTTGAAAAAATATTCCTCTCCTAAACTGACAAGGACGAATCCCGCTTGCCGTTTTTCACAGGTTTCTAAAATGAGGTCGGAAGCCAATTTGGTATTTGCCTCGTCAAGGTGGCTGAATGGTTCATCCAACAGCAAAAAATCGAATGGCTGACAGAGTGAGCGCAGGATGGCGATGCGCTGCCGCTGGCCATAGGATAGGGTAGTGGCGGTCTGTTGGAGGTAGGGCGTCATGCCGAGGCGATTGGCCCAGTCCATGATTTCTTCTTCGGAAACACAGTCAGTTTGACCGTTTTTTAGCAAGATGTTCTCCAACCCAGTGAGCTGTGGGAAGAGGCGCAAATCCTGAAAGACGATGGACAACTGCCGCTTACGAGATTCCGCCCAATCGTTCGCAGTGAACTGCCGGACGTCTTTTCCATCAATACTGGCAATGCCGTCATAATCATCCCGAATGCCGTAAATGATGTGCAACAGGGTAGATTTTCCCTTGCCGGAGGCGGCATTAACGAGGTATTTTTTCCCTTTTTCAAAAACGCAAGTGGTAGCAAAAACGCCTGAACTTGCCCTGATACCACCGGGCATTTCCTTAAGCGGGATGGGGTTTATGTTTTTTAGCTCAATCATTTTCATCATTAAAAATAGGAAGTGAACGGCCCCGACAAGCCTCGGTTAAGATTCTTGCTTCAAAACCCAGCGCCCATGCGTCTTCGAGCGAATGCTGGACTTCGGCTTCCAGGGGCATCCCGGCGATGTCCAATGCCGCCACATTTTGCGAAGCTAAAAAAGCCGGCAGCCCAGTTTCCTGTTTTTTATCAAAATCAAAAAAAGCACTGTGCGGCGGCGTCAGGCTATCCGTTCCCATGAGCGCTGTGAAAGCGATGGTGTCCGTTTTCAAACCGGGGATGAACTCTGCCCCGAAGCTACCTGGCACGCAGAATAGGTAGTGCATCAGAACCGGGTCACCTTGGAAGATAACGGTTTGCCCCGGCTTCCGCCAAAGGTGGTTGGCCGCAAACATGACATGATCGGCGGGCAAGCTGAAATTGGCGGCAACTACGAGGTCGTAGCTGGGCATGATTTGGTTCAATATCCCGACCAGCGACTGACTATCAGCCACTTCGGCAGGGCCGCCCGGCAACAGGTCCACTTGTATCCCGACCATGAGCAATGCTTTCATCAGTAGCCGATTTTGTTGGTGGGCTTCGCAACTTCCTTGCGCAGCGCCGCCATTCGGATGGCCGTTGCGGCAGCTTCAATGCCTTTGTTGCCATGTATGCCGCCTGCCCGGTCTTGGGCCTGTTCTTGTGTGAAAGTGGTGACCACGCCGAAGATGCAGGGGATGCCGCTGGCGATGCTCAAATGAACCAAGCCATTGGCCACGGCGTGGTTGATGAACTCATCGTGCTGTGTCTCTCCTTTGACGACGCAGCCAAGGCAGATGATGGCGTCCAGCCGTTTTGCTCCAGCCAAAATCTTTGCCCCAACAGGCAGCTCGAAGGAGCCTGGAACTTGCGCCGTGCGAATATCCTCTTCGCTGGCACCATGTTTCAGCAGGGTTTCAAGGCAGCCGTTGTACAGGGCATGGGTGATTTCAGCATTCCAGTCGGAAACGACGATGCCGAAACTCATGCCTTCTGCGGAGGGCATGTTCGAGTCGTCATAAGTGGATAGGTTTTTTAATGCACTTGCCATTTTGATGAATTTGAGAACTTGAGTATTTGAGGACTTGAAGCGTCAAAGATAGGTCAGGCGTTTGCAAACAAAAAAAGGCAAGATTCGGTTGAAATCTTGCCTTTTTGTGGAGAATTATCTTTTCAGCCGATTAGTTCAGGCTTGAAATGTACTTATCCGCATCCCGTGCTTCGTTGGATTGCGGATATTCATTTTTTATTTTTTGCCAAGCCTCTTTTGCACCGGCAGCGTCACCTTGTTTTTGGCTCAACATGGCCACTTTTTTAAGGTAGTACGGTGAGATGACGCTATTGTCGTCTTCACCAGCGGCTTTTTTGTACTGACTGAGTGCTTTTGCGAGGTCGCCTTTTTCAGCGTAGGCGTCGCCAAGCGTACCGTATTTCATGGCTGGCAGCAATTTGCCGCATGGGCTGAAATCTTCGAGGTACGAGATAGCTGCGTCAAATTGGCCAAGGTTCAGACTGCTAACGCCGGCGTAGTAAAGTGCTGCGTTGCCAGCGTCGGTGCCACCATATTTTTTCACGATGTCAGCAAAACCAGGGAAGCCGCCGCCTGGGTTGGCCAATGCCAAAGCGAAAGAATCCCGTTGGAACTGGTATTCTGCTTGTGCCATTTGTTCGATGGCATCTTTTTGACGAGGCTGGAGGTAGGCAAACTTATAAGCCAACCACCCACCCACAATCAGCAACAAGCCGCCACCAATGATGACGATTTGCTTTTGGTATTTTTCAAAAAAGTGTTCAGCTTGTCCGCTAACTTCTGAGATGTCAATCAATACTTCGTCCTGTTTTGATGCTTTTTTGCGTTGTGCCATTTTATTTTAAATCTGATGTTTAGTGGTTGAAAAACCTGATTTGAGCCAGAGTTTTACGGTGAAAATCGGATAAGGTTTTTCAAAAGTGGCGCAAAAATAAAGAAACTTTGAATTTGGAGGGGGAAAAATCTGATTGCATCACTTGTTAGGATTGAAATCTATGGCATAAATTGAATTTAACTAGCTTTACAATCTTGCTGGATAAATGAATTTGCTTTTGAAAAAAAGACGAAAATGCTTTAATTTGCCGTAAAAATATCATCATGGTTCTTGAACACATCTCAGTTTTTGATGAATTAGCCCATTTCTTAGCGAGCCTTTCGCCAACAAAAGTTTTGGCGTTTCGCACCTCTAAAAAATCTCAAGAAAGGGTTCAATACCTGCTAACTAAAAATAAAGAGCAAGGTTTGACAAAAGAGGAAGACAAAGAGATGGAGAAACACATGCTGATAGAGCACATTGTACAGTTGTCAAAAGCGAAAGCGCTGTTAAAATTAGCTTCTAAATGAGGGTTAAGATTTCAAATATCCTAAAGAAACTAGTCATAAATCGAGCAGGAAATCGCTGTGAATATTGCCGTATTCCAGAATTGCTGGCAAATTATGACTTTCATATCGAACATGTAGTAAGTATTCAACATGGAGGAGCAAGCTCACCTGATAACCTTGCATTTTGCTGCTCATTTTGCAATTGGAAAAAGGGTACTAACTTGGCTACCTTGTTGCCGCCGAGTGATGAGTTGGTTCGACTTTTTAACCCAAGAACCCAAAACTGGTTCGAACATTTTGTAAATGATGGAGGCACTATTTTACCAAAAACAAAAACTGGTGAAGCAACGATAAAATTACTCGAATTCAACTTACTTGAAAGGGTGGAAATTCGCCAAACGCTTTCAATAGCTGGATTTTATCCTTGATGACAAAGTTCATCCAATAAAAAAGCCGCTGTCAAAACAGCGGCTTTTTTGTTAATCCTTCATAAACGGATAATCCGGCTCGGCGTAATTATCGGTGTAAAGCTCCGAAGCATCAGGGTGAGGCGACGCCTCTGCAAATGCCTCCGCTTCGTCAATCTCAACTTTGATGCGGTCTTTGATGGCCGTCATTTCTTCCTCAGTGGCATAGCCGAATTTGAGAATTTTTTGTTCCGTCACGTTCAGCGGGTCAATATCTTGGTAGCTTTTCAACTCCTCCCGGGTACGGTAGCTGCCGGGGTCGGAAACCGAGTGGCCCTTGTAGCGGTAGGTCTTGATTTCCAGGTAATAAGGCCCTTTGCCGCTGCGGATATGCGCTGCCGCTTTGCTAATTGCTTCGTGCACCGACTCTGGCGTCATGCCATCCACCTGCTCGCTGGGCATGTCGAAGCCGAGGCCGAGTTTGTAGAGGTCAGAAACGTTGCTGGTGCGCTCCACGGAAGTGCCCATGGCGTAGTGGTTGTTTTCACAAATGAAAAGCACAGGCAGTTTCCAAGTCATGGCCATGTTGAACGCCTCATGAAGTGCGCCTTGGCGGGCAGCGCCGTCACCAAACATGGTCACGCAAAGGTTGTTGGTGCCGTTGTATTTTTCAGCGAAAGCAATACCTGCGCCGATTGGAATCTGTGCGCCCACGATGCCGTTGCCCCCGAAATATTTGAACTCTTTCGACATGAAGTGCATCGAGCCGCCTTTGCCCTTGTTCACGCCAGTGGCTTTGCCGAACAACTCAGCCATGGCCGCCTTTGTCGTAACTCCCCGACCAATGGCGATGCCGTGTTGGCGGTAAGCCGTCACAATGCCGTCGCCGGGAATCAACGCCGACTCAAGGCCAGCAGCGATGGACTCCTGCCCAATATAAACATGGAGAAACCCACGGATTTTCTGTTGGCTGTAAGCCAAAAGGCATCGCTCCTCAAAGCGGCGGATGCGCAACATCATTTCATACCAAAAAAGGTATTGTTCCTTGTTGTAAGCTGCTTTTTGCGATGCCGATTTTTTTACGGCTGCTTTTTTTACTGGTGTTGTTTTTTCCAAAACCATACTTTGAAAAGTAGAAAGTTAAAAGGTAGAAGTTGGGAGATTCCTTCGGGAATGCGCTCGCAACTTATTGAAAATCAATTTTTTATCAAAAAACAAAAATGGCACTCGTACAACAGGTTGTTACTTTTGAAACACCTGCTATCCTTGGCAGTTGCAAAAAACCACTTTTTTCCCCAGAAAAAAAAATCCAAATTGAAATGCCGCTCACCCCTCTCACGCTCTCACCCCCTCACGTTCTCACCCCCTTCCAGACCTGTCAATAAAATTCGACCCAGCCTGCTGCGTTCCGAAAAGCAGCACATCCTGCACATTCACATGCGGCGGACGGGTAGCCATGAAATAAATTACTTCTGCCACATCACTGGAGCGTAACGGCTGAAAATTCTCGTAAACCTTAGCCGCTTTTTCCGTATCTCCATCAAATCGGACACGGGCAAACTCAGTCTCCTCCACATGCCCCGGCGCCACTTGGCTCACCCGAATATTATGGGTGTAAAGGTCGAGACGCATGGACTTCGTGAGTGCATCCACGGCAAATTTGGTGGCGCAGTAAACATTTCCACCGGTATAAACCTCCTTCCCGGCACTCGATGCCACATTAATTATATGTCCGCTGCGGCGCTTTACCATGTGCGGAGCGACGGCACGGGTCAGGTAAAGCAAGCCCTTAATATTGGTGTCAATCATCGTTTCCCAATGCTCGATATCGCCTTCGTGAATCGGTGAAAGCCCTCGTGAAAGCCCGGCGTTGTTGATGAGAATGTCCACGTCCCGCCAAGCTTCCGGCAGGTTTTCGATGGCGGCTTTTACTTCGTCAAGCTTGCGCACATCGAAAGGCAGCGTGAGCAGCGTGGAATTGTATTTTTCTTTGAAAAAAGCAGCCATTTCGTCCAAGCGCTCGGCCCTGCGGCCCGTGGCGATGACCTTGTAGCCGTTCTTCGCAAACAACTCCGCCGTTGCCCGACCGATGCCGGAAGTAGCACCCGTGATGAGCACTGTTTTTACCTCCACCTTTACTTTTTCATCAGAAAGCGAAAGCTCGAACTTATCATCTTCCGTATCGTCTGATTGGTCAAGGATGTCTTCAAGGGTGGCGGTGAATTTTTTCTGAGCATTGTCACCCGCTTTCTTTGCTACCGCAATGGGCGCTTCTGTTGCTGGCGCAATCTCCGTTTCAGGCTCGGCTTCCAGCAAATCCTCCAAAGTTGGTTCGAGTTCTGGTTCCACCTTCAATGGTGCAATTGCCTCCTCCACGGCCTCAGCTATTTGCGAAGCAGCCGGCTCAATCTCCGTTGGTTCTTCTTCTTCTTCTTCTTCTTCTTCTTCTTCTTCTGAAAAACCTTCTAGCAAGTCTTCAAAATCGGCATCTTCAATGGCCGTTTCGGTTGGCGCTTCGATTTCTTCTGCTGCCGCAACATCGTCCACAGCCTCCTCGATTTCATCTGCAACTTCCTCATTTTCAATCGGTTCGATTGCAGGTGCAACCTGAGCTTCCGATTGCGGAGCAACCAAATAAGCCGCATCGTTCTCGTCAGTTTTCAACTCTGGGTTCAGTTCTACCGCTCTCAGATAATGTGCTGTGGCGAGTTTTGGGTCTCCATATTGGTAGTGGAGTAGGGCCAGGTCGTAATTGGCGTAGGCATGTTTCGGGTCGTATTTCAGTGCCAAATTGAAATGCTTGATGGCATTCGTCTGCTCATCGGCGTACTCGTTGTAGAGCGTTGCCAAAATGTACTGTGCATCGGCACTTTTCGGATTGAACTCAACCGATTTTTTGAAAAACTCCAAAGCCAAATTTTCTTGGCCTTCGAAATGCTGCAAGGTCAGCATTCCCAGTTTGTAATAAACCTCGGGGAAGTCCGGTTGGATGGCCGCCACCGTCTCGAAATTGTGCTTGGCCTCCTCATACTCGCCCAAGTTTTCGGAAAGTTCTCCCAGCAAAAACAGCGCATCCGTGTGTTCTATGTCGTTGGCCAGAATCACTTCCAGCTGGCTTTTTGCATTGGAAAAATCCTTGCCGTAACGTGCCAGGGCGTAGGCGTAATAATAGCGCATCGTGTTGTCCGAGGCGTTGAGCTGCACGGTTTGCCGAAGGAAATCAAGGCCCTCGCCTTTTTTGCCATCATCAAAAAGCAAGACGGCGTGTTCCAACACCTCCTCTGGAGTGGAGTGGCCGTTGCCATCTGCCCGCAAAACGAGGCCTTCTTCCTCATCCGAAATCAGTTCCAAGGAAACTTCGTCGCCATCGTAATCTGGCTCTTGTTCGGCTTTTTCTACCACAGTTTCGTCTTCGTCAAACAGCGATTCCAGGTCAAAATCCTCTGGGTTGTCGGGGTCTTCGCCGACGAATTTGAACTCGTCACTGCCATCTTCTTCGCCCAATACTTCGTTGAGGACGGACGAGATTTCCACGCCTTCTTCGTCGTCATCCTTCGTTGTTTTTTTATTGGAAATGGGCTTTTCTTCTTCTTGTTTTTCAAGGCGATTGAGCAGGTCGAGGCCGGGGATGTCGTTCAAGTCAACGGTCAGGTCGTCTGCTTCGACTTCGGGGCTTTTTTTTGCCTTGCCAATGTCCGTGTTTTCAGCCATCAACTCGTCACCAGAAGCTTGTATGATTTCAGCGAGCGTTTTTTCCTTTGGCTTTTCCTCGATAATAGTTTGAGTGGGTTCTGGGCTGCCCGTTCCGGTTGATTGCGGTTCAGCCGCAGCCGCTGCTTCCTGTGGCACATCATCGTTGAACTGCCGGAATGCCATATAATTCCCAGCCTTAAAATCAGCGAGACTGTACCATCGCAGGTTGCGAAGGTTTCTCAAAAAGTCACCGATTTCTCCCGAAACGGCCTTGGTAATTTCCACTTGTGCTTCCAGTTTCGCATCATCCTCATGGCCACGGATTTCTTTGCGGAGCGCCAAATACTTATCCTGCCAATGGTTCATGTAGTGGATGATATTGCTAACCCGCTCGAAGGAAGTTGGCACCACCTCCCAGCCCGATCCATCCGGTTTGCGTTGTTTTCCATCAGTAACGATCGGCACCAACTGGCCATTGTCCGCCCAAAATTGCAGGGCTTCCATGGCCCCGTTCATGCACTGTTCCGATTTCAGAAAATTGTCCGTGATGAGCATCAGCACCGCCCCGTTCGGCGAAGTGACGGACTGTCGGAGGGGAATGTTCATGCTCCCGTTCAGGCTTTTGGCTTCCACCAAATAGCCCAGTTTGGCCAGTTCTTCCCGGATTTCCGTTGCAACCTGCTGGTTGTCAGGATGGTATGCGATAAGGTGTTGCTTGTTCTTAGACATAATTTAGCGAGTGAGAGCGTGAGAGGTGGGAGCGGGTGAGCGAACGAGGCAATGCTCACTCCCTCACTCGCTCAAATCTCTCACACTCTAAAGAAGTTCAGCGACAAACTTATTAAAGTTTTCTTTAAATGAAGCGTACTCACTGGTGGCTGGGCCGCTAAATCCGGTGTGAATTTTTACGACCCGGTTGTTTTTGTCTAAAAAAAGGAGGGTAGGGTAGGCAAAAACTTCCTTGAGCATCGGCAAAGACTTGGCAGCGTCTTCCTTTTTGTTAGTTCCAGCGTACACCACTTCGTAGGGCATCTGGAACCGTTCCTTGTAGGTGCGGATGGCTTTGTCGGCGCTCGGTTTGTCGGCGTGCTTCTCGAAAGCCAGTGCAATCACTGCCACGTTTTGCGGGTTCTGCTCCTTCAAAAAGTTGACCAAAAACGCCGTCTCATCCCGGCAGTTGGGGCACCAAGTCCCCATGATTTGGATGATTTTCGCTTTGCCCTGGTACTCCGGGTTGTCCAGCGAGATGGTTTTGCCATCGGGATTTTGAAACGAAAATGCCAGTTTGTCGAAGCCGGGATTGAGGAACGACAAGGAATCTGGGTTGGCCAATTTGAAATTCGGGTCCCGTTTTCCGGTCCAAGTGGTGCGGTAATGTTTCCCCGAAAAAAAAGCGCCAGTGAGGGTGCTGTCCGCCAATATTTTTCCCTGAAAAAGAAAAGCATGAGCGCCATCGAAGCAGGAGAGGTAAAACTTGTCGGCCTGCACCGTGCCTTCGAGGAAGCGGTAGTCGCCCGTTTCTGTCAGGAAAGTGCCCGTGAGGCGGTTGCCTTCCTGTTTGAACTCGCCGATGGTCGGGTACGGTTCCTCTGGGTCAGGTGTGGATTCGAGGCCGAAGGTACAGGCCCATTTGCCCGTCATATCGAGCATTGGTTGCTTGCGCAATGGGGTAAAACGAAAGTCGTGGCCTTGCTTCGCAACGAAGGGGATGGCGTAGTTTTCACGGGTCGTCACCACCCAGTTTCCTTCGATGGTATTGCCTGCAAAAGCCCCCGTGATGTAGGATTCGTACATCGGGAAATTGATGCGGATGGTGTCTTGCGAACGGTGCTTGCTCCGCCCAAACTGGATGTCAGAAGCTGGCACGACAATCCGCTCATCGCCATTGATGACCTCGATATGAAAAGTGGTGTCGTTGTCGTAAACCACCTCGAAGGTGAACGGCAGTTCGTATTCGTTCACATCGGCGAATTTCATGTTCACTTTGTCCGGCAGCGGCCTGCCTTTCGGGTTTGGGGAAATGAACTCTGGTGTGAGCTTGAGTGCTGCCCGCCATGGGCCGGGGGGTAGTTTGGTAAAGCTGCCGTCCATGACGAGGCAACTGTGGAGGGCGAAAATGGCCAAGGCAGCAATGCCTAAGCCCAGGGTGATTTTTAATTTCATTTTTCTGGCTATCAAATTTATTGAGTGGCCAAAAGTAACGAGTTTTTCGGAGTTTGGTTTTTGAGGGTTTCCTGGGGGAGTTTATATATTTGCCTGCTCACAAATAGCTTTTTTATGAAAAACATACTTTCTTTTTTGATGCTTGCCATCTTTACAACTGCCTGTTCCACCAGTGATAAAGTAGATATGGACAGCTTAATATCAGCTATGATTTCATTCAATTGAAAACAAAAACCTGCAATATCAGCAGCCCATGACTGCCAACTGCCCCCCTGTCGAACTGCCAACTCAATCCTTTCCTTTATCCCCCACAAACTGCTGTTCCTTGTACTTGAACAGCACATTGAACGTCGTCAAGCTGCCATAAATTCGGGTGATGTACTGCTGCAAGTCCACCTTCTCCGAATCGGTGAGCTTGCTGGCATTGATTTTCTGCTCCATTACTCGAATGCGGTCACGTACCATCACGATTTTATGGAAAAACTGCTCGATGGGGATGTCCTTCGGCGTCAGCCCAGGGTCTTTCGGTTTCAGCACCATCATGCCGCCATCCCAGCGGTCGCCGATTTCCACCACCTCGCTGATGTCCGACCAGTGCTTCAGGACTTTCATCAAAGATTTTTCCGCTTCGTTAAACGAAACTCCAGCTTCGGCGGGAATCGCCTCCACCACCGTCCATTTATCGTAGTCTTTGCCGACCAATTTAATACCGTAAAGCGTGAAGCAGCACTCGTACGCCGCTCCATGAAGGCGAATAACGGCCCCGTCACCGTAGGCCGGATGTTTTACCCTCGAACCGATGCCGAGGAGGGAATTTGTATCAGACATTGTTGAATTGTTTTATTGTTAGATTGTTGAATTGTTTGCGGCTTTTGGCTGAAATTGCTTCAAATATTTTGGCGGTTAATGCAGCGAATTTGCAAGTTTAGCCATTAACTCAACAACAATAAAGCAATTCAACAACTCAGCAATCAATTTTTTTTCTACGGAAAAACACCTCGAAGGTTTAGCTAAAGCAAGGGACAAGTTTCCACAAAATTTTCAAGAATGGAGAACGCTCAATGCTCGGCACTGGTACACATACCAGCAGCTGGCTTATTCAACGTGCTGGGCTATTCGCCCATCGTACGGACGCTTATTGCGTTGCAAAAAATTGGCGTCCGAAATGCCTGCCTGCTCACTTCAGATGCAGCGGTTTTGCGAAAACATTTGTCCAAAAATGGACAGGGCATAGACTTGCATTTTTTCTTCCTTCGGAAATGAACAAGGCAAAACGGCAGGTGCTGGCGCAAAACCCGACCGCCATTTTCGTCTTCCAACAACCCATGGCCGTGGACATTTCCGTGCTGGAAGATATGCTGAAAATGGCCACACCGCATCGCACCATTTCCGCAGCCTCCGGCGAAATCACGCTCCTCCAAGCCTCCGATTTTCAATTGGATAACATAAAAATACCTGTGGTTGAAATGTCGATTGGCCACCGAAGCTGCCACCCCGTACGCAACAAAACCGAACTGCGGGAAGTGAAAGCACGCCTCATGCGCAACCTCTCTAAACCCGCCGACGGCTGGGTTTCCCGCCACATCAACCGCAGGTTTTCAAAACCCATCAGCCGGGTGCTGGCCTACACGCCCGTCACTCCGACGATGTTCACCGTGTTAGTGGGCATGGTCGCCTTCGCCCCCGTCTATTTTATGTACCAAGGCGGCTACTGGAACTGGCTCATCGGTGCCGCCATCTACCAGCTTGCGTCCATCCTCGACGGCGTTGACGGCGAATTGGCACGTCTCAAAATGAAGCACTCCAAGTTCGGCCAATGGCTGGATACGCTCTTCGATTTCACCTCTGGTTTAGCCATTTTGCTCAGTTTGGTACTCGGCGTGGAGCGAACGGAATTTCAGCCATGCTTCCTGCCGATAGCGGGCTACCTAGCTGTACTTGCTGGGGTTTTGAGCATCATCAGCCTCTCGTTTTATGTCGTAAAAACAGGCTTCGGCGGTAATTTTCGGATAAACTACAGCTTTTACGACAGCGATAGCCGCTGGGCGAAATTCATGCTTTCGGTAAAATTCCTCGGCCAGCGTGATTTCTATATTTTCTTTTTCATGCTGTTGTCCATCGTTGGGATGCTGCCGTGGGCGCTCCTCTATTTTGCCATCATGGCCGGGCTGGTTTTCGTGCTTTCGTTGCAAACACATTTTTTGGTAAAAACCACCTGATTTGCCAATGGCGACGGAAGAAAAGCCCACTTTTGCGCCTTCAAACCAAAAACCCCAGACCAAGAACCCTTTTATGCAATACGACGCAATCATCATCGGAAGCGGTTTCGGCGGGGCAATGGCCGCCCGCAAGCTCGTCCAGTCAGGCATGAAAGTCCTGATGCTGGAGCGGGGCGACTGGGTGCAGCGGGGCCCCGAAAACTGGGGACTCCGTGGCTCGCTCGACCTCTCCACCCACAACGACAAATCCACCCCACTGAACATTGCCGCTGGCGGCAACAAAAAAGTGATGGGGCTTTACACCGCTGTCGGTGGGCCTTCGGCGTTTTACGGCGGCGTTTCCTTCCGATTTCGGGAAGCCGATTTTGAAAGAAACGAACAAATCGAGGGCAAAAACGCTGCTGGCTGGCCTATCAGCTATCGTGATTTGGAGCCATTCTACACCGAAGCCGAACAGGTTTTGCAGATTTCAGGCGAGGCGGGCATTGACCCGACCGAGCCGCAACGTAGCGCCCCATTCCCGCAAGGGCCTGCGCCGCTGGCCGATATTTCTAAGCGGGTAAAATCGAGTGCGGAAAAGCTGGGGCTGCACCCATTTCAGCTTCCGCTGGCAATTAATTACGAAGACAAAAGCCGTAAAACCTGCATCAGTTGCACTACTTGCGACACTTTTGCTTGCGCAATCAGTGCGAAAAACGACCTCTCTACCCTCGTCATTCCCGACCTTGTAAATAAAGGGATGGACCTGCGCTCGAACATGGTTGTTACCCGATTGGTGGAAGGAAACGGGGAAATCAATAGCGTGGAAGCCGTGTCAAAAACTACGGGCGAGCGGCATGTTTTCAAGGCAAAATATGTTGTGCTGGCAGCCGGGGCACTCGGTTCGGCGCACCTGCTTTTGGCTTCCGGTTTGGAAAAATTGAACCCCGGCGGGGCAGTCATTGGTCGCTACTTGATGCGCCACGTAAACGCCATCATCTTCGGCATTTTTCCCGGTGCGGCGGACAAAGAGGGGCGGTTTCACAAACAATTAGCCATCCTCGACTATTATTTTGGCAACGAAAAACTGGCGCCCAATTTCGGCAAACTCGGCAGCCTCCAGCAGATGCCCACGCCGCCGATGGGCCTCGTCCAAAACGAAGTGCCGGGGCCATTCGGCATACTCCTAAGCCAAGGCGTTCGCTTGCTGACCGGCCTGCTAGCCATCGTGGAAGACCAGCCGCAGTTCTCCAACTCGCTGACAATCAATCCGTTGGTGAAAGACGGATTCGGGCTACCGCAGCCCATCATTTACCATCAATACTCCGAGCGAGACGAAGCGGCGCTGAAAATTTTGACGAAAGCTGGCAAAAAAATCATGTACGGCGCTGGTGCAGTGGCGCATTACATCCACCAAATCCGCACCTTCTCCCACGCCGTCGGCACGGTGCGGATGGGGGCAGCTCCTGCCACTTCGGCACTCGATGAAAACTGCGAGTTCCGGGGCGTGAAAAACCTCTACGTGACGGATGGCAGCGTGATGCCGACTTCTGCGGCGCTGAACCCCAGCTTGACGATTGCGGCGAATGCGCTGCGGGTGGGGGAGCGGATAGTTGAGAAGGTTTAGAGGGTTTAGAAGGTTTAGTTTGGGCCACAGGCTAAACCTTCTAAACCTCCTAAACCCATTAAACCTAGCAAAATGACTTTCAAAAAAATACCACCCACCCAACCCATCCGCCTAGCATTCCTCGGTTGCGGGAACATCACGGCAAAGCATGGCAAACGACTGAAAAAATTCAGCGACGTACAGTGTTTTTACGCCAGCCGTAGCGAGGAAAAGGCGAAAGGTTTTTCTGAAAAACTCAATGGCCACGGGTATTTTGGCTCCTACCAAGCAGCCATTGCTTCATCGGATGTGGACGTGATTTTCATCGCCACGCCCCCCGCCGACCACCTCGAATTGGCGCTGGCTGCCGTGCGGGCTGGCAAGCATGTCATCCTCGAAAAGCCGCCGTTTTTCCAATCAACCGACTTCGATTTGGTGGATGCCGAGCGGCAAAAAACGGGCGTGCAGGTCATGGTGGCTGAGAATTATTTTTACAAGCCATTGCTCCGCAAACTCCGTGAAACGCTGGCCGCTGACCTCATTGGCGACCTGAAATTCCTGTTTTTCAACGCCTCCAAAACCCAAAAAACGGACGACTGGCGGGACGACAAAGCCATCACTGGCGGCGGTGCGCTCTTCGAGGGTGGCATCCACTGGGTCAATTTCATGGCCAACTTAGGGCTTGACATTCAAGCAGTTACGGGTTTTTTACCCAAAATGAAAAAAGCCAACTCGCTGGAGCGCAGCATGCAAATGGTGGTAAAATACAAGGACGGCCCCATCGGCACGCTGCTCTATTCTTGGGAAGTGAACACGCTGCTGAAGGGCCTGCGCCTTTGCCGGATTTACGGCTCGGCGGGCTCGATAACTTTTGAGGCCAATGGGCTGTTTATCTTCGTTCGGGGCAAAAAATGGCGACTGATTTTCCCCGGTTTTTCGGACATCATCGGCGCTGAGGCCATGTTCCGGGACTTTTTTGCGGCGCTCCGCAATGGACAGGAACCCGCCTTCCATTTTGCGCTAGCGAAAAGAGACGTGGCGATGATTGAAGAAGCATATCGCACGGCAGGTGCTTGATTTACAAGCGACTTGGCTACATTTGCGGACTTTTTGGGTTTTGGGTTTCTGGTTTACGGTTTTTGGGAGGCACTAGGAACTTTTCAAGCATTCCCAAAAACCAAAAACCATGAACCGAACAAAACTGACAAACTGACTATGGAATTAATCTTAGTTTTCTTCACCGGCCTCACTGCCGGATTGCACACTTCCACCTGGGGCATGTACAAAGACACGCCTTACGAGGGCTTCACTTGGCAACGGTATTTTCGGAGTACCGTCGTGGCCATTTTACTGTCATTTTTCCTTTGGAAACTCATTGACCTTGACCTCACCACGGCAGCGGGAGTTTACTTGCTTTGGGGCAGTGTTTATACTGCTGAGCGGGCCATCATCGAGATTTGGAAGACCTTCCTGCGCACTTCCGACCAGACCAAATTCTTCATCCCGATGCAGTTGCACGTGCTTGGTCGCATCGTGGAAAGCAAGCGGGACCGCTACATCGCCGCCTTTTTCTACGTCGGCGCCATCGTACTGGTAAGCTGGGGATTGGTGACGCTATGGCATATGCACCAAGCGGGCAACCTCAACTTGAACCCGTACCTCATCTTAGTATTTTTGAGCGTCGGCGGCTGGATTTCGGCCTTCGGCGGTGCTTGGAAAGATGCACCCATCGAGGGTTTCGAGTGGTTCAAATTCTTCCGCAGCCCAGCTGTGGCCTACTCTTGGGGCTGGTTGGCAGCGAACTTGACCGATAATTTCGTGGCGATAGCACTATGCAGCCTCGGCTTCACGGTTGCCAGCATCGAGACTTATAAAACCTTCTTTTTCCCAAGTCGGCCCCGTGGAAAATTCCAGGGAATGCCTGTGAAGTTTCCTGAATGGGAGCAAAAGCGGAAGCCATTTGTCATCGTTTTCGTGATTTGCTGGCTATTCGTCATCGTCGCTGGGGTGATGGCATTCATGGGGCCTCACGAGGGACTTGTTTAATTTTTTTTCATGCAAAACAAGGTAACAGCCTTTCTTTTCGTCCCCAATCCAGTGACCAGCCAGACCAAGATTTATGGCTTGACTTTGCTGGAACGCAGTCTCCATGCCCTGGACCGAGGTGGGGTAGGGCGGGTGTTTTTGCCCACTGCAGCGAAGGCATTTTTGGGTAAAAAAGCAGATTGGAAACTGGGCATCCAATTCTCGGATGATTTCCGTAGTGAGCTTTCAAAAGTGGAAAATGGAGCAGTAGTAATGACCGAACCATTGGTCATTGACCCGAAATGCATCCAGCAAATACTGGAAAAAAGCGGGCTATCCGAAACGATTTTGACCACCGCTTCCGCTGAAATTGGCTGGTATCCGAAAAGTGCCTTGGCTGCCATTGCCAAAGAAAAGTGGCCCAATTTTCAGCAGGCGCTCACACTGGCGAAACAGCAGGTGTTTGAAACAAAAAACCTTGATTTTAAAGGACTTATCTGTGCCACGGTTCACAATGATGAGGAAATAAAGGCCGTTGAAAAAGCGCTCATCCGCAGCCTGACCAAGCCCACCGACGGCTGGGTTTCCCGCAATTTGAATCGTCCGATTTCTACTTTATTCAGCCGTGTGTTGGCGCATACCAGCATCACCCCAAACCAGTTTACCATCGTCACGGGACTCATCGGTCTTTCGACCGCATGGTTTTTGGCGAAAGGGGGCTACTGGAACTACCTTATCGGCGGGGCGCTCTTCCATTTCACTTCGGTGATGGATGGCGTGGACGGTGAACTTGCCCGTCTCAAATTCAAGTCGTCGCCCTTCGGGCAATGGCTGGATACGGTGGTGGACAATACCTCGTATTTGGCGGCGCTTGGCGGCATAATTACGGGGCTATATTTAAATGGCGCTCCGCAATATGTGATTTATGCTGGCATATTGTCCGTCGTGTTTGCGGTGCTGGCATTGGGTAGCCTATATTTTTATCTTTTAAGGTTTAAATCGGGTGGAACGCTATTAAATGTCAAATATGGCTTCCAGGATGGCAACAGCACCTTTGATAAAATATTCCAAGTGGCGGCGGCCTTCGGCAAGCGGGATTTATTTGCACTGATATTCTTTATATTAGGCATATTCGGTAAAATGCAATGGGCGCTGATTTATATTGCCATTATGGCGTTCATGGTGTTTGTTTTTTCCGTTCAAGCGCATTTTTCGGCATCAAAGGCAAAAGCAAATCAGGTATGAAAAAGCCCTTGCTACGCATTGCGATGATAGCCAGTGAGCGGTTTCCGCACCACAACACAAACACGCAGCAGGTCATCAAAAATCTGAATAGTTTGCACCAAATCAGCATTGATGTGGAGCTGATTATTCCCGGCAATGCGCAGCAGTTTTTTAAGCCAAAATACGACCAAGCCAAAGAAATTTCCAAGTATTACAATGTCTCCAACGACTTGAAAATCAAGGTGTTAAAAACAATACCGACGAGCGGGTTGAAATTGGAGAAGTTTTTTCATTCCTTGTTTGCCACGTTGTTTGTCGTCTTTTCAAAGCGGTATGACTTGGTTTATTCTCGGAATAAATTCGCCGTTTTGCTCGCCTTTTTTTTCGGTAAAAAAACCATGTTTGAAACTTATCGGCGACTCGGTGATGAAAGCCCAAAGACGATGCGCTGGTTTGCGAAGCGGGCCAAAAATGACAAGTTTGTGGGCATGGTTTTGCATTCGAATGTTTCCAGAGAATCTATGCTGAAAGTGGGTTTTCCGAAGGAAAAACTATTGACATTGCACAATGGTGTGGACAGTTCGGATATGTTGCCCATATTATCCAAATCAGCAGCCCGTCAAAAATTAAACCTCGATTTAAACGCAAAATATGTCGTCTATACGGGCAATATGCAGAGGAACAAATGCATCGAAAGCCTCGTGGATATAGCCGCCTATTTGCCCGATATAACTTTCTTATTGGTCGGTGGAAAACCAGAAGATATTATCCGTTTAACCGCCTATTGCGAAGCAAAGAATGTAAAGAATGTGATGCTGGTGGAGCGACTGCCCATCAACGAAGTTTCGCCGTATTTATATGCTGCAGATGCGCTCATCATCCCACCCGTTGCGGCGCCGATGGAAAAGTTTGGGCGAACGGTACTACCATTTAAACTGTTCCCGTATTTGGCTGCAGGCCGCCCCATCGTCGCTCCGAACTTGGCGGATATGCGGGAGCTGATTAGGCATGGTGAGAATGGGATTTTGGTGAATCCTGATGATGCTTCACAAAACGCCGAAGCCATCCAAGCGCTGTTTTCCGATGAAAAAATGCAGGAAAAACTGGCTGCAAACGCCAGCGAAACCTCCCGTTCCCTCACTTGGGAAGCAAGGGCGGGAAAGTTCAAAAACTGGCTCCTCGAAAACTACGCATAGCTGACAAAATGGAAGTTTCACCTCATTTTGCGAAGCGAAAACGGCTACCTTCACGCCCTACACCTTCTAAAACGAATTAGTATGACAAACCGACCAACCTTGCGTTTTCTGCTTCTTTTTGCCCTTGCTGCGCTGACAGCTTGCCACCCAAAGCAGGCCAACGAAAAAGAAAGCGAAGCAGAAAAGGACTTCCCCAACGAAGAATTTTACCTCCAACGTGCCTACCCCGATGCTTTCATGGACTTGAAAGCTTATGAAAAAGGCATGACGGAAGCCCGGCTGATGGCTGCTGAAAAAGTCAACGGTTTTGATGATGAATGGACGGTGCAAGGCCCCGGAAATATTGGCGCTCGAATCAATACGCTGGCCGTTCACCCCGCCAATCCGAACATCATTTTTGCAGGTTTTTCGCATGGCGGATTGTGGCGTACGGTGAATGGCGGGCAGACTTGGACGCCTATTTTTGATGCACAAAGCTGGCCGTCCATCGGCGTTGTGACCATTGACCCAAGTAATCCTCAAACGGTGTACGTGGGTACGGGCGACCCCAATATTTCCTTTTATCCGATGCTCGGCGATGGTGTTTATAAATCCACGGACGGCGGCGATACTTGGACGCACCTCGGCCTCGATGCGCAGCGGGTCATCACTAAAATCGTGGTGCATCCCACCAATCCGAACATCATTTTCGCTGGCTCGATGGGCCTTCCGTTCATCCGGGACAACGACCGGGGACTTTACCGTTCCACTGATGGCGGTGCAAATTGGGCCCAAGTGCTTTTCATCAGCGACCAAGCGGGAGTGACCGATTTGGTGATGGACCCATTTAACCCAAATGTGCTTTACGCCAGCGGCTGGGACCGGGTTCGGAGCAACCAGGAAAGCCTCGTTTCAGGCCCTGGCGCCAAGGTTTTTAAGACAACCGATGGCGGTGATACTTGGACACAACTCACGAACGGCCTTCCCAACGACAACATGGGGCGCACTGGTTTGGCCATTTCACAGCTAACGCCGGGGCTGGTTTATGCCATGTACGTTGGCACGGATGCCCAATTGGCGGGCATTTTCAAATCAACGGATGCTGGCGCAAATTGGGAACCGATTGATATAACTGGTGCAGAGGGCGCACTGGCTGGCTTTGGCTGGTACTTCGGAAAACTGCGGGTGAACCCCAGCAACGACGACGAACTTTATTTGCTTGGCGTGGAGCTTTGGCGGGGCTACCCTGAACTTGGACTTTGGGAAACAGTCGGGCCCCCTTGGTGGACCTACGAAGTCCATGCCGACAAGCACGATTTGGTCATCACCGCTTCCGGTGAATTTTACCTCGGAACCGATGGCGGTGCTTACAAGTCTTTGAACTTTGGTGCTACTTGGCAAGACATTGAGAACATTCCCGCCACGCAAATTTACAGGGTCGCCTACAATCCGCACGAGCCGGAACTTTACTACGGCGGTGCGCAGGACAACGGCACCACTGGCGGCAATGCTGCCAGTATCAACAACTGGCCTCGGATTTATGGGGGCGATGGTTTTCAGGCCCTTTTTCACCCAAGTGACCCATTGGTTTTTTACGCGGAAACGCAAAATGGCGGGCTGGTTATGACGGACAATGGGGGTGGATTTTTTTATGATGCAACAACTGGTCTGGATGAAAATGACCGCCGGAACTGGGACATGCCCGTGGTCATGAGCGCTCATAATCCGGATGTTTTATACACCGGAACTTACAGAATGTACCGCAGCATTGCGGGCACCTTTCCAGTTTGGGATACCATCAGTTTTGACCTCACCGACGGCTTGATTTTGAACCCTCGCCACCATAGTATTACCACCATTTCTGAGTCTCCGCTGGAACCTGGACTGGTTTACGTGGGCACTTCCGATGGGAATGTGCATCGAAACGACGGTGACGATTTTATGTGGACCAATATTTCGGCGGGCTTGCCAGACCGGTACGTGACCGATGTGGAAGCCTCACCGACGAACCAAAATTGGGTGTACGTCACCCATTCCGGCTACCGGGATAACGAGTTTATCCCAAGGGTTCACCGCTCGAAAAACCAAGGCCAGACCTGGGAGGACATCAGCAGCAACTTGCCGGACATTGCTGTCAACAATCTTTTTATTTTGCCTGACCACGGCGACTCGGTGCTGTTCGTGGCAACGGATGCTGGTATTTATGCTTCGCTAAACAGTGGCGAGGTTTGGAATCGGCTCGGTACTAATATGCCGCTTGTCCCGACTTTCGATTTGGACTGGAATCCTGCGCAAAATACCCTGATTGCTGGTACTTTTGCCCGTTCCATCATGACTTATCCGCTGGATTCATTGCTGGTGCAACCCGTTTCAGCGGTTGGAAATTCGTTTGCTTCAAAGATTGACCTGAAAATTTCGCCCAATCCAACGACGAGCAAAATCTTGGTGAGCGGTCAAATTATACCGGGCAGCCCAGCAGCCGAATTGGCCATTTTTGACCAACATGGAAAGCAAGTTCTAACGGCAAAATCACCCGCTGGAAAGGCGCTCAACCAAACATTCGATGTGTCGAAACTGCCCGCAGGAGCTTATTTTTTGAGGGTAAAATCGGGTGCCAGCGTTGGCGTCCGGCAGTTCATCAAACAGTAAAAAAATGACAAAAGCAACTCGCAAATCCCAAATCCGAATCACCGTCCAGCTCGACGAAAAGAACGTCCCCACCAGCATTGACTGGGATGCCGACGACCGGAACGACGGCGATAAACCCGTGGAATGCAAGGGCATGTTGCTCTCCCTCTTCGAGCGGGAAACGCTGGACACGATGAAAATTGACCTCTGGGCCAGCGACATGCAAGTGAACGAGATGGACCGATTTTTCTTCCAAACGCTGCGGGGTATGGCGGACACCTATTTCAAGGCTACGCAAAACCGGGAACTGGCGGTGGACATGCAGAAGTTCGTGCAGTATTTTGGGGAGAAAACGGCTATTCTTAAAGTTGGCAGTTAGACCCCGACCTTGGTCGGGGGCAGTGAGCAGTCAGGGGCGGGGAGATTCAAGGGTTAATTTTTCCAACTGACAGTAGGAATTGCTTCGAGTAACTGTTTCGTGTAGTTGGATTTTGGGTTTGAAAAAATCTCGGCTGTCGTTTCGATTTCCACGATTTTCCCATCTTTCATCACGGCGATTCGGTCGCTGATTTGGCGCACCACGTTCAGGTCGTGGGAAATGAAAAGGTAGGTCAGGCCGTGTTTTTTTTGCAGAACTTGCAGTAAATCAAGCACTTGCGTCTGCACGGTAACATCCAAAGCGGAAACAGATTCATCGCAAATGATGAGCTTTGGTTCCAGTGCAAGCGCCCTTGCGATGCAAATCCGTTGCCGTTGCCCGCCTGAAAATTCACTGGGGAAGCGCCAAAAATGACTGGCCTCCAATCCTACTGTTTCCAGCAGTTCGAGTGCCCGTTCCCGCCGTTGTTTTTCGTTCGAAAAAAGGCCGTGCACCTCCATTGGCTCTGTCAGCGCAAGCCCGATTGGTTGGCGAGGATTCAGCGAAGAGTAGGGGCCTTGGAAAATTATCTGGAGGTCTTTTCGAGTGCTAAACCATTCATTTTCAGTTTGTTGTAAAATGTTCCTCTCTGAAAAAATCACCTCGCCGGAGCTGGGGTTGATGAGTTTCAAAATGCTCCTGCCCAGCGTTGTCTTGCCGCTGCCAGATTCGCCTACCAAGCCCAGTGTTTCCCCTTCGTAAATGTCAAAACTGACCTCATCCACCGCCCGAACTTGTGCTTTGGCTTGTCCTAGGAAATTGCGCTTGGAAGTAAAGAGCGTTTGGAGGTTTTTGATGGAAATAATCGGTGATTGGTGATTAGTGATTGGTGATTGGTGATTGGAATGTGCCGTTCTTTTTTTATAATTTTCGAGTAAAAGCTGGGTGTAGGGGTGATTTGGCTTTTTGAAAATATCTGTGACAGCACCTTGCTCCACAACCTCCCCGTTTTGCATAACCAGCACATTGTCAGCTACTTCGGCCACTACCCCGAGGTCATGGGAAATGAAAATCGTGCTGCCACCCCAGGTTGTTTTCAGTTCCTTCATCAGGTCGAGAATGGAGCGCTGAACGGTCACGTCGAGGGCGCTGGTCGGCTCATCGGCGATGAGGAGCGAGGGGTTGCAACTGAGCGCCATCGCAATCATCACCCGCTGGCGCTGGCCGCCGCTGAGTTGGTGGGGGTAGCTGCGCCAAATGCGTTCGGGGTCGGGCAGTTTTACTTTTTCAAAAAGGGAAAGAACTTCTGCTTTTGCTTCGGGTTCCGTTGTTTTTTTATGCAATAAAATCGTCTCCGCCACTTGGTCACCGCAGCGAAAAACAGGGTTCAGCGAGGTCATCGGCTCCTGAAAAATCATGGCGATTTCACTGCCGATTACGCTGGTTGGGTTTGAAATCCTTCCTGTTTTTCCTTCGAAAAAAATCGCCCCAGCTTCCTTGTTCGCCGCAGGCGGCAACAAACCCATGATGGCCAGTGCCGTCATGGATTTGCCGGAGCCGCTTTCCCCGACGATGCCGAGTGTTTCGCCTTTTTTCAATGAAAAAGAAATGCCCCGAAGAGCATCCACTTTTCCGTTTTCCGAAGGGAAACTTACTCCTAAATTGTTGATGGTGAGGAGGTTGGCAGATTCAGTGCTCACGCAAAAAGTGGATTAAGTGCGTTTTCCAATTCATTGGGTTGCGTCGGTTTTTCCAGTGCTTTTGGGTAAAACCGCTGCATCAGTTTTCCGATGTAAAATTCGGGTGGCATCTCAGAAGCAGGGTAGGCTGAAAGCATGAGTTTGACCAATTCGTCAAAAAACTTCCGCTTTCGTGCTTCGTATTGCTTGGCCATCAGCTTGTCAGTTGCCGCTTGGTGCATGGCAATAAGTTTGTCAAGTTCATTGATTTCAGTCAATAACTCTTTGATTTGCAGCAAGTTAGCTTTTTCTGATTTCATGCTGATGTAATTGGATTTCTAAAAAACCTTTCTTGAATGCAACTCCTCGGCGATTCATTCTGGTCTTGGTGAAAGGGTGAAGCCAACACAAAGTGTCGGCTTTTGTTCGGATAAAATTTGGGTGATTTTCATGAAAAACCCTGACAAGATAGGCGTCAATGCCATATAATTGCAACGATTCGGGGTAAGAAAATTGCGCTGACAGTTCAATTTCATACTTCGTCGCATTTTTTTCATCCAAGAAGTAAACAAGGTCAATATCCGATGGGTTCAGCTTGTTGGTCGTGAAGCTGCCATTGACCCAGAGCTTGACGGGTTCGGCTGCGGTCAATTCAAAAAAGGCTTAAAAAAATTGCCCCAAGCCCGAAAACAGAAGTTTCCTGCCAGCTTGAGGCATATTTTCTGAAAAGACTTTTTGAAAAGAATTCCAATCACAAATGATTCCTTCATAAGGGGTTAGGAATCCATTTTTATCAAAAATGAGCATGGCATTTTGGGGTTAATTGTCAATAATTCGGCAACTTCCACCCATTGTTGTAATTCGCCTTCAAGTACGTATTTGCGTCTGCGTCGTTCTTGAAATTGCCGTTGGCTGCATCCCAATACAACTTGCGCCCTGTGCGAAAAGCCACGTTGCCCATCGCAGCATTGATGGCAGCAACGGCACCAGTTTCAATGCCACAATTCAAGATGGAAGCGTCATTTTTTTGGATGGCTTCCACGAAATTTTTGGCATGTAATTGAACGTAGTCATCGCTGCTTTTTCCCTGGTAGGGGATTGCTTCGATTTTGTTTACTCGCCAGCCTTCGTCGCCTTTTTTGGTTTCTGGGATGATTTCCCAGCCGCCCCGGTTCACGACCATGGTGGCGTTGTTGCCGATGAAGGCAATGCCCTCCGTCTTGCCATAATTGCCGTTGTCAATGCCTGTCGCATGTTCCCAAAGCATGTTGAATTTGTCATACTCAAAGACGGCTTGTAGCGTGTCGGGTGTCTCGGAGGCATCATCAGGGTAGGCCAGTTTGCCGCCGCTGGCCATGATGGATTTGGGCGCTGAAACACCCATGAAAAACAGGGCGATGTCAATTTCGTGGACGCCCCAATCGGTCATCAGGCCACCTGCATAATCCCAAAACCAGCGGAAATTGAAGTGAAAACGGTTCTGGTTGAACGGGCGTTTTGTTGCAGGGCCGAGCCACATATCGTAGTCCACGCCAGCGGGTGGGGCGCTGTCTGGAACCACCGGAACGGGGTTCATCCAACCCTGGTAGGCCCAGACTTTTACGAGGCGGATATTGCCGAGCTTGCCGGATTTGAGGTACTCGTGCGCTTGCGCATAATGCGTTCCACTGCGCTGCCACTGGCCGACCTGTACCATTTGTTTTGGGTAGCGCTTGGCAGCCCGCAGCATAACGTTGCACTCCTCGATGCGGGCGGAGATGGGTTTCTCGCAGTAAACATGCCTGCCGGAGGAGATGCTGTCGCAAAATGCGAGGCAGTGCCAGTGGTCGGGTGTGCCGATGATGACAGCGTCCAAGTCCTTCATTTCCAGCATTTTACGGTAATCCTTGAAAGTTTGTGGCTTGTTGCCACGCAGGTCTTCTACGCTTTTCACCCGTTCATCAAGGACGCTCTGGTCCACATCTGCGAGGGCCACGCAGTCCACTTCTGGAATGGCGTTGAGGTGTGCTCGCATGTCCGACCAGCCCATGCCCTTGCAGCCGATGACGCCGAAGCGGAGCTTGTCGCTGGGGGCTATTCGTTTTTTGCCGGAAGCAGCCGAAGCAACTCCTGGGATGGCCGCTGTGAGGCCAGTGGCAGCGATGGCGGTGGTTGATTGGCGAAGGAAATTTCGACGTGAGTTCGTCATTGTATTCAAGTTTTGGTGAGTGAAATAAAGAGGCGGAAAGCTATGGACTTTTGCGAAGAAATCAATGTTAACATACGCTTTTAGTGTTGGAAAAAACCCGCCTTGTTTTGATTGTGCAATTCCATACTTTTGTACTCTGTTAACATCCGGTTGAAAATGATTGGGACACAGCCAATACTTCGATGCCGGTTCACCAACTCAATTATTTCAATGAAATCAATCAAGTTTTTTCCAATCGCCCTCATCGGGCTGTTTCTGCTTTCTGCCAATATCGTTTCTGCCCAAGTTGACATGGTTTGGGAAACCCACCGGGTCGGCTTCAAGGTACCCCGTGGTTTTAAAGTTGACACCAACAACTACGAAGAGTTTTCTGCCGGAAATGACAATGTTTACCTGACCATTGCACCGATTCAGGATGAAAATATTACGACGGATGACCTTGTCGGTGTGGTGGATGCCATGGTAAAGGAAATGGATTACGACCTCCTTACGGATGGCGATGCTGTGGAGGTAAACAACTTCACTGGTTACTACGCCCGTGGTTCCAAAGATGGTGCAAGTGCCTTGGTGATGGCGCTACTAGATCCCGAGAGCGCTACCAATCTAATCGTTGTCGTCATTTATGCTGGCGATTACGAGGATGCCGCTTTGACTGCTATCAATAGTTTTTACTCCTATTAAAGCGTTAATTTTTTCTTCGGAAAAACTTGGAATGAAACCAAAAACGGGTGCTGCGGTCGCAGTACCCGTTTTTTTTGTGGAAAATAGGCGGATTTCGAGCTATGGAATAAAAGCGACAACTGCCCGCTAGCAGCCATCTCGACATTTTGCAAAGCATTTTTCAGTTTAACGCTGGGTTAATTTTCACAAATAAACCATTTACAAAAACCAGCTTGCTACCTTTGCACCAACAAATACTTTGTATGAAACAAACCTTTTTACTCCTTGTATTTTCTTGCCTTTTTTCTGCATTCTCTTTTGCCCAAGTAGTCGAAGTAACCGGAAAAGTCTCTGATGATGCGACTAAGCTTCCCATCGAAGGCGTGACGGTAACATCGGCAGGTACCGAAACCCTGACTGATGCCTCCGGCAATTTCACATTGAAACCAAGGCTCAGGGGCGGAGATTTGGTCGTCTCTTTTTACAAAGAAGGCTTTTTGTCCTTCGATAAAACGGTCGAACTGAAAAACCGCCAAACCAAGGTGGATATTGGAACAGTAAAACTTTCACATGAACCAAGCGCCAAGGATTTCGTGACCGATGAAGACCGAATCCCAATCATCTCGCTCTCTGGCGATGATGAAGGTGCCCGAGGAGAACAGAACATCTCCGGTATCCTTTCCGCTTCACGTGACCCCTTTGTAAATGCAGCCTCCTTCAACCTAAGCTCAGGCGGCTTTGAAATCAGGGGCTACGACGCCGAAACACCCACGCTTTTCAATGGTATTTTGGTAAACAACCTCGAAACAGGCTCCGTTTATTGGAGCGCTTGGGGTGGTCTGAACGACGTGACCCGCAACCGGGAAAGCACCATTGACCTCAGCCCGTCAGCTTACAGTTTCGGTGGGATTGGTGGTGCTGCCGCAATAGATACCCGTGCCAGTGAGCAACGCACGGGCAAACGGGTTTCTTACATGTACGGCAACCGCTCCTATGCGGGCCGAATCATGGCCACTTGGAACACCGGGATGCTGGCGAACGGTTGGGCCTTTTCTTTCTCAGGCAGCCGGCGCTGGGCGGAAGAGGGCTATGTGCCGGGCACTTTCTACGATGCTTGGTCCTACTTCGGGTCAATAGATAAGAAGCTGAACAATAGGCACATGCTGAACCTCACGGTGATTGGTTCACCCGTGCGCAGGGGTGCTCAAAGCCCGGCTGTGCAGGAAATGAACGATTTGGCTGGCACTAATTTTTACAATCCAAACTGGGGCTACCAAAATGGCCGAAAGCGGGATGCCAGGGTAGTGGATGCACACCAACCTTTTGGGGTGTTGCGTCATGATTGGACCATTAGCGAAAAGTCAACACTCACGACTGCCGTTGGTTACATGACGGGCCATTACGGACGTACACAACTCGACTGGTTCAACGCTCCCGACCCCCGCCCTGATTATTACCGTAAATTGCCCAGCTACTATGCAAAACCAGGAAATGGCGGCCAAGCCGTTGCCGACCAAGTGGCAGAAATCTACCGCAATAACCCCGACCTGCTCCAAGTACAGTGGGATGAGATTTACGAAGGAAACCGCCTGAATGGGCAGTCTTTCAATGGCACGGCTGGCAATATGTCGCAAATTATTCTGGGTGACCAGCGCTCTGACCTCAACCGATTGAGCGGCAATACGATTTATCAAAACATCCTGAGCGACCACCTGACCATCAACGCTGGCATGCAATTCCAACAGGAAAAAACACATTATTTCGCCAAAGTGGAAGACTTGCTGGGCGGCGACTACTTTGTAAATGTGGACCGCTTTGCATTGGATACACCGTTGCCTGGGCAGTCACCGGAGTTCGATTTGAACAACCCTGACCCAATCGTGCGGCAGGGCGATACTTACCGTTGGGATTATGACATCACGGGCCGTCGCAGCGGGGCTTGGCTTCAAGGACTTTTTACTTTCGGGCGGATTGACTGCTTTGTGGCTGGGGAGGCAACCAACACATCTTTCTGGCGCACGGGCAATTATCGGAATGGCCGCTATCCAAACACCTCTTTCGGCGACTCTGAAAAACAAAACTATTTCAACTACTCTGGCAAGGGCGGCATCACTTATAAAATCAATGGTCGCAACTACCTCTATGCCAACGGGGCATACGTGAACCGTGCGCCCGATATCCGAAATGCCTACGTCTCAGCCCGAAACCGTGACCAGCTAGTACCGGGACTGACTAGCGAAGAAATTTACAGCGGGGAGGTTGGTTACCAAATCCGGTCCCCTCGGCTGAAAGGCCGTGCGACGTTCTTTTTTACGGAGTTCAAAAATGGGCTGAAGGTGAACCGTTTTTTCCTCGATGACGATGTCAGTGGCTTCGGAACTAGTATTTTGATAGGGACCGACAAGCGCCATGCAGGGGTGGAAGTTGCTGCGCAATACAAGATTTCACCAACGCTTTCCTTTACTGGCGTGGCTTCGGTGGGTGAGTATATTTACACTTCCCGTCCAAACGCCATCTTTGTGATAGACGATGACGGCGTGATACAAAACCGTGGCAAGTCTTATCTCAAGAACTTCTACCTGCCAAGTACGCCACAAACGGCTTACAGTGGAACGCTGGAGTATCGTTCACCTAAGTTTTGGTCCGCCAGTGTTACCGTCAACTATTTTGACCGTAATTATATTGACGTGAACCCCTACCGTCGCACCACCGATGCAGTATTTGGTGACCAAGTTGGCGATGCAAACTACGACCGCAAGATTGACCAAGAGCGCCTTCCGAGTGCTTATACCGTTGACCTTTTTGCCAATAAGTCGTTTAAAGTTAACGATGACATATTTTTTAGCCTGACCTGCGGCGTCACCAATTTATTGAATGCCACTTTCAGAACAGGGGGCTTCGAGCAACTCCGTTTTGACAGGGCCGATTTTGACGAAGGTATTAACCTTTTTGCACCCCGGTATTTTTATGCCTACGGCACCAACTTCTTCCTGTTGGGAGCGCTGAGGTTTTAAAAGATGATAATTGTTGGATTGCTAAATTGTTTTATTGTTACCCGTTACCCGACAACAATCTAGCAATTCAACAATTCAACAATAAAATATTCCAACAATCAACTCATTGATAATGAAGAACTTAATCAAATTTTTTCTCCCGACTTTATTTCTTGGCGTCGTGTTCAATGCCTGTTTGAAAGAAGATTTCGACCAGCCACCTACCGACGGCACTGACCCTGGCCTGACGGCCAATGCGACCATTGCGCAAGTGAAAGCGCTGCACTCGATAGGCCAGTTGGAGACAATTACCGAAGACTGGATTATCAAAGCAACTGTGGTGGCTGACGATGCTAGCGGGAACCTGTACCAAGCCTTCGTCATCCAGGATGAGACGGGTGGTATCATGGTGAAAATCGAAACCACAGACAGCTACACGCTTTATCCAATAGGACGTGAGATTTATATCAAATGCAAGGGCCTCGTGATTGGCGATTACAACAACCTCTACCAATTGGGTGGCTTCATCACGGATGATGGGCAGCTTGGTAACATCATAAAAGTGAGTGACCACTTGGTTCGGGGTGCGAAATCGGCGACGCCGCCAGTGCCTAAAGTTAGGCAAATCAGCGAACTGACATTCGATGACGTGAACACCTTGGTGACAGTGACCAATGTTCAGTTCTCCCTTGCAGATACTTCATTGGGTTTCGCTGACCCAGTGACCCGTACCACTTATAACCGGGATTTGCAAGACTGCAATGGCCTGGCTTTGTTGGTTCGTACCAGTGGCTACGCCGAATTTGCCGGGGTAAAGCTTCCGGCTGGCGGCGGTACTTTGACGGGGATTCTCCAGATTTTCAGGGACGACCTCCAGTTCATCGTTCGTAACATGAACGATGTGCAATTGAATGGCGCACGGTGCAGTGGGCCGGTAGGACCAGACCCTTGTGCAAATGGCCCAGTGCCAGTGGTGGCAGGTGTGGACGAGAATTTTGAATCAGGTGTAAACAACGACCCTGTAAACCTTGCAGGTTGGTCAAATATCATCCTGAAAGGAACTCGTAGTTGGCAGTTTAAATATTTTAATACTGACCAAAACACATACGCTCAGGCTACGGCCTTTAATGATACATCGCCAGAAATGGACATCTGGCTGGTGTCGCCAAGGGTTGATGTTACAGCGACCAATAAAATACTGACTTTTGAAACCGCTACTGCCTTCAATAATCACGATGGTTTCACCGCCATGATTTCAAAGGATTTTGAGTGCGACCCGACTACGGCGACTTGGCAAACGCTAAACGCAACTTTGGCAATTTCAAGTAGTCCTAGCAATGCTTGGATACCTTCGGGAGATGTTGACCTATCAACTTTTATTGGGCAAAAAGTAGCTATTGGGTTTCACTACACCGGCAGCGGACCTGGTGGCCAAACCAGCACCTATCGAGTGGACAATGTGAAATTTGGCACAGGGGGAGGAGTTGGGCCAACTGATCCTTGTACGGGTGTCACAGCTCCAACGGTTGGTTTTTTATCTGAAGATTTCACGGGTGGTGCACTGAATGCGACGATTACTGAAGTTGGTTGGACAACCAGTGCTGTGCAAGGTGCAAGGTTTTGGATTTATAAAAACTTCAGTGGAAACGATTATGCACAGGCTACCTCTTTCAACGATACTAGCCCGAACATGGAGTCTTGGATGGTAACGCCGTTGGTGGACATTGTTAGCCCGATGACACTTTCTTTTGAAACAGCGAAAGCATTTTACACCCACGATGGCCTCACTGTTTGGGTTTCCAACAATTTCAAATGCGACCCAACGGCTGCAACTTGGACGCAACTTAGCGGTGCTACAATTGCTGGCTCGGTCAATGTGGACAACGAGTGGGTTTTCTCTGGCGATATTGACCTCTCCGCTTATGTTGGCCAAAAAGTAGCCATCGGATTCAAGTATGTCGGCAGTGGCCCTGGTGGGCAAACTGGGACTTTTAGGGTGGATAATGTGATTGTACAATAGAATCTATGATTTCAGATTTATTTGATGCATGATGTATGATTTTGGGCTTGTTGGTTCTACCAAATCATAAATCATACATCTGAAATCATACATCATAAATAAAAAGCGACCGGATGGGTTCAACCTCATCCGGTCGTTTCATTTAAGGACGAACCAACCAGCCAGCCACCTGTCCAGGCGGCCTGAAAATTGAAGCCGCCGGTGATGGCATCAATGTCGAGTACCTCGCCAGCGAAATGGAGGCCGGGATGGATTTTACTTTCAAAAGTCTTGAAATTCACCTCGTTCAGGTCAATGCCGCCAGCGGTCACGAACTCTTCTTTGAAGGTGCTTTTGCCACTGACGTGATATTTGCCAGCGCCCAATTCAGTGGCCAGCTTGCGCAATTTTTCCTTTGAGAGGTCTGCCCAGCGTAGGTCGGCGGGGATGCCGGAGGCCGCCACAAGGCTTTCCCAGAGTCGGCGGGGCAGGGTAGGGAAGGGGTTTTGCGAAGCGACCAGTTTTTTTGAAAAAGTCAATTTTGTTTCGCCAAGTTCCTCGGCCATTTCCTCTGCCGAGTAGTTCAGCCAGCTCACCTCGATGTCGAAATTGTATTTTTTTTCGCCCAAAATGCGGGCGCCCCAAGCAGAGAGGCGCAAGATGCCAGGCCCGCTCATGCCCCAGTGGGTGATGAGGAGTGGGCCAGTGGCCGTCAGTTTTTCACCCAAAACCCGCACAGCTGCGGAGGGGACAGAGAGACCCATCAGCCCAGCGAGCCTTGGGTCTTTGATGTTGAAGGTGAAAAGGGAGGGGACGGCGGGCACGATTTTATGACCCAATTCACGAAGCATTTCCCAGATGCGGGGGCTGCTTCCTGTGGCAAACATGAGCTTTTTGGTATGAAAAACGGTGCCGCTTTGCGAAGCGACCAACCAAAGGCCGCCGGGCGTTTTTGGCGGTGAAACCTCTTGGACATTTTCACCTGTGAGCACCTGCACCCCGGCTTTTTCGGCAGCGTGAAGGAGGCAGTTGATGATGGTTTGTGAGTTGTCGGTGACGGGAAACATACGGCCATCTTCCTCGATTTTCAATTTTACACCCCGTTGCTCAAACCAGCCGATGGTGTCGCCGGGCTGGAAGCGGCTGAACGGGCCGAGCAGTGCCTTGCTGCCCCGTGGGTAGTGCTTGACGAGTTCCCGAGGGTCGAAGCAGGCATGGGTGACATTGCACCTTCCGCCGCCGGAGACTTTTACTTTTTGGAGAACATCCCGCCCTTTTTCCAAGATAACGACTTTGAATTTGGGGTTGCACTCGGCAGCTCGGATGGCGGCGAAGAAGCCCGCAGCACCACCGCCGATGACCAAGAAGTCGCAAAATGTTTTTACAGACATGCAGTTTTAGAATTGATAAGGCCAAAAATGGTGATGTTCTGGCATTAAGTCTCGGTTTTGGCACATCAAAGGACAAATATCTTGCGCCGCATTCGGAAGATGCTGTAAATGGCAACTGTGACTGTACATTATCCAGAAATAGCGAACGAAAAAAAAGCAGCCGGGAACAAACCCGACCGCTTTTTTAGGACAAGACAAAGACAATGACAGAGAAAATTCCTTCATTTCAATATCAACCCCGCTTCCTTCCGTGAACGGTTGTCGTTTTCTTTTGTGCTTTCACATTACCGCCTGGGCCTCTTCTCGTCTTGGTCGTTGTCGTTTTTTTTACTGTTCCTTTTCTGGTCTTTACCACCGTTGTGCGGGTGTGGACTGTCTTTGAGCCGACCCTCCTTGGTGCATAAACGGCATGTGCCCGAACAACCCGATGCGTTGTAACTACATGATAATGAGGGCGATAGCTCACGGCAAAAGGATGCCAAACATGGAATGGATGCGGACGCCAAGGCGAAAACCCGACCGGATAATGCCTCCAACGATAGGGCGAAGCCCACGCACGGTAGCCCGGTGCATACACAAACCGAACGCTCGGCCAGCCCCAAACATTGACCACCACTCGTTCAACCGTGACGTGTGGCCCATTCTTTCCATTTTCACTGGCCGCTCCTTCGAAAGGTTCGACAATGGTCTCGTCACCGAAGACATCTTCGTCACCCAAAATTTGCAAAATGGCCTCATCGCTGCCTGTTTTTTCAATTTCAATGACGGCAATGTCCTGCGACTCGTCCTCGCTCACGGCCACTTGCAGTACGATGGCGTGGACGTCGCCGTCCATGTTGTCCACTACTCGAATATAGTCAATCTCATTGTCGTCATTGAGGTCAAGGTTGTTGACGTGGTTGGCTTCGTCGTTCAACATTTTCTCGAAAGCCTCTGGCGAATCGGCTTTTTTGAAAAGTTCAAGTGCACCTTCCAAGCTGAAATTCTCGCCAGGCAGGCCGGAGTCTTCTGCATCTTGCGCAGCGGCGAAATTGGCGGCAAAAAACACTGCCGATAAGCTTAGGATAAAGATTTTGATGTGATTTTTCATGTTGGTAAATTTTGAATTTTGTTGCCGAATGAGGGGTGAGACTGGCTTTTTTGCACAGGGTTTAATGGTGAAGTTCGGTTTTTCTTCAAAATTATCCTTCGAAAAAATTTTTAAATAACAAATTGAATGGTGTTCTTTTCAAAATCACTTTATCAAAACCGTTTGTAAAACATCACCGATTTCCACGGTCAGGTAGTGCAACCCATCGGCCATGCCGAGTTGCTTTTTTGAAAAATTGGCCTTGAAATCGCCTGTCATTTTTTCATATTTTCTTTCAAAAACCATTCGCCCAGCACTGTCCCTCAAACGAAGCTGGAGGGATGGAATTGGCTCTGAATTTTTTACAGAAACGGTGAAAGAATCAGTTGCCGGATTTGGAAAAGAATTGACCACAAAAGCCTCGTTTTCAACAGATTGCGTAGTATTCGGCATTTGATTCTCTGTGATTTCTAGCAATTGGTTTGCATCAATATTGCTGAAAGTTGTATCCTGCCCACCCAATAATTTTACCCTGATTTCCGCCACGTTTTCCGCATCGCCGAGGCCAAAATGAGCCGTCAAACTGTTCTGTCCGCAGTATCCCGATTGGGCGCTGATTTCCCGCATTTGCATCACCGACTGCCCGCCGATATTGGCAGTTACCCAAACCCGAGCGCCAATGGCCGAGCGGTTGCTTGTCGTGCCTGTCAGCTTGATTTTTAGCCAGTTATTGCTGTTGCCATTGTTGAGGTAAAAAAGGTTGTTGGGCAGCGGCGAGGCGTTGGTGTTCTTGCAGGTGGCGATGCCGAGGTCGAGAAAACCGTCGTTGTTCACATCGCCCCAAGCTGCGCCGTAGCTGCATGGTGTGCTCAAATCCTCGGCACTGGCGAGGTCACGAGTGAAGCTGCCTGTGCCATCATTTTGGTACAAAAAATTGACGATGTTCCCGTTGCAAAAGCCGTTGCTGACGACAAGGTCTAGGTCGCCATCATTGTCATAATCCCCGAAATTTGAACCGTAGGAGCAACCGCCATCTGTGACTAAATCGCCCGTGGTCACTGGGGTGAACGAGCCGTTTTGGTTCAGGAAAAGCTGGTTGTTTTGCGGAGCATAAAAACCAGAATTTGAGACAAAAAGGTCGAGGTCGCCATCACTGTCCACATCGCCCCAACTGCTGCTCATGCTGCTGCTGTTGGTCTGCCCGGGTGCGCCATTGGTGATTTTTTCAAAATTACCATTTCCCAAATTCCGGTACAAATCATCTTTTTGATTCGATTCATTGGACACATAAATATCAAGGTAGCCATCGTTGTCATAATCCACCCAATTGACGCAACGTGAGCTATTTGTATCATTTACCTGCGCTCCAACAGCTATTTGTGAAAAAGTTTGGCCCCCGTCATTGTGAAACAACTGGTTTTTAAAACCGCCATCTGAATTGGTCAGGTAGAGGTCGAGCAGACCGTCATTGTCATAATCGCCCCAAGAGGCTGTTTCGGAGTAAGTGCTGACATTGGACGGCGCCGCACTGCCGAGGTAGCTAAAACTACCGTCGCCATTGCCGGAATACAAGAAATTTTTCACGCCGTACCACGTCACCACGTAGCAATCAAGGTCTCCATCGTTGTCAAAATCGGCGAAAGTCGCACCGTCGAAAGGCTTGGCATCTGAGACAATTGGGTCGCTGGTTACGGCGGTGAAATTGCCTGTTCCATCGTTGAGATAAAGGAAATTCACGGCACCAGCCTGTGTTCCATTGCTGATGAAGAGGTCGTCCCAGCCATCGTTGTTCACGTCCACAAAATTGACACTTCGGCTGTCGGAAGGCATGGAAACCTGCGGGCCAGTGGTTATTTTTTGAAAGAGTGGCTGCGCAAAACTGTGGTTGACGAGCAGCAAAAAAATTAGTCGGGTAGTTAATTTTTTCATTTCAAATTAAATTTTGGTCAAACCTAGTTTTCTGGGCGCTTCGCCATTTTAATATGGTAAAAACGGCGGCCTGCTGCCTACAAACAGCATTTTGCGAAGCAAAACGCCTTTCGTACGGCGCAAAACGCTGTTCGGAATATCGGGCAGCGGGACAAGGCAATTATTGCGAAATTTGCCCGCATGAAACAACAACGAGCGCTGCTGCACTTGGCATTTTGGCTGGCCTACGGCCTTTACGACGGCTATTTGAACGCACCGTTGTCGGGCACTTCCTATGCCCATCTGAGCTTTGGTGACCGGATGTTGCTGGGCTACTCTGCGGAGCTGTTGGTGCTGGCGTTCAAAGTTCCGACGACCTATTTTGTGCTGTATTGGTTGGTGCCGAGGTATTTCCGCACCAAGAATTTGACCGAGCTGCTGCTGTCACTTGCCGTGGTGACCATGGCGGCCACGCTATTCAGCCAATGGCTTTGGATGGAGGTCATTTATCCGCATGTTTACCAAGTTTCGTCGCCAGAGCCTGTGGCCACATTTGCCCGAAAACTTTTTCGTTTCCTTTGGTCTTCCATTGATATTTTGCTGCTGTTGAGCGTGGCATCGGCGCTGAAATTTTTTCGCCTCCGGCAAATCGCCGCTGAGCGGGAGCGGCAGTTGGTGGAGGAGAAACTGCAATCCGAACTCAGTTTTTTGCGCTCGCAAACCAACCCTCACTTCCTGTTCAACACCCTGAATAATCTTTACCACCTCGCCCGAAAGCGCAGTGAAGACACCCCTGACGCCATCCTTAAACTCTCGGATATGCTGCGGTTCATGCTCTACGAATGTGCCACGCCGAGCATTCGGATTTCGCAGGAAATAAAGGTGATTCGGGACTATTTGGAGCTGGAGAGGTTGCGTTATGGTGAGCGGCTTCAGGCCGATTTTCAAGTGGAAGTGGATGACGAAAGCCAAGCAATTTCGCCACTTTTGCTGTTGCCATTCGTAGAAAATGCCTTCAAGCATGGGGCTTCCGAGAGCCGTGGCGAGGCTTGGGTGCGCATTTTTTTGAAGGTAAAAAATGGCCGACTTGACTTCCGGGTAGAAAATGCCAAGTCGGTTGGAGATGCCGAAATCAAGGACGGGCTTGGCCTGAAAAATGTGAAGCGGCAACTGGAACTGCTCTACCCGGAACATGATTTGACCATTGACAGTCAAGGAGATACGTTTAGTGCCGACTTGAAAATTTCACTCAATAACTCAGTAACCCAATAACTCAATGTTAAAATTGCGCTGCCTCGTTATCGAAGATGAACCACTAGCCGCTGAAGGTTTGGAGGAATTCATTCGGCAAGTGCCGACGTTGGAGTTTGTTGGTGCCTGCGGCGATGCTTTGGCTGCATTGGATTTTTTGAAAAACAGCCAAGTGGACGTACTTTTTCTTGACATCCATTTGCCCAAACTGAAAGGCTTGGATTTCCTTAAAACACTTCAACAATTGCCCCAAGTCATCCTCACCACCGCCTACCACCAGTATGCCCTCGAAGGTTATGAGTTGAATGTGGTGGATTATCTGCTCAAACCGTTTGGGTTCCCCCGTTTTCTCGCTGCGGTGAATAAGTTGGAAGTAGGAATAAAGCAGTTCCCCAACCAGTCACTAATTTCTAATCACCCCTCACGAACATTTCGTTTTTTCAATGAAAACAAGCGCCAAGTCAAGGTTTTCAACGATGAAATCCTATATGTGGAGAGTTTGAAAGAATATGTGAAAATCGTTCAAATTGATGGAAAAACCGTGGTGACGAGGTTTCAATTGGGAGAGTTCGAGGCATATTTGAATGACCCAAATTTACTGCGTATTCACCGTTCCTACTTGGTTGCAAAGGATAAAATCGAGGCATATACGATGACGGAAGTGGAGGTTGGAAAAATGACTTTGCCGATTGGGCGGAGTTATCAGGAAGAAGTGGTGGCAATTTTGTCGAAATTATAACGGCTTATTTTGCGATTGGAAGGTATCGTATTTATGAACTGAATCTCTTTCTTTGTGTTGACAACGCCAATAAATTAACCTTACCTTTCGCCATGCTTTTTGAATTTAACCAATATAGTTCTTTGCTTTTGCCAGCTTTCGTGCAGGGGCTATTGTTCACGGTGCTGCTATTATGGCGAGGGTTTTGGCAAGAACGTTTTTCAGACAAGCTATTGGCCGTTCTTTTGTTGATTTATACCTTACAAGTAACAAATTGGATGCTCGGCTTCGCAAATTGGTACGACATCCATGATTGGCACACGACCTTCCTGTTTTATATGCCATTTAAACATTGGCTTGCTGTTGGGCCATTGATTTACTTTTATTTCCGTTGTTTAACTAATCACGATTTCCGTTTTCAAAGAAAAGATTGGTGGCATTTTCTGCCAGAGGGGCTTTGGTTGCTCCGCAATTTTGGCGTCTTTTTTGTTGATATTGTCCTGAACCATTGGGTCTCCGGCGAGCCACTTCCCGAGTTCTTCAATACCCAAGGAAAACTGTCGGACACTGGCCTCGGTTTGCTCGACCATTTGTGGCAATATCTGGAATATACATCGGTCTTTGCTTACCTTGTTATCACATTAAAGCTATTTCAAAAATACCAGCGATATATCCTTGATAATTTTTCAGACACAGAAAAAATAAAATTCAGTTGGCTTCGCAACTTCCTCATTGCCAATATTTTAGGTCAATTTTTATGGCTTGGTTTTGATATTGTAGGATTATTAGCCGACGAACCATTGAGCTATATACAAGATTGGTATTCCTTCTTTTTTCTTGGCATTTTGATTTATTATTTGAGCATAGCTGGGTATTATTCTGGCATGGCGGAACGGCAACAAGCTGCGCTGTATTTTGAGCCAAAAATAGAAGAGCCTATACTCGAAAAATCACAAGAAAATGAGGAAATTAAAACCCAGCAAGCTTCCCTAATTACTTTTATGGAAACTGAAAAGCCATACCTGAACGCCGACCTCTCTTTGGCCGACCTCGCCGCACAATTCAATACGACGGCAGGCCAACTTTCCAAAATCATCAATGCCAGTTTTGGCAAGAACTTTAATGATTTTATCAACGAGTACCGGGTGGAGGCCGTGAAATTAAAACTCACCACTCCCGGCAGCGAGCATTTGTCACTGCTCGGGGTGGCGTTCGAGTGCGGTTTCAACAGCAAAGCCACTTTTAATCGGGCTTTCAAAAAAAAGACGGGTATTTCTCCTTCGGAATTTGTTGCTACGGTCAAGGTTTAAAGTTTGGTGATATCCACTGTCTTACCATCATATTCGGCGGAAGCCGTAAACAGTAAACGGTCTTTTTTACCATCTTTCACCAAGTAGATTCCTTCACCTTTGGAGGTGGTGATGCCGGAACTGCCCAATGGTGATACATTCCAAGTGTTTTTCCCGAATTTGAAGTAGATAGTTTGCAAGGAGGAATTTTTGATGGTGAAGGTCACTACGTTTTCGTCCTTCGGTGGCGGTGGGATGAGCTGCTCCGTTTTCTCCGACCAATTTGTTTTTTCGATGACCAGTTTGCCTTTGTAGTCATTGCCTGAAATCATCGGCGGCTTGGCAAAATGTACATTTTCAAACGCCAGATTTTCCTCAAAAACGCAGTTCCTGATGGTAATTCCCTCCTGAAAAGTCAACTGCTCAAAAGACAGGTTGCCCTCAAAGCGGCAGTTTTCAAAAACAACGTTTGCATCAAAAGCGGTGAAATATTCCTTGAGCACCCCAGGTGTTTTTTCGTCGCTACGAGTGATTACGTCGCCTTTCACCGTGCAGTTTTTCAGCACTAGCGGCGATTTTAGTTTGCCGTAAAATTCTTTCACCATACCTACCCTTACCCCATACGAACCGCCCTTGTATTTTTTTTCGAGCTTCGTAAAGTCTAGGTCACCTGTGATGACGGCATCGGTAATCTCGACCGCTTCTTCCCGGTCAATTTTTTGAAGAATGGCATCGGCAGAGATTTTTGTTTGTCCGATAATGGATGCTTGGGCGAATCCAAATAGCAGTAACACCGTGAGAAAGGGCTTCCAAAAGGAAAGCTTGAAATAGGAAAGTTTTGAAAACAGAGGATTCAGATTTTTCATGATATTGATTTTAAGTTTAAAAATAATATCACAAAAGTGAGGTAGGGGCTTCGGCTGTGCGCCTCAAATCAATTGCCATGTGGCTCAAATCAGGGCAAACAGGTCTCAAATCATGATTTGAGTCTTTAAATTAGGTAGGAAGTCACAGCACCATCTCCCGAAACAACCGCTCCAACATCCCCGCCGGGTCTTCGCAGAGGCCGGGATGCACTTTCGAGGACTGCACCACCGTGCTGCGCTGCGCCGTAAGCCAACGGAAACGGCTTGCAGCATCCAACTTTGCAATAGCCCCAGCGGTTGGGTCGCCTGCGGCAATACGGGCAAGTGAAGCCAAGTGAGCCGTCAATTCTTCCAAGTCAAAATCAGCACAAAGTGCCTGTAAACGCTGGGTATTTACTTCGTAAAGCGCCTTTAAAAAGCCCTGTTTTTTGCAAAGCAAAATGACGCCCACGTTCAGGAACTCCTCCCGTTCCACCCGTGGCATGACCCGGATGACCGCATATTCAAATAAGTGTCGCTCTTGCATCTTGGGCTGCTTTTACGAAGATATTGGATGCGGCGATGCGCCGTGTAAGAAACTCGTGATATACCCGTCGCATTTCGTCTGGCGTTCCGTGGCCGTTCAGCCAATCGTCCGGGATGCTGCGAAGGATGGTGGACAACAGTTCGGGCGTGATGATGGCTTTCAGCGGTTCGTCCACTTCGTCCAGTTGGCTGGCTTGCGCAAGCAATACATGCGATTGGATATTGCCGAAAGGCGACAGCGACGACTGCTCCCAATTGTCCCAACTGTGATGAAAATAGAGGCAAGCGCCGAAGTCAATCATCCAAAGTTCCCGGTTCCAGATGAGCATGTTGGTGTTCTTGGCGGTGCGGTCTACGTTGGTCAGCAGGGCGTCCAGCCACACGATTTTAGAGGCGGTCGTGGCGTCAACTTGGTTCACTACCGGGTCGAAGCTGATAGCGCCGGAGAGGTAGTGGACGCCAAGGTTCGTGCCCGTACTAAACTTCAAGAGGTCTTGTATTTTCTCGTCCGGTTCAGTGCGGCCAAAGGATTCGTCGAGGTCGGCGAGCACGAGTTCCGGCATTTTCAGGCCAACGGCACGGGCCAGTTCGGCGCCAATCAGGTCGGCAATCAGCGCCTTCGTGCCTTGCCCAGCTCCCCGGAATTTGGCGACGTACAGAAAGCCATCGTCCGCCTCCACGATGGCGGGCAGCGAGCCGCCTTCCCGCAGTGGGGTCACGTAGCGGATGATGTTTACTTTTCTGATTTCAGGTGGTTGGTAGCCCATGCATTGAATTTAAAGTGGGGCGAAGTTAGGGTTTTGGGGTGGAAATACGCACGGCGATGGGATTACCTTAAAGCTTACAAAACTTAAATACAAAACAAGAAAATGTAGCCGCACTTGTTACATTTGCCCAGTAGCTGCTACCGAAGCAGCAGACCTTCCAAGTTTCGAAAACTTGGAAGGTCTTTTTTACACCGAATTTTTCAACTAAAATCAAGTAAACCCACGAGTATGAATAACGATGCTTCAAAGTCGTCAACCGGCGGCACTGACCATTTCTTTAAAAACATGGTCATCGGCCACCCCGCCGGATTGTTTGTCCTTTTCTTCACCGAAATGTGGGAACGCTTTTCTTTTTACGGGATGCGGGCCTTGCTGGTGATGTTCCTGACTTCTTCCTTGATGAATGGTGGCTGGGAGTGGAGCAGGGAGCAAGCGATGGCCTTGTTCGGTTCCTACGTGGGCTTGGTTTATCTGTCCACGATGATGGGCGGGTATTTCGCCGACAAGAAAATCGGGTATCGTTGGGCGGTCGTAATCGGCGCTTTGCTCATGACCATCGGGCATGGTCTGATGGCGATTGAGACCACCGTTTCCATTTATTTGGGATTGGCGGCACTGGTTTTTGGCAACGGTTTTTTCAAGCCAAACATGGTGTCCATCATCTCAGAAATGTACAAAAACCACCCGCAAAAGAAGGACGGCGCCTACACCATTTTCTACATGGGTGTCAACGCTGGTGCATTCTTCGGCATCTTGCTTTGCGGTTATTTGGGCGAGCGGGTAGGTTGGAGCTGGGGCTTTGGCTTGGCTGGTATCTTCATGTTTTTTGGTCTGTTGCAGTTTTGGCTGGCGCAAAGCATCTTCGGTGACATTGGCCTAAAACCCGTGAAAAAGAACGCTGAAGAAGAAACCGCTGCATTGGACGGCGACAAGCCAAATCCATTCACCACCCCACAATTAGTGCTGATTGCTGTGATGATTGTACTCGGACTTTCTTGGATAATTTTCGAGCCTGCCAAGATTATTACGAATGGCGCTGTCAACATCTTCGACTTTACGGTGCTTGGTCTTTCCGGCAATAATTTCACGATATTATTGGCCTTGGTCTTGTTCATTGGCCTGCTGGGTTACCGCATCACGAAGTACTCCACCGTGACCCGTGACCGGATGATTGCGGTCACGTTTTTTGCGATTTTGGTCATCTTCTTTTGGGCCATTTTCGAGCAGTCGCCCGGCACGCTGACCATCTTCGCCAGAGACTACACGAACCGGATTTTGGAGGGCGGCGCTGGCACTACTTTCAAGGTGGTGAACTCTCTGATGACGCTTGTTCCACTTGGCATCATCACTTGGGTGCTCTTCAAATTGTTTCAGCAAACTTTCAAGAAATACGCTGTCGCCAATATCATACTTGGTTCCAGTTTTGTCATCATCTGGGGCATCGCTTTTTGGATGCTGAAAAACCAGATTGGGCAAGAAACACTGGAAGTACCTGCCTCTTGGTTCTCCACGCTCAATTCCTTGTTCATTATCAGTCTGGCGCCGCTGTTCTCCAAATGGTGGGAAAGCAAGTACAACCCAACCGCCAATGTCAAGTATGCCATCGGCATGACTTTTCTTGCCATCGGAATGGCATTCGTGGCCTTCGGTGCCAGCAGCATCGAGCCAGGCGCTAAGACAGCCTCGGTCAGCATGGTTTGGCTGATATTGGTGTACCTTTTCCATACCATGGGCGAGTTGTGTATTTCCCCGGTTGGTCTTTCCTATGTCAGTAAACTCGTGCCTCCTCGCATGATTGCGGTCATGTTCGGTATCTGGTACCTGGCCGTGGCCATCGGTATGAAAGGCGCTGCGAAGTTTGGCGAGAACGTGGACAAGATTGCCGATGAAAAAGGCATCAGTTACTTCTTCTGGATGCTGACGGGTATATCGCTGGCAATAGCTGTTGTTGCGGTGGTTTTTGCACCGTTTATTCGGAAGAAGATGCACGGGGTGAGGTAAAGTGTAAAAGCGTAGTATTTACAACTTTCACTCAATAATTTTTATCAAATGAAAAAAGCGATTTTCCTTTTTGTGCTCAGCAGCATGTTTGCCAATTGCAGCCAACAACCGCCAGTGCCAGTGGCAGCACCCACCGTTGATTTTGAAAAAGAGAAGGCGGCCATCCAAGCGGTCATTGCCAAGGAAACGGAATCCTACTATAAGCAGGACTTCGAGGCTTGGAAAAGCACTTACCTCGAATCGCCCGCCTTCCGCAAGTTTGGCTATTGGGAGGGCTTCCCCGAAAAAGTCACTTCCAACATTGGCTTTGAGTCTCTGAAAGCGGAGAAGAAAAAGCAGTTCGACGCAAACGAGACCCTTTGGAAAGGCTCAACGGAGGAGCGCTCCAACGAAAACTTCCGAATCGGCCAGGACATGGCGTGGTACACGTTCGAGCAAAATTCCTATGAAAAGGACACCCGGAAGTTCCTCGGCAAGTCGCTCGAAACCCGTATCCTCGAAAAGGAAAATGGGGCGTGGAAGATTGCGTATTTGGGGTATCATTACTTGCCGGATACGTTGGGGGCGAAGTAGTTGTGGGTGTCGGCGTCTGCCGAATGAGAAGGATTGGCCTGCGGATTGAGCGGATGAGAACGGATTTTGCTGTGCTTGCGGATAAATCCGCTTTTATCCACCAAATCCGAGGTGGAATCCTAAGTAGATTTTACTATACCATATCACTTGACAAAAAATTGAAGCAACCGATTATTCCACCAATGACCAAAGAACACCGTTTTTTTCATAAGCAATGATGCCATGGTCCTTGGCCAAATAGAAATTGTAATTGATGCTGGCATTTTGGTTGACCGTTGCATAAAACACATCATTGTAGGTGGAAAAAAGGGTACTGAAAGTGTCGAGTTTGGTGACGTGGGTCGTTGGCCTTAACCCATCCACGTTGAACGAAGTCCCGAGGCAATCGCCATACAATAAGCCTTCATTGTTCTCTCCTTTTGTGTCACAAGCCCAAACTGCTATAACCGGCACATAAGTATTGCTGCCGTTGTTGGTGCCGTCTCCGGATAATTGGTGGGAAAATCCAATATCGATATGCTGACTCAAGTCATTGTTATACAGTGTGTAGGTTGTTTTTTGGTAATTGGGGCATCCCTCATAAGCTTCCTTTTCGAATCCATCTGTCACATAAACCAATTTCCAGTTTGCAGAATCTAGCGCTGTATTTTGGAACAGCAAAGTTTGTGGTACGAGATATACGGTGTCATTTTCTAGCGTAATAAAATTGTTTTCAGTCGCCTCTCCCGTTGCTTTATAGTAGGGTAGCCAACTCAATTGGCTCTCTGGAATATACACTTTGGAGTTGCAGTTATTGTTGCCATCGTCGTCTTTGCAGGCAGATATGAAAAGCAGGCAGAGTAAGATGGAGGCGTGGAAGTAGTGGTTTTTCATTTTCAGTAAAGATTA